>CAMAUL010000031.1 GCA_945861405.1 Candidatus Methylobacter oryzae | reverse complement strand
ATTTCGTTCAAAAATACTTCCCTTCTGGTCAGGCGTTTTTTGTGGTTATAGTCGAGGTCGGCAAAACTGGTTTGATAGGTCATAGGGGCATTGGTGTTGTTTCGATTAATGCCGATATTATCTCATTATCGGACGATTAAATCAGCGCTTCCCTAGGTATCCTGCCCGTTAGCCTTGCGCAACTGAGCAACCGACTCAAGCACCCTGTTTTGAGCGCTGGCAAAGTCGGCTAACAGTCCAGGCTCATAGTCCGATGGCGTACCAAGGGTCTGCTCCAACGCGACTATGCATGACCTCAATTCCGGCATGGCGAGATTGGCCGCCACGCCTTTCATGGCATGGAGCAAATTCAAAGCGGAATCGACATCGCCCGCCTGCAATAAAGCCTCCAATCGGGCCTGGGCATCGCTATAGCTCTGCTGAAATTTTGCCAGCAAGTCGCAAAACAGCTGTACATTTCCTACCATGTTTTTTAAACCCTGCGACATATCGATGCCGGGCAACAGTTCCGGCAATAATAGTTCTCTTTGCTGAACTACTTGCTCCAAACAAGCATCCGGCGTTTTTTGCAACGGTTTAATAAAGTCAACGAGGCTTGCCAATAACTCATCGACGTCTAAAGGCTTGGTTACATAGCCGTTCATGCCGATATGCAGACATTTCTCCCTGACATCGCTCAGTGCATGAGCGGTCATCGCAATAATAGGCAAGTCATCAAATTTCGCTTCGGAGCGTATGATTCGGGTTGCTTGATAACCATCCATAACCGGCATTTGCAAGTCCATTAATACCGCATCAAAATAGTTAGCCCGTATTTTTTGAACGGCATCTTGTCCATCCTCGGCAATGGTGACGTCAAAACCCTCCATCTCCAGCGTTTCTTTCGCGACCTGCTGGTTAATGTGATTGTCTTCCACCAACAACAATTTCGCGCCTTTAATTTTATGCAGCGCTTCGTCCTCAGCCCCCGAGCGATGGGCTGGCAAGACAGAAGACTCGTCATGACCGAACGCCTCAATAACCGCATTAAACAGCGCCGACGGATGCACCGGCTTAACCAGGAAACCATCCAGATTTAACTCGGCTGATCGCGGCTCAATATCTTCCCTGTTATGAGTGGTTATCATGATAATGTGCGGAATGCTGGCAATGTTAAGACTATTTTTAATCTGGCGCGCAGCCGTAATGCCATCCATTTTTGGCAAGTTCCAGTCCATCAGCACCAGCTGATAAGGGTTTTTAACCTGTGCGTTTTCCAACAGTTGGATAGCTTGCTCACCGGTGCTTACTTGGGTCACTTGAAAATAAAAAGTTTCCAAATACAAGCCTAATGCCTCACGCGATGACGTGTCGCCATCCACCACTAATGCATTGATGCCGCGAAAAGCATCGCGCGAGGCCGCCCGCTTTTGCGCTGCCCCCTGAAGTTGACCAAAGACGGCGGTAAAGATAAAGGTGCTGCCCTGCCCTATTTCACTGTTTACCTGAATGTCGCCATGCATCATCGACACCATCCGCTTGCATATTGCCAAACCCAGTCCTGTGCCGCCGTACTCGCGGGTGGTGGATTTATCGGCTTGGCTAAAGGACTGAAATAATCCGCCTATTTGTTCTGCTGTCAGACCTATGCCGGTATCTTTAACGGAAAACTCAAGCCTAATTTTGTCCGCACCGGCTTCTGCCAACGCAACATTGATAAAAATCCCGCCTGAACGGGTAAATTTTATCGCGTTGCCGACTAAATTAAGCAACACCTGACCCAGCCTTAGCGGATCGCCCATCAAATGCGCAGGCACATCGTCGGCGACATTAAAATGTATCTGCAAGTCTTTTTCTTCGGCTCTGTCAGCCATCAAACCGGCAAGATCATTCAGCACATCATCCAAGTTAAACGGAATGATTTCCAGCTCCAGCTTTCCGGCCTCGATTTTGGAGAAGTCTAAAATATCGTTAATGATCCCCAGCAATGCACGCGAAGCAACCTGAACTTTAGTCAAATAATCCTGCTGTTTTGCTGTCAGATCTGTCTGCAACGCCAACCGGTTCATCCCGATAATCGCATTCATCGGGGTTCGAATCTCATGACTCATCATCGAAAGAAACTCCGACTTGCTTTTATCGGCGGCTATCGCCTGATCCCGTGCTTTGGCCAGTTCGGCAGTGCGGCTTATTACTTTTTGCTCCAGGGTTCGGCTGTATTCTTCAAGCTTGTCGTAAGAAATTTTCAAATTCTCAGCCATCTGCACAAATGCTTTCGTTAGTGCGCCAATTTCACCGTCCTGGCGTTTTTTGTCCACCTTATCGCTAACCGTAAAATTGCCGCGAGCCAACTCGTTAGCCAATAAAGTCAAGTGCATCAGCGGCCTGGACAGGCGTTCAGATACCAGCAATACGACAAAAGCGCCAACCAGGATGAATATGACCGTGATGATTAACAACCGCTCTATCATTTCGCGGATTTGACGGGTACTTTCCTTTCGTGAATTAACAATCTCCTGATTTAGAATATCCAACGAGAAACCCAGCCGTAGCACCCCCCAAGATTCGGAGCTCACTTGAATCGGCATGATAAATTCCATAATGGGTTTTCCGTCGGCGACATACTCATTAACCGTTACCGACTTTTGAGCCATCGCAAACAAATCCTCTTTTTCCGACAACCTCCCCTGTTCCAGCTGCGGCTTTAGCGTATGAATATAAGCCATGCCTGAAGCGTCCATCAAGATAATGTAATGAAGCTCTTTATTTTCCT
Organism: Candidatus Methylobacter oryzae; assembly: GCA_945861405.1. Taxonomy (GTDB): domain Bacteria; phylum Pseudomonadota; class Gammaproteobacteria; order Methylococcales; family Methylomonadaceae; genus Methylobacter_A; species Methylobacter_A oryzae_A. The sequence goes on along the minus strand of CAMAUL010000031.1, from coordinate 35,140 downwards.
GCACCGCTTTTTTTAACTGGTCGGCGACCAGGGAAATATTAGCCGAAGCGATACCATTCTTAACCTGCGCTGATAAGTTATCGGATAGAATATGGCCTCCATCGATTAGTTTGCCTTTCATCAGCACAATGCGTTTATCCAATTCCTTTTCAAACACCTCTTTTTGAAACTGAATCTGGACTATGGTCAACATCGTCAACAAGGCGATAATTAAACCCACCATCGTAACGAGCAGTTTCCTAAAAATACTTCGTTTAACCATTTTGTTTAAACTCGAGTTTGTGTTTGGATAATTTGTTTTGATGACTTGTGCTGACTTCTACGGCATTATAAATCTAACTTTGAAAGCTGCCTGACTTATTACATTGTTTGGATCCGATACATGACAAATCCACTGTTATTCTGTTTCGAACCCATCGCCGATTCGAATTCCGAGCTATTGATTCTGGGCAGCATGCCCGGACAGGAGTCTTTAGCGGCAGGCCGGTATTATGCCAATCGCCGCAATGCGTTCTGGAAAATCATGGAGCACTTGCTCGGGTTTGACCCGGACGCTGCCTATGAAACCCGACTAGATAAGCTGAAAAAAGCCCACATCGCAGTCTGGGATGTGTTGCAATCCTGTGCGCGGGTCGGCAGCCTGGACGCAAGCATTGACGCCGACTCGATCACGGCTAATGACTTTCATGACTTTTTTGATGTCCATGACAAGATCCGTACGGTGTTGTTCAACGGCGCAAAAGCGGAGTCGGCCTACCGACAGTATGTATTGCCTAGCGTCAGCGCTGTACCTGTCAGCTATATGCGCCTTCCCTCCACCAGTCCTGCGCATGCGGCCCTTTCCTATCAGCAAAAGCTTCAGGCATGGAAGGCCGCATTTCCAGCCAACATCATTTCTTTTTGAAATAAAAGATCTGCTTATTGGATTCTTTTATCAAGTAAACGATTTGATGCCCGGTCTGGTCGGAATAAACGCCAAAGTCCAGATGTGCGGCAGGATCGGTTGCGATCACCTTAACAACATCGCCACTAGCCATGTCCATCAAGGCTTTTTTCAGGCGCAACAACGGTAGTGGACAGTTCAATCCGCTGGCATCGACTTCCAGGTTAAATTCAATCATGAGCTTTTAAGTTTTCTCAACTAAGTTGGGTGCGCTTATAATACCATCCTCTTTTAAATCCTAGCATCATCGTAACTTCATGGATTATTTCCCCGTATTTTTAAAGCTTAAAGACCAGGCTTGCCTGGTTGTCGGCGCAGGCGAAATCGCCGCCCGAAAAATTGAATTGCTGGCGCGAGCCGGTGCAAACATCACCGTAATCGCCAGCGAGATAAGTCCTGCGGTATTAAGCCTGCAACAGGCTCATAAGCTAACGCTGCTACAAAAGCCCTTCGCCCCCGCCGATCTTGGCGTATTCAGGCTGGTGGTCTCGGCAACAGATAATGCAGAAACCAATCGCCTGGTTGCCCTTACGGCTGATGAGCAAAATATCCCGGTTAATGTGGTCGATAATCCCGAGCTGTGCAGCTTTATTTTTCCGGCCATTATCGACCGCTCACCGATTATTGCGGCGGTCTCCTCGGGCGGTGCCGCACCGGTGCTAGCCCGACTGCTCAGGGCTAAAATAGAAGCCGCAATTCCTCCGGCCTACGGTCAACTGGCTGGTTTGGCCGATAAGTTCAGGGATAAGGTCAAACAGCATATCAAGCAACCCGCCCAACGCAGGATTTTCTGGGAAAACATCTTGCAGGGTTCCGTCGCTGAACTGGTCTTCTCCGGCAAGCATCAGCAAGCCGAGCAACAATTGGAGCAGACCTTACTTAAGCAAGAACAAGACACTAATCCCGGCGAAGTCTATCTGGTTGGCGCAGGTCCCGGCGCGCCTGACCTGTTGACTTTCCGTGCGCTACGCTTGATGCAACAGGCCGATGTGGTCGTTTATGACCGGCTGGTTTCGCCGGAAATTCTCGATTTGGCGCGCCGGGATGCCGAAAAGATTTATGTCGGCAAACAACGGCAAAATCATGCGCTGCCGCAGGAATCGATCAATACCCTGCTGGCAGATTTAGCTAAAGCCGGAAAGCGCGTGGTGCGCTTAAAAGGCGGCGATCCGTTCATATTTGGCCGCGGCGGCGAAGAAATCGAAACCTTGATGCAGCAAGGTATTAATTTCCAGGTGGTTCCAGGCATTACTGCGGCCTCCGGCTGCGCAACCTACGCTGGCATCCCGCTGACCCATCGGGATCATGCGCAATCTTGCACCTTCGTCACCGGGCATTTGAAGGATAATTCCGTCAATTTAAACTGGACGCAACTTGCCGCGCCTAATCAAACCATCGTCATCTATATGGGACTGGCGGGGCTGGAAAAAATCTGCCAGTCCCTGATTGCGCACGGCAGCCCCGAAGATTTGCCTATCGCCCTTGTGCAACAAGGCACTACCTCCAACCAAAAGGTAGTTACCGGCACCTTGGCAACCTTGCCGGACAAGGTTGCAGGACAAGACATCAAGCCGCCCACCCTGATTATTATCGGCACGGTAGTCACGCTGCACGACAAGCTGAGCTGGTTTCAGACTTGTAGGGCGCAATAGCGATAGCGTATTGCGCCATTTTCAAAATCCAACATACGGTGCAATACGGCTAACGCCTATTGCACCCTACGGATTGTGCCTTATCGGATTGCAGTTATCGTTCATAACCGTTGTTGATAATAGACTTAAGAGGAAATAAAAAATAAAACGATTGAATTTTACCGTCAAATTCCCTATGCTTTCCGGGTTTGACTTTTAATTGAATTGTTTTTTCTTTAAAAAGAAACGGCAGTTCTTTTTTTACTACCACGAGGAGAGAACAATATGAAAAAAACATTAGTCACATTAGCAGGTATTGCTTTAATCACTTTAAGCGGATCAGTATTCGCTGACGAAGCCAGCGATGTTGGTAAGAAAATTTATGAGCGCGCTTTCGGTCGCGGTTGCGGCACTTGCCACGACATCGCTTCAAATCCACAATTAGCTACTTTGATTAAAGGCGGCCAACTGGACAGAGCGAAATTCGAAAACGTTCTGAAAGAAGGTAAAGGCGGCATGCCAAAAGCTATCGCTGAAATCATGAAAAACCCAGCGGTTACTAAAGCTGGATACGGCGAAGACCAAGCAGTTGATGCTTTATACAAATTTCTGGGCGGCAATTAATCCCTGATCGAAAACAAAAAAGCCGCCCGAAGTCATAGACTTCGGGCGGCTTTTTTATATCCAAAAAAAACTAAAATAGAACGCTGATGACGCAGATGGATATGATAATCACAGATAATTCGTAAAAAATCTTATTTAATCATAATTATCAGCGTCATCCGCGTTCCATATTTATTAGATAGCTGAGTAGTGACAGACTAATCCTTGCCCAAATAGCTTACCTTGGTTTCTTTATAAGGCAAGCGGTAGCGATTTTTAATCCAGATACCGGCAACGGCTGCCAGCATCAACCCGCAAGAAGCAAGACTCAGATAGATCAGGCGTTTTAATTGGGACATTTCCTGCATTAACTGCTCATTAGAAACAACCACCTTGCCTTTCTTGGCGGGTTCTGAATAGCTACGAAGAACTTTAAGATCGTTTTTCAAGTCTTCTATCGTGCCGATGGAACTGGACACGGTACCTACCCGGATGCTTTCTTCCAACGCGTTTAATTTGCTTTCTATCGAACCGCTGACCAGACCGACCAGCTGCCCTTTCAGCGCGTTAACCTCGGCGGACACCACCGGATTCATCTCAGCCGCATAGGTTTCGGTAGCGGTAACGCTTTTATATCGGGTTATAAAGCTATCGTTTGGAAGCAATAAATAGCCACCGATCAAAACGACCGCCATCAAAAAACAGACTACAGTCAGCAACAATCTGTTAACTTTCATTAATGCATGATGCGAAGAAATTCGTTGCAAAGACGTAGAAGCGCTACCGTGCAACGTCTCCACTACTGAACTTATCTTCTCTGTATCACTCATTAATTTCGTCCCCTCGAACCCAGGAATCTACGGCAACCAACCATCCTGACCGAACTATTATTATTTTTCATAACAAACACTGTCGGTAGTGTCGCTACCGGACTCGGGATTATACAAGCTTAATCGGCAAATCCGGCATTTTATTTAAATACGCCCCCCATTCAAAAGCGGGGGCAACCACAAGGGATTGCCCCTACAAAGATCGCTTGGCCGCAGCTATTCTCATCCTCAGCGCATTTAGCTTGATAAAGCCCTCGGCATCCTTTTGATTATAGGCACCGCCATCCTCTTCAAAGGTCGCAATACTTTCATCAAACAAACTGTCGGTATCGGAAGCTCGTCCGACCACGATCACATTGCCTTTATAAAGCTTCAGCCTGACTTTACCGTTCACGTTCGCCTGGGACGCATCGATCATAGTTTGCATCATGGTTCGCTCGGGGCTCCACCAGTAACCGTTATAGATTAACGACGCATAGCGCGGCATCAGCTCATCCTTTAAGTGCGCCACTTCCCTGTCCAGCGTCAGCGATTCTATCGCACGATGCGCCTTGAGCATCACCGTACCGGCCGGTGTTTCATAGCAGCCCCGCGACTTCATGCCGACATAACGGTTTTCGACGATGTCCAGGCGACCGATACCGTTGGCTCCGGCAATTTTGTTTAATTGCTCCAGAACCGTCGCAGGGGAACAAGCCACATCGTCAATCGCGACAATGTCGCCCTGACGGTAAGTCAGCTCGATGTAAGTCGCTTGATCGGGTGCAGATTCAGGCGATACCGTCCAGCGCCACATATCCTCTTCAGGCTCCGCCCAAGGATCTTCCAGAATCCGGCCCTCATAAGAAATATGCAGCAAATTGGCATCCATAGAATAAGGCGAGGTTTTGCCTTTCTTCATTTCCACCGGAATATTGTGTTTCTCTGCATAAGCCAGCAAGGTTTGACGGGAGGTTAAGTCCCATTCCCTCCAAGGTGCAATAATCTTTATATCGGGACGCAAGGCGTAAGCGCCCAACTCAAAACGCACTTGGTCGTTACCCTTGCCGGTCGCGCCATGAGAAATGGCATTCGCACCGGTTTCGTTAGCTATTTCAATCAAGCGCTTGGCGATTAACGGACGGGCAATAGAGGTACCCAGCAAATATTCGCCTTCGTAAACGGTATTGGCGCGGAACATCGGAAAAACATAATCGCGGGCAAAATCTTCGCGTAAATCTTCGATGTAAATATCCTTAATACCCATCGCTTGCGCCTTGGCCCGCGCAGGCTCGACCTCTTCGCCCTGCCCCAAATCGGCGGTGAAAGTAACAACTTCGCAGTCATAAACATCCTGCAACCATTTGAGAATAACGGAAGTATCCAGACCGCCTGAATAAGCCAACACCACTTTATTGATTTCCGACATAACGCCTATACCCTGAGTTAAAATTGCTGCGAATTATACCGGAAAACAGAAGTTTTCGGCAGCTATTGTGTCCGCAACAACTCGACAAACTCATCAGCAGGCACAGCCTTGCTTTTGATATAACCTTGATAAGCATCGCAGCCTTTGTCCTGCAAGAACGCCAATTGCTCGACCGTCTCCACGCCTTCGGCCATAACCTTAAAGCCCAGCATATGCCCCATGGTAATAATGGTAGCGGCAATTTCCATATCGTCTTGTTGATGGGGAATATCGTCGATAAAGCTCTTGTCTATTTTCAATGAATCCAATGGAAAATGTTTAAGATAGGACAATGACGAATACCCGGTGCCGAAGTCGTCAATGGCAAACCGCACGCCTAGCGCACGTATATTATTCAGCAGTTCCATAACCTTATTCTGGTTCTGCATCAGCCCGCTTTCGGTCATTTCCAACTCCAGTTGTTCCGCCGGAAAACCGGTTTCACTCAGCACTGTAGTTACCAAAGCGCTTACGTCAGACCTGCTAAATTGGTGAGCCGATACATTGACCGCCAAGGTTAACGGCGGCAATCCGGCATCCAACCACAACCTGCCTTGGCGACAGGTTTCCCGCAGCACCCAGGCGCCAATCTCCAGAATCAGGCCGGTTTCTTCGGCAAGGGGTATAAAGTGGGCAGGCGCTATCAGCCCCTCAATCGGATCTTGCCAGCGCACTAGCGCTTCAGCACCAATGATGCGCCCCGTGCCTATATCTACCTGCGGCTGGTAGTAAACCCGCAATTCCTGTTGCTCAATGGCTTTACGTAACCGGGTTTCCAGCGCGATGCGCTCACGGGCAGCTATGGTCAGGTCTTCGGAATAATAGGCAAAACAACCGGCCCCTTCGGCTTTAGCTTTGTGCAGCGCAGCATCGGCGTAACTGATCAATGTTTGAGGATTATCACCGTGCTGGGGATACAGGCTTATGCCAATACTGGCCGTAATACGTATTTCATCACCTTGGCTTAAATAAAAAGGCTTGTTTAAAATATCGATAATCTGTTCAGCCACCCGCGCAGCATCTTCCATATGCGTAATATCTTCCAGCAGCATGACAAACTCATCGCCGCCAAAACGGGCAAGTAGATCCACTTTTCGCAACCTGGCGACTAAGTCCACTTTTCGCAACCGGGTCTCTATTCTTGTCGCAACTTGTTGCAACAGCTCGTCACCGGCCAGATACCCCAGGCTGTTATTAATCACCTTGAAACGATCCAAATCCAGCATCATCAACGCCAATTGTTTACCGTCGCGGCGCTCCACTTCGATGCTGTGCTTCAATCGTTCCACCAACAAACGACGATTGGGCAACTTGGTCAGCGAGTCATAAAAAACCAGATCGTGAATAGTTTCCTCCGCCTTTTTGCGCTGAGAAATATCGTCAAAAGTTGCAACGTAATTAACCACATCGCCTTCAGCATTGGTTATAGCGGTAATGGTAATCCGTTCGGGATAGACATCGCCGCACTTGCGCCGGTTCCAGATTTCGGATTGCCAGTATCCGTCACGCGCCAAGCTTTCCCACATAGCTTGATAAAACTGTGCATCCTGATGACCGGACTTGAGCAATGTTGGCGTCTGACCGATGGCTTCTTCAGCGCTGTAACCGGTGATCCGGGTAAATGCCTGATTGACCTTAAGGATAACCTGATTGGCATCCGTGATGATCATGGCTTCCTGAGCCTCGAAGGCGATAGCGGCGATACGAAGGTCGGCTTCGGCCTGCTTGCGTACGGTGCTGTCGCGGATGATGCCGGTGACGAACCAGCCTTCAGCAGCCTCCCACTTTGCCAGCGAAAGTTCCAGCGGAAATTCGCTCCCGTCCTTGCGCAGCCCTGCCAATTCAACGGTTTTGTCGTAAATATGCGACACGCCACCGGATAACACCCGGTTCATACCGATAAAATGTTGGTCGCGGTATCGATGCGGCATCAGCAGGGTCAACGGCTGGCCGTTAACCTCGGTTTCCGTGTAGCCGAAGATGGTCTCGGCGCCCCGGTTCCAGCCTGTAATATTGCCTGCATTATCGGTAGTAATAATGGCATCGTTGGCGGAATAGGTCACCGCCCGGTAACGCGCCTCGCGCTCAAGCAGCTTCTGTTCGGCTTTCTTGCGTTCATTGATGTCGTATAACACAACCAGGTGAACGCCGCCCAACGATTGCTGGACGGTCGAAGCATTCGCCAGCACGGTTTTAGTCAATCCGCTATGGCAGCGAATATTCATCTCTACCGGGTTAAACTGACTGTCATCATGCAACACCGTTTCCAGCGTTGTGTTCCAAGTAGCCGCCATCCACTTCCGGTATTCAAGATCCGGACTAGCCTTAGCCCACCAATCGGCCAGCGTTGGAATATCCTCCAAGGTATAACCGAAGGTCTGAATAAATGAGGGATTCAGGAAGGTGATATTTTGTTGGTCATCATTCAAGACCATAGGAACCGGAGAGGCGTCGATGATTGAGCGTAGCCTTGTTTCGCTGGCCTTGCCTTCAAGACGGGCTTCAATCAGCGCATTGAAACCATCGGCCATTTCGTTGAAGCTGTCGCCAACTTGACTAAGCTCGTCGCGAGTCCCCAGATTAACACGCTCGCTCATATCGCCGCCGGAAAACACGCGCGCTGAGCGGGCAAGCGTCTGAATGCTGCCGATCATTGCGTAATAAATGCCTATCAGGAAATAGTGCACAACCAGCAACAGTAAAAAAGCAATGCCGACGCTGATGTACAACTCGTTTTTTGTGCGCTGAATACGCCGCCTAATCAATGCTTCGGTCTTAGGCAGCAGCACTTGCTCCATTTGGAAATAACCTTTGTCGATAGCAGCCGTGGTCATCTTGAAAAAATCGTCAGGCGTCGTGACAAAATGGCCGGTGACAACACCCGACTGCACTAGGTCGACAATCTGTTGCGCCGAATCGGCTATATCTTTGTTCGCGGCTTGCAGCGAACTTTGAACTTCGGGATTGAATTGACCTGTTTTTTCAAGGTTGATGGTCAGAAACTTAAGCGCATGGCGGAGTTCGGCAACCAGGGCAATCATCTCGGACTTTTGATCATCCGAGATTTGCTTGTTGGTCAAAATACCGGTGCCAAAGGCGCGTATCTGTCCGAGCCGTTCAAGCGCCAGCGGCAGTTTGTTGATCGTCGTATCGATCAGGTAAAACGCATCTCTATCCGAGTCAAAGGTCAGCGCATAGTCATCAGCAACGCGCACCTCAAATTCCAGCATCAGGTCGATCAAATCGGTATGCGCGGTAAAATTTTGATCCGCCGTCCAGTGAGACCCGTCTTTTTTCAGGTTATGCCAATCGGTTTTAAGCCGCGCCCAGTCATCACTCGCAACCAGCCCGGCAGACAACCGCTGTTCTGTGTCGTTGAAGGCTGCATCAGCTTCAATTTGCTTGGCATCAGCTTGACTGCTCATCACTGCATTGCCGCCAAGCACCCCAGCCGACAACCCACGGTGCTGCTGCATAAATTGAATGGTTCTGGAAATGGGTTTGATTAATTCAATGCCTGCCAGCTGTCGCTGCGAAGCAAGGACAATCTGATTAAGGCTAATATAAAGGCTGCACACCACCACAGCAATCGCGACTAGATATATCAGCCCCAACACCATGAATTTTCTGGTGTAATTCAACCGATTCATCAGGGCAATGGCGGGGGAAAACAGTTTATTCATTGTTCTTTAATTTCCTTAATTTACAGCATCTGGACAGGGTATAGGGACAACCCGTAGGCCGGAATAAGGCCATCCAAGCGCGTAGCGCGAGGTGGCGTTTCCGGCGAGTTTGGATAGTGTGCCGGAAACGCCTGTCCTCGCTGCCGCTCGAACCGGCTTATTCCGGCCTACGTACTAAACCAGCTTCAGCTAGTGCAGCGATGTTGGTAACCAATCATTCGAAAGAATATCTTCAATTAACCACGGACATAACTCTGGAAATTCTCCCATTCCAGTTTCATTGATAGCCATAGTTACCGCATCAGACCAAATGGCGTCCAGCCAATCTGAATCGCCCAGTTTTGATTTTAAACTGGGAACTTGTTTAATGTGAAATCCGAGAGATTTGCGTTGCTCTTTTATCGTTCGTTGCCAGCTAGCGCTTTGCCGCTCCGGTTGAAACTGCCACTTAAGTAAATGCGTCATAAGTACCGCCATGCGACTTGCTAATTCGCGCTGCTCACTTTTACCCACGTCTTCTATCTCCTCTGCAATATGCTCCAAGTCGAGCAGTTCAAAGCGCCCGGCACGCACTAATTGAGCTTGCTCATCAGCCCAAGCAACAACATCTGATTCATAAGTCGTTCCCATTTTGTCTCCTGATAATGACGCTTTATTCTAACTTAAATGATTAGTTACCTCCAGCATGGATAACTCGGCCAGGGTATTAATGTTGCTGAATATGTCCGGCTCACTGCTAAAATCGACCTGAAGCGGATGTTGCTGCGCCAGCCAATCTGCCACTTTACGATGACCGCCGGTCAAATAATCTTGCAGGCTGGCTTGCAAGGTCGTCTTTAGCGCCAAAAAAACCGGATGCTGCCTTACGCCATCAAAGGCAACGGCCACATCGGCGTTATGTTCTGCGCGGGCTAATAGCAACTTTTGCAGATGCTGCGTTTTAATTAACGGCGAATCGCAAGGCATGACCACCAACACATCGGCATCCGCATGGATCATCGCGCTTAATATGCCTGCCAAAGGCCCGTCGAAACTGTCGGTTTGATCGCTAATCACCGGACATCCGAATTGCCGGTATTGCTCGATATTCCGGTTGGCATTGATGAACACACCATCGACAACTGGGGCCAGCGCGGCTACTGCATAACTGACCATAGGACGGCCTTTGAAATTCACCAGGCCTTTATCCTGATTATCCATGCGCCGGGCACGGCCACCGGCAAGAATCACGCCTGCTACTTTTGTTTGACTGTCCATAATGGTAAGCTTTGATTGTTGAGGATTATGATTCAAGCGATGGACTATTCTCGCAAGCCTAAGGTTTATTGCAAGCTGCGCGTAACTCGTTGCGGTAAAATTGAAGAAAATTGATTACAGGAGGGTTTATGTTAAATCCAGCCATTAAACTAGCCACTTACCAGGACATTATCGATTTGCCGGAAAATATCGTCGGCGAAATCATTAACGGCCAATTGGAAACCCATCCAAGACCTGCGCCTAAACATGCCCTAGCCTCTTCGTCTATTGGCGCGGAATTGGTTTCGCCCTTTCAAAAAGGGCGAAACGGCCCAGGGGGCTGGTGGATTATAGACGAACCGGAATGTCATTTGGGTCATGATGTTTTAGTGCCTGACTTGGCCGGTTGGCGGCGGCAAAGAATGCCGACTTTGCCCACAACAGCATGGTTTGACGTTGTTCCAGACTGGGTTTGCGAAGTGTTATCGCCATCAACGGCACGATTGGATCGCACAGTTAAAATGTCCGTCTACGCATCACACGGCGTTGCTTATCTCTGGTTAATCGACCCTATCCTGCAAACACTGGAAGCCTATGAATTGCATGACCAACATTGGTTATTGATCGATTCTTATGCCGACGACCGACCAATAGCCGTTGCTCCGTTTGAGGAGCATACTTTTTCACTTTCTGACTTATGGGAATAAAAAATCATCCATGAAAATTAACCACATACCCGCCATTTTCGGCCTTGCTTTGGTTACCCTTATTTCAGGCTGCGCGATGGAAGCGGAAAAACCGGATGAACAAGCAGAGCCAGCGCCGTTTGTCAGCGACTACCCTACCCGCGACCGCGTTGAATATGTTTTAAACTGCGTCGCCCAACACGGCGGCCTGACCTACATCACCCAATATGCCTGCGGTTGCAAGATCGACAAAATTGCTGAAAAACTCAGCTTCGTCGAATACGAAGCCGCGAAAACATTCACTTATTTAAGTAAAGGCCAAACTGGCGATGCCGCTACGGCCATGCGCGACCCGGCCCAATCCAAAGACTTAAGAAAACGGCTTAAAGATGCGGAGCAGTCCGCTGAAAAAAACTGTTTTGTGAAATAGAAAACAGGCCAAAAGGAGTACGTAGTAACTCAGTACATAGAGAATGGAACACGGATTGGACGGATTTACGCGGATTTTTAATCAGTGTTTATCAGCCTAATCCGTGTCATCCGTGGTCCATTAATCAATACCATTGATGTTTAATAATACACCCTGAACGAGCGCTGTATCTGCTCGAACTCAAACAGATACGGCTTTGCCACTTCGTAATTGGCGGCCACGACCAATAGGTCATGAGAAAACACCGAGGTGTTGTACCAGTTGAAACTGCCTTCTATGACGATATAATCGTCAATAATGCAGTACTTGGAATGGATCGGGGAATAAGGCACCGGATGGTCGTCTTGCCCGTAAACCAAGCCGACCGAAATTCCGGCATGTTTTAGCCGGTCTACCGTCGGCAACAACGGGCGATTCAGTTCATCGTGCATCGACCGCTCTACACCGATACGGCCTTGCCTAGCCAAATGCCCGTTAAGCAGGATATGCACATAGACGCCCCGGTTCTTGGCGTTGATCAGCGCATTGACCACGCTGTCATGATGATCCCCGAGCAACTCGCCGATCAGAAATAATGACACTTTTATCGAATGCCGGGCGCGGTTGATTTCGGCCAATATGGCGTGATGCGGGCGGTAGGGCTTGCCGTTCAGCATAACGTGCCGACCGAAGGTATACAGCAGGTTGAAATGACTCAACGGATCGATGCCGTATTTTTGATTGACGCCGCCCCGCTGGCTTTGGAAGATATTGTCCAGCAGCCGACAGACGCCTTTGGAATGAAAAGTCATCCCCGACTCCCAATTGGCCCACCAGCGGTCGAAGGTGATATTGAACGAACCCAGGATGCTGTCCTCGTCATTAAAAATAATGAATTTGGTATGCATGTCCGGCTCCACTTCGATCAAATGATGCTTGGGGCTGCAAAACACGCCGATCAATTCAATCCCGGAGCGCTTTAACCGCGCATAGTTTTCGCTGTTGGTCAGCGTCATTTTCCGCCAATCGACGATGCATTGGACTAAAACGCCCTGTCCGCTGGCGGTTAGCAAATGGGTGGTAAAATCATGGTCGTCTATGCAATCCACGCTGACTTTTATCGTACATAAACGCCCCGGATTTTGGTGCTTGCAGCGGATCACCTTGTCGATCAGATCATGGATGTAACGCTTGGGATGATACGGATGATGCTGCTGGCCTTTGGTGAATTTGGGCACCAGCTGCAAGGCTTCGAAATGATGGTTGTACCAATCGACATCGCTCTGCAATTCACCGGCATTCAGTTCGTGGCTTCGATAGCCGTTGGCTGTCGCCCAATCCCAGGTAATCTTCCGGTACTGCGGTTGCTCGCCCTGGAGTTGGTGCCAGTCCATGAAGATATATTCGCTCTGAGAGGCTATCGAGCGCTCGTCCAGATGCACGATAAAGGCAAACTTGACGCAATTGATCTGGCCGAAGTTGCTGGAAAACGGGTGGATATAAAAATCCCGCGTACGCCGCTTGTGGCGATCCCAATGAATATCATAGGCGTCGGTATCGACGAGGTAGGTTTCGCAGATTGCCTCGCGGTAGACTTTCAGGACGACCTTGACGTTAACCTGAACGCCGTAATACACATCGAAATCTATTTTCCCCCAGCGGATATAGAATTTGTCGTTGAAATCGTTGACTCTTTGAAAAGAGCCGCCCAGGTTTCCATGGGTAGGCGAGGCGTAATGTTCAGCTATCTGCATAGGTTTATCTCCGTGATAAAAGGGGTGAGCCTTCTACTCTCATGCCGAATGGGAAAAACGGTGGAGTGCAGGCTCCGCCTGCTGAGCAAGCGAAGCTTGCACTCCTGCCTTTCGCCTTATATCTTAGGCTCGAAAATCATCAAATAACCGCAATGATCGGAAACCCTGCCATAATCCTGCTCGGTAAACAAAACCGTTGCCGACGTAACCTGCAGCTCACTGGTTTTATTCATGAACACATAATCGATGCGACAATCGTCAGTCGGGTAATCGTGCCAATAAGGATCGTTAACCCTGAATATTTTTTCAAACAGACCCAGCGAGTTGGCCGCCAAATACTGGTCGTCATATTGGTGAGCATCAACCACCAGATGATAGCCTTCCGAGCCTGCGGCGATATTAAAATCGCCGCACAATAGGGTGGCGTTGACCTGCGCCGACTGTTTGGCTTCGGCCCACTCGCACAGGCTATTAAACTGCTCGGCAAAGCCGTCTTCCCACCAGCTTAAATGCGCAGAAAAAACATTAACCCGCCCCATATAAGGCACGTTGATTTGCGCCGCAACCACTTTACGAGAATGAATGCTGTATGCGTCATGACTGACCGACACATACTTGGCGTCCGGTTTAATCAGCGGAAACCGGCTTAAAATGGCCACGCCTTCGCGGTACTTGTTAAAACCCAGATGCGACCAGTCAGTGTGGATATGATAGGGCGTAGCCAACCGGTCATTGATGATTTTGGCGGAATTGGACTCCCAGTCCCCTGCCCCATCGTTCCAAAGCTCCGCCACTTCCTGTAAACAGACGACGTCGGCATTCAGCTCGTCTATCGCCTTAGCTATTTGGGAGAATTTGTAATCCTGGTTTTCTTCCTGATAACAATGCAGGTTAAGGATCAAAACCTTCAGCGGCTCATGGCTGAGCGAATAATTTTTGCCGTGGTTGTTATCCCAATAAACCTGACCGTTGCGTTCAAGGCAAATACTGTATTGCAAGCGAAACGACAGACCTATCTTAAGCCAGCCTTTCCAGATTGCCGTGCCGTACTGATTGGGGTTTCTGGCATTGCTAAGCGCCTCTTTGTCCCAGTAGGTGGTTTTAAAATGGCAGGGAGTTTGGTGGGTATGCCGCCAGTTGTCGGTCGTCCAGTGCATGGTCAACTTATCGGCATCGGTGAACTTGTCCACCGCCACCGTGACCGGGACATTTTTTTGTCCTTCATCCAGCTTGCCCGCATAACCGATGTTTAACACCGGCGCAGAACAAACTACCTTGATGCCGGAATCGGCTTGGCTGGAATAATTTAAGCCTTGTTTGTTATCCCAGTACTCGCTCCCCGAAGCCTGATAGCGCAAGCCGAACCGGATATTGCCGGGCAGCAATTTTGCCGGACTGAGCTGAAAATTGATTTGGGCCTGCCAATACTCCTGATCATGCTCCAGCTTACCGTGATAGCTTGCAGGCAAAGTTTGCCATACGCCGTCTTCACCCGCCCAGAGCACATCGACCCGTTTGTCGTGGCTAATGTTTTCCACCCGCATAAAAAAACTCAAGGTCTGATGGACGCCTGCTTTTTTTCGGGTAATCACATTTGCAACATACAGCAGTTGGATTTTGTCCAATTTTTGTCTCCGTGATTAATGGCCCGAGCTACAGAAATGGAGACGCGACTTTAGTCGCGCACGGTTCCTAATACACCAACAGTGAAGGAAACAATTGCCAGCGCGACTAAAGTCGCGGCTCCAACACGCTGAAACTTACATTAACCATTACACTTCGTTTTCTTCGGTGTTATTCTTGTGTTGCGCGGGTTCCCAGGCTCCAGAGACTGTGAAAGTATTAAGAATTTGGAGTACAAACCTAGGTTTGTACTCCGGCACCCAGTTAATAATCAATAGCTTGAAAAACCTGAGAAAACGATTTTTTTTAAGTCGGTTTCTACAATACTTTCACAGTCTCTCCAGCTTGGGGATCAATCATTAATGTCTCCGGAGTGTGAATCAATTAATTTTTCTGACTTGAAAGATTGTAATCCCGAAAATCAATGTCCGGAAAAATATTATCCATGATCTCCAGCGCGGTCAAATAACGCTCGTTGATCCTGTTCTTGCGAAAACTGTCGTGCAAATAGTTAAACCGGGCCAAATGATCGGTGATGCGCTTGTTCGCATAGTCGATGGTTGTCCCCGATTTCATGATAAACGGCCAATCGGAAGCTTGCGCCAGCAAAACCGATCTGGCAGCCTGATTCAACGCTCGCGTCTGTAGCGGAGTAAGCGCTAATCCCTGAACATCGCACGCCAGTTTTTCCATCTCCAGTTCGGCCTTGTGCAGCAAGGGGTAAATCCAGCCGTTGGTTTCATTGATCCAGTAACCGGAATAACCCTGATCGCCCCAGGTCGATGCCGCAGGCGTTGCAACTTGAGGCGAGGGCTGCTGTTTCAAATAATCGCCGCAGCTGCTTAACTGCACACCGCTGGTTTTTTCGCTAGCCAATCTCAACATGCATTCCAGCCAGTATGCACCTTCAAACCACCAATGGCCGAACAATTCGGCGTCGTATGGGGCAACAATCATCGGCGGTCTATCCATACTCGCGCCAAGCAGGTCGATTTGATGCCTGCGTTTTTCGATAAAATCCTGGGCATGTTCACGCGCCTTAGCCCTTGCCTGACTCGGATTATAAATTTCCTTGGGCAGGTTCCCGCCGGTCACGCGATGGTATTTGATGCCGGTGTTGATGCGGGTTTTGCCATCGAGAATATAGGGGGCGATATAATCCAGATCCCGCTCAAAACCAATGTCGCTGTAGTATTCTCGGTAGTCTGCATCGCCCGGATAGCCTTCCTTCGCACTCCAAACCTGCGACGACGACTCGGGATCCCGCGCAAATGCCGCTACACCGTTGCCGCAGTCTATCGGTGCATAAACGCCATTGCGCGGCTGAGGACTTGCGTCCATCACGCCATGGCTATCGACAAAGAAATACTCGATCCCGGCATCGGCCAGCACCGTCTCCAAGCCAGGATAATAGCCGCATTCGGGCAGCCAAAATCCGCTCGGGGCATGGCCGAAGTTGGCTTTAAACGTAGCGATGCCGGTATTGATCTGGTTGCGGACTGCGGTTTCGCTGACATTGAGCAGCGGCAAAAAACCGTGAGTCGCAGCGGTCGTTATCAACTCCAACTTGCCGGTCAGATGGTGTTTTTTAAACGCCGCCAATAAATCGCCTTGATAGCGATCCTGATAAATAGTTAGCGCATTCTGGAAAAAGCGGCGGTAGAGTCGCGCCAATTTTTGATATTCCGGCTGCTTGCGGGTTCTGATGATTTCCTTTTCAGCCAGCTCCAACCGAGTATGCAGATATTTCAAATAGCGTGTTTGTAACAAGTCATCACGCAGCATGGTCATCAACGTCGGCGACAACGACAGCGTCAGCCGGTAATCCACGTTATCGTCGTGCAACCGGTCGAGCACACCGATCAGCGGCAGATAGCATTCGGTCATGGCCTCGAACAGCCAGTTCTCCTCAAAAAAACTGTCATGCTCAGGGTGCCGCACATAGGGAAGATGTGCGTGGAGAATAATACTCAGGAATCCTTGCCCGGCACACGGCAGTAAGCTTTTGATCATCACGCTTATTGGCTGATGCCTAGACCTGAGGCGTTTTTGTTCGAGCCATAAGTTGGGTCTTGACGCCACGCCGTCTGTCCACCGTGGGCATGAATGATGTTCGAGTGTGCAAATTCAATAAAGCCGTGATCCGCACCACATTGGCCGATGGCGGCTGAATAAGCCGTGTCATCAACCGAGTTGGGTAAGGGCACTTGTTGATGAGTCATAGAACGACCAATGGCTACGTCGAACCATGATGCTGTTTCGGAAGCCGCGTTTTCTTCTTCGGGTTGAGAATAAATTCTCAAGGTGAGCTGATCGTTGTCATCGTTGACGGGGCTAAAGATTTCCCTGTTTTCACCAAGATTCCAATACGCATAAAGGTGCCCCGGATCGACCGGCAACAGCATTACAAATCCGTCTGGAACAGATTTGCATTTACCCGAAGGGTGTCGGGCAGGATAGCCCGACATGATTTCAGGAATATTGCTGGCCGGTTTCGGCGCAAAATCGCGGCCTATTTCCTCGCCTATATCCAACAGCTCGCTCGGGGTAAGCCTGATTTTTTCGGCCAGCTCCGGCATCGGGCTTGAAAAATATGGCGTAAAACTCCGACTGATTTCCAGGCTGATTTCGAGCATTTCTTCCGCCGATAGATTGATTTTGGAATTGTGTCCTGAATGCAAAAACGTCATCACCGCCCTTAAACGTTACGATTACCTTATCTTAAGCTCTTCCATCTACCTAAAAATGCAATCCCCGGAAAACAAGCCTAATCAAGTATACGTAGTAAATTCAGCAGGGTCTAGTCTGCGGCCCATTGAGGCGTTTTGCCTATAATTCATCAAAAAAGACAATAACGCTTATGGCTTTATTCAAATCCTCTACGCTAATCCCTTGCTTCTCGGCCAACACAGCCTTGCATCTTGAGTCCAAGTTATTATTGCACCATACCAAAACATCAAATCTGTTTTTGCCAACTAATGTTTTCCGTTTGTCTTGGATGTAGGCTTCATCAAAACCCAGCTCGGCAAACGTGGCAAGGATTTCGTCCGCTAAGCGATCCATAACTGTGTCTGTTTTTCTCTTGATCCATTCTGCTTGCTTATCATTCATGGCTTTTTCTTCTTTTGTTGGTGGGTTTGAGGCATTTTAGGCTATTTTTTGGCAAGGTGGAACAGTGTCCTTTATATTGCTGGATAAGTTGCGAATAGGCGCTTGCAGGGCTTGATGTCCTTGCCGACAGATTCAATCTATCGGCAACTTGGGTTTGGGACAACTATTAGCCGCATCAATACCGCGCTTTATGATTTACAATATACCATTAGCTTGAAATAACAGGCAGATAGCTTTCTTGCCCTACAACACGCAAAACCAGTATCTGGTTATCGGCAGTATTTTTCGGACAACACACCCTCGGAGCGATAAAAAAATGAGCAACCATGTTACTTTGACCCAGTTTATCATTGAGCAGCAGCGCGAGTTGCCGGGGGTATCGGGAACATTTACTTCATTACTCAACGATGTGGTTACCGCGTGCAAGAAAATCTCACATCTGGTTAATCAAGGCAATCTGATTGGCGTACTGGGTAGCGCCGATTCCGAAAATGTGCAAGGTGAGGTGCAAAAGAAACTGGATATCATCACCAATGACATTATGGTCGATGCGCTGAACTGGACTGGCCATTTGGCAGGCATGGCCTCGGAAGAAATCGACGACATCATTCTTATCCCCTCGCAGTACCCAAAAGGCAAATACCTGGCGTTGTTCGATCCGTTGGACGGTTCGTCAAACATTGATGTCAACTTGGCGGTAGGCACCATTTTCTCGATACTGCGTTGCCGCGAAGGTGTGGATCCGGCTCTGGAGGATTTTTTGCGCAAGGGTACCGAGCAGGTTTGCGCGGGTTTTGTGCTTTACGGCCCGTCTACGATGATGGTTTTAACAACAGGGCATGGCGTTAACGCTTTCACGCTGGATCAGGATATAGGCGAATTTATCCTGACGCATCCCAACATGATGATTCCTAATGACACCAATGAGTTCGCCATCAACATGTCGAACCAGCGTTTTTGGGAGCCCCCGGTACGCCGTTATATTGATGAATGTTTGCAGGGTACAGAAGGTGTGCGCGAAAAAGATTTTAACATGCGCTGGGTCGCGTCGATGGTGGCTGAGGTTTACCGGATACTGACGCGCGGCGGGGTTTTTATGTATCCGTATGATTTGCGCGATCCATCAAGAGCCGGAAAGCTGCGCATTATGTACGAGGCCAATCCGATGGCTTTTATTATCGAGCAAGCGGGCGGCGCCTGTTCCACCGGACGCGAGCGCATCCTCGACATCAAGCCCAAAGGCCTACATCAGCGGGTTCCGGTTATTCTGGGATCGAAAAACGAGGTTGAACGGATTGTCGGCTATCATTTGGAGGGGTGATTTGGTTTAGGTACAAGGTACAAGGCGAAAGACTAAAAAATGGTTCGCTACGCACACCTTTGCCGTTTCTGTTTAAAACTTCAAAGCTTCCGCTCCTCGGCAACCGCTCCATGCGTCGCCTAAAGCGCCTACTGTTGGCGCTCTACCTCCTACATCCATGTAGGCAAAGCCAGCTTTGAACTCCGGTATCATGATTTTTGGAGTCCAAAGCTGGCTTTGGTCTATATACCGTTCCCACGCCGGAGAGCGTCAGAACGATACGAAAGACTAAAAAACAGCCGCCTTTCTATGATAAAATTTTCATTTTTTAATTTCACCCTTTGAGTTTTCCCATGAACAAACCTAAAAAAGTCGCGATTCTCACGGCGGGCGGCTTGGCCCCTTGCCTAAACTCAGCTATCGGCAGCCTAATTGAGCGTTACACTGAAATCGATCCTTCGATTGAAGTCATCTGCTACCGTAGCGGTTACAAAGGTCTGTTACTAGGCGATTTTTATACCGTCACTCCGGCCATTCGCGAAAAAGCAGGCCTTTTGCATCGTTTCGGCGGCTCGGTGATCGGCAACAGCCGCGTCAAACTAACCAATGTTAAAGACTGCATCAAGCGCGGACTGGTTCAGGAAGGTCAAGACCCGCAGAAAGTGGCAGCCGACCAATTGGTCAAAGACGGCGTGGATATTCTGCACACGATTGGCGGTGATGACACCAATACCGCTGCGGCTGATCTTGCCGCTTTCCTGGCAAAAAACAACTACGGCCTGACCGTTATCGGTCTGCCCAAAACCGTCGATAACGATGTGTTCCCGATCAAACAATCGCTGGGTGCCTGGACAGCTGCCGAGCAAGGCGCACGTTACTTCTGGAACGTGGTTGCCGAAAACAATTCCAATCCGCGCATGCTGATTGTCCATGAAGTGATGGGCCGCAGTTGCGGATGGCTGACTGCTGCGACCGCTGTGGAATACCGCAAGCTGCTGGATCGCGCTGAATGGTTGCCTGAGCTGGGTTTGGATCGCGCCACTTATGAAGTGCATGGCGTTTTTATTCCTGAAATGACTATCGATCTTGCCGCCGAAGCGAAGCGTCTTCGTGCGGTGATGGACAAAGTGGATTGCGTCAATATCTTCGTTTCGGAAGGCGCAGGCGTTGAGTCTATCGTTGCCGAAATGCAAGCAAAGGGACAGGAAGTGCCGCGCGATGCGTTCGGTCACGTCAAGCTGGATGCGGTTAATCCGGGTAAATGGTTTGGCGACCAGTTTGCCCAAATGATCGGTGCGGAAAAAACCCTGGTACAAAAATCAGGCTATTTTGCCCGTGCTTCTGCGGCCAATGTCGAAGACATTCGTTTGATCAAGTCTTGCGCCGATCTTGCTGTTGAGTGTGCCTTCCGTCGTGAGTCAGGTGTTATCGGTCACGATGACGATCAAAACTTTGTGCTTCGTGCGATTGAGTTTCCACGGATTAAAGGCGGCAAGCCTTTTGACTTGGATACGGCCTGGTTTAATCAAACCTTGGCTGAAATCGGTCAGGCTAAGGGTGCCAAAGTCGAGGTTGGGCACTAAATATCTCCGCATAAGCGTCGGCTTAAGCTTAAGGCGACGCGCTGGTTCCCAATCTCCAGATTGGGAACCTCAAAGGCGAAGCTCCAGCTTCGCGAAACGGGAAGCTGGAGCTTCCTGACCGAATTCCCAAGCTTGAGCTTGGGAACTAGCGAACTTCGCAAAAGCTGACGCATCATGGATCCCGACACTATTTTTGTTTACGGAACGCTCAGACGCGATGCAAACAACGATATACATCAACTGCTGGCGAAATATGCGGAGTTTGTGAGTGACGCCACCTATCAAGGCAAGCTGTATAAGGTCGACACCTACCCCGGCGCTGTTCCCTCAGATGATCCCAATGACGTGGTGCATGGCGAAGTCTATTTGCTGCATCAAGCCAATATTATGCTGCCTCTGCTCGACCAATATGAAGAGTTCGGCCCGGCGTTTCCAGAGCCAAACGAATATAGTCGTTTGAAACAAACGGTAGCGCTTAAAAACGGGGGTAGCGTTACAGCGTGGATTTATCTCTACAACCGTCCCACGGACGGTCTGGAACCAATTATGAAATACATCCCTGTATTTCACCCTTCGGGTCGGCCATAGGCTGTTCAAATTCGCTCCAGGCGAATTTGTGAGTCGGCAAAATTTATTCAGTAACCACTATGATCACCATTATTCAACGCGTAACCACCGCTAAAGTTACCGTCAACAATCAGGACATCGGCAAAATCGATACCGGCATTATGGCGCTGATTGCGGTGGAAAAGGCGGACACCGAAAAAGATGCTCAACGTTTGCTGGAACGCATCCTCAACTACCGCATTTTTGCCGATAGCGATGACCGGATGAATTTGAGTTTAAGGGATATTAACGGCGGGTTGCTGCTGGTTCCGCAATTCACGCTGGCGGCGGATACCCAAAAAGGCAATCGACCCAGTTTTATTTCTGCGGCTCCCCCGGAAAAAGGCAAGGAGTTGTTCGATTATCTGCAACAGCTGGCAAAACAAACCTATTCAAAAGTTGAATTCGGTCAGTTTGGTGCTGACATGCAGGTTGCGCTGGTCAATAATGGCCCGGTTACTTTCACCTTGAGGACTCATTAGCTGCCGGGAAAATAGAACACGGATGACACTGATTGGACGGATTTAAACGGATTTTAACAAGTCAATGACTTAGACTCATTTATTGATTTTATCAGTGATAATCTGTCTAATCCGTGTCATCTGTGTGCCATTAAAAGTCATCATCTTCATAAGGCTGGGCTTTCACATTATCAGGAATTTTCGGCATTTTGGCCGACCGCAACAAAATTAACGCGCCGCCCAAAACAAACAGCAACGCGATTATAAACAACACTATCCACATTCCATCTCCCCCGTTTTTGGCTTGCCTAAGCCGGTTACGGTAGAATACCCCCCACACTGATCAATTACCTACTCAACATGACAAATATGTCTGGAACAGATTTACATTTACCCGAAGGGCGTCAAGCCGTGAAACAAGTCGAATTACTTTCTCCTGCCGGAACCCTTAAAAACATGCGCTATGCTTTTGCATACGGCGCCGATGCCGTTTATGCAGGACTGCCCCGTTACAGCCTGCGAGTGCGCAACAACGATTTTCTTGCCGATAATCTGGCCAAAGGCATCGATGAAGCCCACCAACTGGGCAAAAAATTCTTCCTGGCGACCAATGTGATTCCGCATAACGCCAAGGTTAAAACCTTTATTAAAGATCTTACCCCGATTATCGCGATGCAGCCGGACGCCTTGATTATGGCCGATCCGGGCTTGATTATGATGACCCGCGAAGCATGGCCGGACATGCCGATACACCTGTCGGTACAGGCCAATACCGTCAACTATGCCTCGGTCAATTTCTGGAAAAGCATGGGCGTTGAGCGGGTCATTTTGTCCCGCGAACTGTCGCTGGACGAGATCGAAGAAATCCGCCAGCGTTGCCCCGATACCGAACTTGAGGTGTTTGTCCACGGCGCATTATGCATCGCTTATTCCGGCCGCTGTTTGTTATCCGGCTATTTCAACCACCGCGATCCTAACCAAGGAACTTGCACCAACTCCTGCCGCTGGAAATACGACACGTTGCCCGCGCATGAAAATGCCGAAGGCGATTATGTGTTGGACGGCGCGGCGCTGTCGATGTCCGACATCAGCAACGCCAGCTGCGGCGGCGCGGAACGGCATCCGTTGGCCGACAAGGTGTATTTCCTTGAAGAAGAAGGCCGCAAAGGCGAATTATTGCCGGTCATGGAAGACGAAAACGGCACTTACATCATGAACTCAAAAGATTTAAGAGCCATCGAGCATGTGCAGCGGCTGGTTGAAATCGGCGTGGACAGCCTTAAAATCGAAGGGCGCACCAAGTCACATTATTACGTGGCGCGCACCGCGCAAACCTATCGTCAGGCGATAGACGATGCGTTGGCGGGCCGCGCATTCCAGCCTGAACTGATTGGCGTTCTGGAAAACCTTGCCAACCGGGGTTATACCGACGGTTTTTATCAGCGCCACCATACGCACGAACATCAAAACTATATCACCGGCTATTCCAAAAGCCATCAGCAGCAGTTTTGCGGCGAAATCAGGAGTTACGATCAGGCAACCGGCCTTGCAACCATCGATGTTAAGAACAAGTTTTCGGTCGGCGATAAACTGGAATTGATACTGCCGCAAGGCAATCAGGATATTATCGTCGAGCGCATGGAAGGCATGTTCGGGCAAGACATGGAAGAAGCATCGGGCGGCGGCTATGAAGTGAAAATACCGCTGCCGGAAATAAGCGGCGATAATGGCTTGTTGGCGCGGTATACTTAAAATATTCAGGCATTAAATACAATGGAACGCAGATGACGCTGATGAATATGATGAACGCAGAATGTTCAAAAAAGTCACTTCTCACCCTTAGATAGCGGATTAAAACGTGCAGTTTAGAACTATAAGGTTCAAAGCCAGCTTTGAACTCCGACACCCACGCTTTCTGGAGTCCAAAGCTGGCTTTGGACATTCCAACGTCGGCTTTGCGATTTAATACGGTGTGAGTCGTTAGCCATAAATCATAATCATCAGCGTCGCCTCGGCAACTGCTCCTGCGTTGCTCTACCTCCTGCATCCATGCAGTCGTAGAGGCGCCTACTTTTGGCATCTGCGTTCTATTATTTACCTGAGCCGCTACAAATAATCGAGCGATGCCTTTAACTTTATGGGATTTGAATTATGACTTTTACTACCGCCGATCTTTGCGATGCCCATTCAACGGAAAACCACTTCCAGATTGCCGAACCGTTGCTCAAATCTTATGGCGGTCAAACCAGCTTTTGCGGCCAAATCACCACGATAAAAGCCTTTGAAGACAATGTGTTGATCAGGACGGTTCTGGAAGAAAAAGTTGAAAATCGGGTATTGGTCGTCGATGGCGGCGGCTCCCACCGTTGCGCTATGTTGGGCGAGGATCTGGCAAGAATTGCCGTCGCCAACGGCTGGCAGGGCATTGTGATTCATGGCTGCATCCGCGATTCTGCAATCCTTAATCAGCTTCCTATCGGTATCTATGCTTTGTATACGCACCCGTTAAAAAGCCATAAAAAAGACCCCGGCGACCGCGATTTGTTAGTCACTTTCGCCGGTGTCAATTTCAAGCAAAATCATTTTTTATATGCCGATGCCGATGGAATTATCGTCTCGGAAACCATGTTGAGTTAAAATAACTTCACATTAACCTAGCAAAGAACTCAAGATATGCAAATTGTACTCGCCAACCCCCGTGGATTCTGTGCCGGCGTCGACCGGGCCATTGAAATCGTCGACCAAGCCATCCAGGCTTTCGGCGCGCCCATTTACGTCCGACACGAAGTGGTTCACAACCGTACGGTTGTGGACGGGCTTAAAGAAAAAGGCGCTATTTTCATTGAAGATTTAACCGACGTGCCGGTCGGCTCTTATTTGATCTTCAGCGCCCACGGCGTTTCCAAACAAGTGCAGCAGGAAGCCAAAGAACGTAATTTAACGGTTTTCGATGCGACCTGCCCGCTGGTCACCAAAGTCCATTTGCAGGTTGCCAAACATGCCAAAGAGAACCGGGAAGTTATCCTGATCGGCCATGCCGGTCATCCGGAAGTTGAAGGCACGATGGGGCAATACGAAAGGGGCGCGAACAATGGCGGCATCTATCTGGTAGAAACCCCGGAAGACGTTAAAAAACTGGTGGTAAAAAACCCCGACAACCTGGCTTATGTCACGCAAACCACCTTGTCGATGACCGACACCAAGATCATGGTCGATGCCTTACGGGCCCGTTTTAAAGCCATACAGGAACAGAAAAAAGACGACATCTGCTATGCCACGCAAAACCGTCAGGACGCGGTTTTTGAGCTGGCTAAAACGGCCGATCTTATCCTGGTGGTCGGCTCACCCAACAGCTCCAACTCCAACCGTTTGCGCGAAATTGCCGAACAGCTCGGCAAACAGGCCTATCTGATCGATACCGCGAGCGATATGCAGCAAAACTGGTTTGACGACGTTGCCGTGGTCGGCGTTACCGCAGGGGCTTCTGCGCCGGAAGTGCTAGTCCAGGAAGTTATCAACCAGTTAAAGCAATGGGGCGGACAATCGACTATTGAGATTCAAGGCATAGAAGAAAAAGTAGTGTTTTCTTTGCCTAGAGAATTGAAAAAACATATCAACTAACATTTTCCGTTGCAGGGGCGATCACGCCAGTGATCGCCCCTGCCCTTCGTTTTTACCCTACAAGTTTTTGGCTCACAGCCCCCTCAGGAAACTGCATAGTCATGCAATGCAAACTGCCGTACTGATGTACCAAGGGCTGGCACGGGGTGGCGATAATCTTGCGATCCGGGAAACAACTGCCTAAGCGTTCCAGTGCAACCGCATCCATCGGGTCGCCGTAAACCGGCACCATGACGGCGTGATTGATGATTAAAAAGTTGGAATAATTGGCCGGTAGCTGCTGCCCGTCCTCATCATAAATCGGTTTCGGCAACGGCAACGGCACCAGATGGTAAACATCGCCATCCTGAGTTCTCAGCGCCTGGAGTTGCGTCTCCATGAATTTCAGGCTGTTGTAGTGCGCATCTTCCGGATTATCGCAGCTGGTGTAGGCGATGGTGGTGGCGGAGCAAAAGCGCGCCAGGGTATCGATGTGGGCATCGGTATCGTCGCCGGTCAGGTTTTCCTGATCCAGCCAGAACACCCGTTTTGCACCAAGATGCTGGAGTAATTGCTGTTCTATTTCCTGCTGGCTCAGGCCCTTGTTCCGGTTCGGGTTTAACAGGCATTGTTTGGTGGTCAGGATGGTGTCTATACCGTCGCTTTCGACGCTGCCGCCTTCCAGAATGAAATCTACATCGGTGTGGCTTGCGCCTTTAAAGGGCTTGGCGTTTAACAGCTTGTGATTGAGGTCGTTGTCGTTTTGGTGCGAGTATTTCTCGCCCCAGCCGTTGAAAAGAAAGTTCATGTGCATAATCGCGCCATCTTTTTCGACGGTCAGAAAAACGGTATCCCTGACCCAGATGTCATTGACGATGGCGTGGATGAAATCGATATTGTCGTTGTTGCTGATCAAGCTCTGGATATGCTGCTGATGGCTGTCATCCCGACAGACGATATGCAGTTTTTGATATTGGCTGATGGTGTCGCTAATAACGCTGTAGGATTGCTCTACCGCTTCAAGGTTGCGAAAATCGCCGGTTTTATGCGGCCATGCGATTAATACGGCGGATTGTTTTTCCCATTCTGCTGGAAATCTATTCATAATTTTTAGTTCCCTGTAGTTGTATGTTCCGGTTAGGCACCGGAAGTAGATTGAAACAACATTTCTTTGGCGTGCGCCAGCGTGTTGGCGGTGATATTGACACCGCCCAGCATTCTGGCAATTTCTTCAACACGCTCTTCCGTTTCCAATAACCGGACATTGGAAGAAGTCATATCGGTTCGGTTGTTTTTTTCAACGTAGAGATGGTGGTGCGCTTGTGCAGCGACTTGTGGAAGGTGGGTGACGCACATGACTTGCCGGTTATGGCTTAAGCTGCGCAGTTTCTGTCCGACGATTTCGGCAATGCCTCCACCTATGCCTGAGTCTACCTCATCAAAAATCATGGTCGGGGTGGTTTTATCACTGGACGTGGTGACCTGAATCGCTAAGCTAATGCGCGACAATTCGCCGCCGGAAGCCACTTTGGCCAGTGGTTTTGCTGGCAGGCCGGGATTGGCGCTGACCAGGAATTCGATTTTATCTTTGCCGTTCAGTTTGGGCGCATCGCTATCCAGCGCGCCTATGTCGACCAAAAACTCGCCTTGCGGCATGCCCAGTTCCTTGATCATCGCTGAAATCAGCTGTTGCAGTTTTTTGCCGCTAAGATTGCGTTGCTCTGACAGTTGCCCGGCCAGCTGACGGTATTCGGCCAGCAGTTTTGCGGTGTCGGCGGTCAGGGCTTCGATGCGCTCGCTGCTATGGGTTAGGCTGTCGAGCTCCTGCTCCAGCTTACCAACCAGCTCCGGCAGTTCATCCTGGGTCACATGATGTTTACGGCTCAGGCTTTGGATGATGCCGATCCGGTTTTCGACTTCTTCCAGACGTTGCGGATCGGCCTCTTGCGATTCAAGAAACCGGCGCAGTTGCAAGGACGCCTCTTCAACCTGAATCTGCGCTTCGGAGAGCATCGTGCAGATTTCGTTTAACTCGGGCGCAAACTGGGCGATGTGACTTAACTCGACGACGGAGTGATTCAGCATTTGATTGACCGACTGCCTATCGTTCTCATACAGCAGATCGACCTGGGCTTGGCCGGTGCTTAAAATCTGCCCCAGATTAGCCAGCTTGCCATGCTCTTCCGAAAGCTCGGCATAGCTGAAACTTGCCAGATCCAGTTGTTGCAATTCCTCAATCTGGTAACGCAGCAGTTCCTCGCGCTCGGTTTGATCGACGCTGGATTTAATCAGGTTAGCCAGCTCCTTGCTGGCTTGCTGCCATTGCCGGTAACAGGCGTTGACGTTGTCCAGCAGCGGCTGGTTTTTTGCGTAAGAATCCAGCAGGCGGCGTTGCTCGTCAGGGTTGAGCAAGGTCAAATGCGCGTGTTGGCCGTGGATTTCAACCAGCTTTTCGCTGAGTTCCTGCAAAGCCTGCAAGGTAACCGGGCGGTTGTTGATATAGGCTTTGGAACGGCCATCGCTATTAACCACGCGACGGATCAGGCATTGCTGCTCGTCATCCAGCTCGTTGTCCTTGAGCCATTGCTGCGCTAACGGCGCATCGGCTAAATCGAATTCCAGGTTGATCTCGGCGCGTTTGCTGTCGGGGCGCACGTAGCCCGAATCGGCCCGGTCGCCCAAGGCGAGTCCCAGCGCGGTCAATAAAATAGACTTACCGGCCCCGGTTTCGCCGGTCAGCACCGACATGCCTTTTTCCAGGTCGAGGTCTAATGATTTAACGACGGCGAGGTCGATGATATTAAGGTTCAATAGCATGATTTTCGGTGTGGTAACCACTGCTCCAGTTTAATTTATTCCTGAGTATATAGAAAAAATCATGGCCTTCAGGATGTAAAATCCTAATCGGTTTAGGTTCTTTTTTAATCAAAATCTTGTCGCTGATTAATACCTCAGGGATTTCAATGTGATCGCAAGTCACCAGGGCGTTGATTTGTTTAGTCTGGCAAAAGCTGATTTCAATTTCAGCCGAATCGTTGATCACGATAGGCCGGTTCGACAAAGTATGGGGATTAAGCGGCACCAATACCAGCGCGTTTAACGCAGGATGCAAAATCGGCCCCCCGGCAGACAAAGAATAAGCGGTCGACCCGGTCGGCGTGGAAATAATCAGGCCGTCGGAGCGCTGCGAATTTAAAAACACATTGTCGATTTTGGTGATGATTTCTATCATGCTGGGCGTTACCCAGCGGTGGATAACCACTTCATTGACGGCGGTTTCTTCATGGATAACTTGCCCGTTGCGGATGATCTTGGTGCGCAACAGATAGCGTTTTTCCTCGGTGTAATGGCCTTTAAGGATAGGAAGCAGTTTGTCGGATAATTCGTCGGGCGATATGTCCACCAGAAAACCAAGACGCCCCAGATTGATGCCGATCAATGGAATATCATCTTCGACGATGGCGCGGGCGGCGGCAAGAAAAGTGCCGTCGCCGCCGACGGCGATAACCAGATCGCAATGCTGCCCCATCGTGTCTATCGAGCAGGATTTAACGGCCGGATTATCAATAAAATGGGCGCTGTCTTTAGCGATAATGACCGTGTAGTGATGCTGCTTTAAAAAAGCATACAGGGCGGTTAAGGTCTCGGCAATACTGGGATCGCTGGGCTTGCCTATGATGCCGATGGTCTTAAAGGGAGTCTGCATTGCAAAATAATAATCGGGAAATGATTTTGATTATACAAAAAAACCTACGTAAGACTACGAGTATTACAGATTCGTCGGATATTTTGGTGGGAACTAAGGTTCGCCCTTGCCTATTAATAATTTGTTTAGCCACAGATTAAACAGATTTATCTCGTTTCCACGCGTTGCATCACTGTCATTAAGTGCTAAGTTCCCAAGCAGAAGCTGCTCATCGTTATACACAAGTGTCTGCGAGACACCGTCATCCCGGCAGGGATTGCCGGGATCCACGACTGCACGGATGCAGAAGGTAGAGCAACGCAGGAGCAGTTGCCGAGAGCACAGGGATGTGAAACTTTCGGCTGACACTCCACATTGATCAGGCACCTTAAAACCGCCAAGTTACTGTCCATACCGATATACATAGTTGTTGCCTGCTTTGACATTGCCATCCATGGCTTCTGGATCCCGGCAATCCCTGCCGGGATGACGAAACATGGTGTCCGTGTTCCGTTATAAAACCGCCCCCTAACCATCATGGCAAATAAACATCCCATTTCATGCCACCCAGCGTTTCGCTCTTTTTGCCTTCCAACACGCCGCCCAGCAGCCCGACCAACTCATAGACGACGGCCATGCCGATACCATGCCCGTGGATATTTTCATCGGCCCGTACGCCTCTTTTTAAAATTTCCGCCAGTTTTCCGGTCGGGATTCCGGGGCCGTCGTCTTCGATCTGCAACAAGACTGAAAAATTCCGCCTGCCTTTGTGTTGATTCAGGGTCATGCTGACATTAATCGTGCTACGGCACCACTTGCAGGCATTGTCCATCAGGTTCCCGGCTATTTCATACAGGTCGCCCTCTTCATAATAAATAGGGCAAGCTTCCGGCACCGCCATATCCAAACGGATATTTTTATCGATATACACCTTGCGCAGCGATGTCGTTATTTTTTTGATAATCAGCGACAAATCCACGGTACCGACGGTTTTATGCTCGCCCTTTGCCGCCGCCCGCTGCAATTGATATTCAACGATTTCATCCATACGGAAAATTTGTTCTTTTACCGTTTCCTTATCAACACTGAAAGACTCGGTGCAGCCGCGCAATATCGACAGCGGCGTTTTCAGGCTGTGCGCCAAATCGGCCAAGGCATTACGATAACGTTCCAGATGCGCCCGTTCGCTGTTGATGAAGGCGTTAAGATTACCGGCAAGCCCCTCCAGTTCCGTCGCATAATCCCCGTCCAAATGGGTTTTGCGGCCTTTTTCTATCGCCTCAAGGTCTTTTACGATAATCCGCAAAGGCTTTAAGCCCCAGCGCAACAAGGCCAGATGCATGAATATCAAAACCAGGCCCAGCGCCAGCAACCAGATTCTTAAGGTTTCCCTGAACCGCGCCACCTGAGTGCTGACAAACTGGGCGTCTTCAGTCACGGTAAAGATATATTCGCGCTCAACGCCGCTCACATTTTTCCAGAGCACGGCGTAATGCAGCGCATAGCGCCCCTGCCCGGTTAACAGAAATTCAAAATTACCGGCTGTTAGTTCTGGCGGAAGAGAGACATTGAGGCCGATAGCCGATGGCGAGCGCCAGACCAGATTCTTTTTGTTCATGTGTATAAAGCCGTAAAGGCCGGAACCGGGTGTTGCAAAACGCGGCTCAGGCAAACTGGGCGGCATGTTTAAGTCGCCGGAGTTCTTAACTTCGGCAGCCGACAGCAGCGAATACACTTGCACTTCCAGCCTTTCCTTTAATGCCTGTTCGGCGCTGTCGCGAAAACCCTGCTCAAGCACTACCGAAGCCAACGCGAAAAATGCGGCAAGCACAAGACCAGCCGAAACCAGCAATCGAAAGCTTAAGGATTTAATTTGCATTTAGGGACTTTGGGGATAAACAACTGCTCAGTAAGAAAAAATAGAACTCGGACGACACTGATTAGACTGATAAACACTTAAAAAATCAATGAATGAATCTAAATTCGTTTAAACCCTTTCAATCAATGGTATCCGAGTCTGAAGTATCCCCACGAATTTCCTAAGCTCGTCGTTCCGGCAGGGATGCCGGAATCCAGTGCCATGGACGGTAACTTCATGACTTTTCAGGTGCTTAATAAAAGCGAGTGGTATTTCAAAGTTTCACATCCTTGTGGCTGGATGCTGGCATCCCTGCCAGCATGATGACTTTCCGGCTATGTTGCATATATTGACTGCGCACAAAATCAAAAACATGTTGTTTTATAAGATTATTTTCTGTGGATACCTCAGCATCCGAGTTCTATTCTGAATGCCGCATGCGGGTAAATCATAAGTTGCGGAATAGTTTTGCACGACATTCATTTTGTAATACAATTTGTATTCACAATCCGGGACATGGAGCACAAAATGACCGCCATCAGCCTACGCCTACCCGGCGACATCGAACTGCAACTGAAAACCGAAGCCCGACTGGAAGGCAAAACCCAATCGGAAATCGCCCGACTGGCGATCATGGAATATTTGGCCCGCCGCAAAAAAGAACGGTTTATGACCGAGATGGTTGCGGAAATGCGCACCGCGTATGCTAACCCGGAAATCCGCAGCCAAGCGTTGGAGATTGTCAATGATTCGACTGACGACGGCCTGGATGCCATTATTAACGCCGAACAAGCTGCCGGTATCGACCCGGATGAAAAGTGGTGGCGCTAATGAAACGCGGCGAAATCTGGGTCGCTAACCTCAATCCATCGCGAGGCCGAGAAATCGGCAAAGTTCGTCCGGTTTTAATCATCCAGTCCGACGAACTGGGGTCTGATATTACCCCGATGCTGGTGGTTTTGCCGCTGTCCACGCAGATTTATCCGGCATTTAAACGTTGGCGGGTAACCATCCCTGCCAGAAACCGCTTGCTTAAACCCTGCCAAGCAGTCACCGACCAACCCCACGCATTGGATCGCAACCGCCTCGGTGTAGGCCCGCTGGCAACTTTGACCGCAGAGGAAATGTCGGCGGTAGAAAAAAGCTTGTTGGCGGTGATGGGGATGTTGTAGCCTAAATAAGCCTGTTTAAACGATAGCTTCTTAAACCAACTCAACCAGCAACCCTGCCTGAACAGCCGCCTCGCACTGGCGTTTATCGGCAGATACAAAAACGTCGGCTTTCAGAACGACCGCGCTACCGATATGAATCGCATCTATACCGCGCAACACATTGTTTTCAAGACTTGAAACCGCCTGCGCCAATACTGCCGGGGCAAGGTCGCATAAAGCTGCATCTTCAATATCCGCCATTAACAATGATTTCAGTTGCCGGTACTGCACCTCGGTGATCCGTGCTTCCCGGTGCAAGCAACAAAAAGCGGAAATGATTTCGGGAAGCGCAATGCCGGACAAACCGATTTTCGTTGCCTTGTCGCACCACTCCAGAACCTTGTCGGTTCCAGGCTCATTGACATAGCGCTTTACAAAGGCCGATGTATCAAAAAAAACCAACATCAGATGCCGACTTCGCGTTCATCCAAAATCATACGGCTGACAGAAACGCCATCCAATACCAAAGGCTGCGCCTTGCGTCGCTTCCATGAAGGCAGATCGGGCGGTATCGGAACGATGTCGGCAATGGGTTTTCCGTTACGCAACACACGCACCGACTCGCCTGACTCGACAATATCAAAATATTGCTTGGCGTGGTTGCGCACTTCTGTAAATGTGGCTTGTTTCATAATGATCTCAAAATGTACAAAATGGCGTACATTATTGTTGCGCATCATCGCCAGTGTCAAGTTAGGAACGGACACGAAATAACTTAGACAACTTGCTCCCTCTCCTGCTGGAGAGGGTTGGGGTGAGGAGAATAAGATGCTCAAGTTATTTCGTGCTCATTCCTTAGCGTTGACGCGTTTCAAGTTCCGTTTTTCACCCAGACCATAAATAGTGAAAAACATTCCTAACGCATGATCAGGGAATCTGTTCTTCAAGTTCGCGCTTCAGGCTATCCTTGACATAAAGTTTGTCCTCATCATCCAACTGCAAATAGAGCGGGATTGCCATCTCCACCAGCGTTTTTATCTCCTGGCAGAAAGAACGATCCGGCAAATGAACGTCTCCCCGCGCGGCCTTGCTTTCGTAAAAGCAGCCGCCACCGCAGGCATAGCGCGCCCAGCAGCGTTTGCATTCCGGCAGGTTGTCGACGATGGCGCGGTGATAGTCGTTGATGCCACCAACCTTGTAGCTGTCAATGTTGCCCAGCTTCATATCTTCCTGACCGGCAAAGCGGTGGCAAGGATAAATATCTCCGGCCGTGGTGATCGCCACCATGCCCCGGCCCACACCGCAGTAGTAATGGCGCTTGTCGGAGGAAATCAGTTGCCCGACAAAGAAACCAACCGTTGAATTGGTCGCCTCCTTCCCCACGTTCCGCGCCTTGATGTCGCGCAACAGGTCGTGCGCCATGTTCTTTTCCATGGCTATCATGGGCTCGCCCTGATCCTGACACAACACCTCTTCCACCGGGAGATTGTCTAGAATGACGCGCGAGGCTTTTTTGATGACAAATGATTCGAACCCAGCTTGTTCCAGCCCTGCGCGCACTTCAGCCGGGTCTGTATCGCCGTGCAGCGTAGCTCGCGCCATCACATGCGGAAATACCTGTTTCAGTCTCTGGATGTTGGCATAAGTCTTATCGTAAGAATCCTTGCCGTTTTTAAAAGGCCGCTGCCGGTTCTGGATTTCAGGCGTACCGTCAATACTGATCAACGGATGGATGTTTTCCTCCTGCATGAAAGCGATGCGCTGGTCGGAAAGCAGCGAGGCGTTGGTGGTCATGCCGAAAGTCACCTTCTTGCCGCGTTTTTCGGCTTCTTGCTTGGCGTAGCCGACCACCTTTTTGATCAGCGGAAAGTTCATCATCGGCTCGCCGCCGAAGAATCCGATATTCACCGATTCGATGTCGCCGGAATTTTCCATCAGCCAGTCCACCGACTTGAAAGCGGTTTCGGCGTTCATCATGCCTTTATCGGCATATTCGCCGCCCTGCCCGTAGCAATACACGCAAGCCATATTGCATTGCTGCGCGACGAACAGGGCAATATTGCCGATGCCATATCGCGTCGCCGCCGCGCCCTCTGCGGGTTTTGCCTTGTCCGCATCGGACTTAGGCGCTACGGTGGATGGGGTAAGCGGATGATCAATCCCGACCACGAGGTCGAGCTTTTTGAGTTCGTCCATGACTTGCCCGGTGAGAAGACCGCCGCCATAGGAATAAGCCGCTTTTTCCACCAGACGCGCCACCGGTTCAGAAACCCGGTAGGGCGTCATCGTCGCCACATTGAACAGGTAGTGTTCTCCATCCTGCTGAAATAAGTGAAATTCTTTCAGCGACACATTGCCGAAATATTTTCGACCGTCCTGTTCGATCTCGTAATAGGAATTAAGCATTTTTTTATCTCCTGTCATTGTAACTTCTTAAAAACTACCGGTATGCGCAAAAGTATGTAGGTCGGGTTAGCGGTAGCGTAACCCGACATTTTTTATTCATAGCCAACATCATCAGCAAAATCCATTTCGCCCTCACCCCAATATTCATCCAGCATGCCTGATTTTATATATCGATGAATGCTTGAATATGGCCAATCGCTGGCACGTTTTACAAGCCCGTGTTTTACCGGGTTGTAATGAATATAATCAATATGTTGTTGAAAATCCCGTTCATCACGCAAGCAATGCTCCCACCCACGATGTTGCCATAGTTCCTGTTGTTTCTTCTTTTTACGGTTAGCGTTTTGAACGACGAATTTATCAGGGTATTGTTTGGTAAATGCAGCTTAGATTCAACTCATAAGTGCAATCGGCACAAATCGGAAAAGAAAAAGGTTAGCTGATATAGTTTCATGCTTTTTTCAATCCGACCAAAGACGAGAAAGCGCATGAGAAACTATAAACAGCTAAGCCAAGCACAACGATACCAGATTG
>CAMAUL010000030.1 GCA_945861405.1 Candidatus Methylobacter oryzae | reverse complement strand
AAACTATAGATTCTCTATTATAGAGGAGGATATATGAAATTAATAAAAGACAAGGTTGCTAAATTATCCTTTGTCGCACTGCTGGTAACTGTTACAGCAGCGATGTTTTACGCACCAACTGCATCTGCTCATGGTGAAAAGTCGCAAGCCGCATTTATGCGTATGCGTACAATTCACTGGTTTGACTTGAACTGGTCAAAAGATACAGTGCCTGTTAACGATACTATGACAATTTCTGGTAAATTCCACGTTTTCGCTGGATGGCCTGAAACTGTTGATTTACCTGATATCTCATTTTTGAACATCGGTATTCCAGGACCTGTATTTATTCGTCAAGGTTCATGGATCGGTGGTCAATTAGTTCCTCGTTCAGTTACACTGGAATTGGGCGAAACTTATGAGTTCAAAGTATTGTTAAAAGCACGTCGTCCAGGCGATTGGCACGTACATACAATGATGAACGTTAAAGGCGGTGGTCCAATCATCGGTCCAGGTAAATGGGTAACTGTTACTGGTACTATGGGATCATTTGTTAACCCAGTTACTACGTTGTTAGGTGATACTATCAACCTGGAAACATATAACTTGGGCAACACTTACTTCTGGCACGCTTTCTGGTATGCCTTAGGTTTGGCTTGGTTGGCATATTGGGCTCGTAAGCCAATATTCATTCCACGTTACCTCGCTATGGAAGCAGGAAAAGCAGATTCTTTGATTACTGCCGCTGATAAGAAAGTTGGTTTGGGTTTTGCAGTAGCTACGATTGGTATTGTTGCTTTCGGTATGAGCAGCACAAACGCAGCGTATCCTGTAACAACTCCATTGCAAGCTGGTTTATTGCGTGGCATGAAACCAATTGAACTTCCTGCAAGAACTGTTAACGTTAAAGTTGAAGATGCAACTTACCGTGTACCAGGTCGTGCAATGCAAATGACATTGACTATCACTAACAATGGTGATTCTGCAGTGCGTTTGGGTGAGTTCAACACTGCTGGTGTTAGATTCTTAGATCCTAAAGTTCATGTAGATGAAACAGGCTATCCAGATGACTTGTTGGCTGAAGAAGGTTTGACTGTTAGTGATAACAGCCCAATCGCTCCAGGTACTTCAAGAACTGTACAAGTTACTGCTTCTGACGCTGCTTGGGAAGTTTACCGTTTAGCTGACTTGATCTATGATCCAGACAGCCGTTTTGCTGGTTTGTTATTCTTCTTTGATGAAGCTGGCAGCCGTCAAATGGTTATGGTAGATGCTCCATTAATTCCATCTTTCATCTAATGAAATAATTAGCTGATAGCTTTGGTTATCAGTTAAGGAATTGAAAACCCCCGTTACCAATTATTGGTGACGGGGGTTTTTTTTGAGTAAAATAATTTATCTAAACCAAAAATAGTAATTAGGCGAATTTAACAAATATCAAGCCAAGGCTTATGTGACTTCACTCTAGGAGGGCACTCGCCAAAAATGGAAAGTATAAGTCCAAAGGGCCATCTGCTGCTCGCTAGGAAAATGTAGCTAGGGCCGAAGTGATGTCGGAGCGATAGGGCATGTGTTTTCACAGAACTTATTTAAAGTCGGTTATGTAGGTATGGATATAGGTAAGGGGGTAAGCAGTTACGGTTAAGTTTTAGCGCGTATAAAAAATTTATTCGAATGAAGAAGCCGGAGCTAAAAAGGCTTTCGGGTAGAGGAAAATGTTAGGCGGATTCAACTCTGAAGTGCAACTTTTGTAAGTAAATTTAAGTGGTGAGCTGCGTTGCACATTTGATAACGGTATAAAGAGTTTGCGAAGCATGAAAGAATCGCTGCAGAACTACAAGTATCGATTTATTTCGCCCACACCCCATTCATGGGAACGTAGGCTGAACGAGAATAGTAACGGTCAAGGGTATGGAGTTGCGACCTCACTAAGGAGGGCGGGTGTAAAGGATCGACTTAGACCACCTCCATGCAAAGTGCTGGGGTTTAGAACTCCACATGAGGCATATTATTCGGAGTAAAAATGGGCTACACCAAGCTACCATTAGATGTTGTACTTCGAATTTGAATCAGCCTTAATTATAATTGGTTTTTTGATGGCAGAAGCCCATTGGCGGGGGGTATGAGTTGGGTTTCTTCCATAATCGTTCTTGCTTGTGTGGGGAGGGGGCAGATTGTGTAGTCAAAGACGTAAGCGTAATAAACTTCTTCAAGGATACATCAAAAAATGGCTTGAAAATTAAAATTTCCAGGCCATTAAGTCATGTAAAGCGTAACTCTAGAAAGAGAGCGACGACAAAGTAATCAATAAGAGGCTTTAATGAGTTAAGTCTTGTCCCACAGTAATAACTTTTAAAGCGTTGGTGCCGCCTGGTATTCCTTTCAGGTCGCCTTGAGTGATGATGAATGTGTCGCCGTCTACAGCTACGCCGCGCCTTTTTAGTTCTGCAATGATTGCCCGGTTTACTTCGGCATGATCGCTAAGATCATGAATGAAAAGTACTGGAAAAACGCCACGGTATAAAGTGACTTTGCCCAGAGTTTCTTGATGGGGGCTCAGTGCAAAAATGGGAATTCCTGAGCTGATTCTTGACATCCATAATGTAGTCGAACCTGACTCGGTTAATGCAGCAATGCCATTGATTTTGGAGTGATTGGCCATGTACATGGCAGACATTGCAATGGCCTCGTCGACGCGATCAAACTGGAGTTCAATGCGATGTCTTGAGAGACGGACTTTGGATTGTTTTTCTGCTTCAATACAAACGCGATGCATGGCTCCAATGGCTTTAATCGGGTATTTACCTGATGCTGTTTCTGCGGATAGCATAATGACATCGGTGCCGTCATAAACTGCATTGGCAACATCAAAAACTTCGGCGCGCGTAGGAATCGGATTATCAATCATTGACTCCATCATTTGCGTGGCGGTAATCGCTACACGATTAAGTTCTCTAGTGCGTTTAATCAACATTTTTTGCACGGCAGGCAGGTTGGCATCACCAATTTCAACGCCAAGATCGCCTCGGGCCACCATAACCGCATCCGAAGCTAGAATGATTTCATCGATAACATCCAAGGCCTCTGCCCGTTCAACTTTGGCCACGATGCCAGCATGACAACCTGCTGCAACTAACAGACGGCGGGCCTCGTGAAGATCCTCGGCGGTGCGTGGAAATGAAATGGCGACGTAATCACATTTCATGATTGCAATCGTTTTAATATCTTCCTTGTCTTTGTCGGTTAAAGCGGCTGCAGAAAGGCCGCCGCCAAGCAGGTTGATGCCTTTGTTATTAGACAGGTCGCCACCGACAACAACTGTGCAATTAACGCGCATGTTTTCAACATTGACTACATCAAGTACGATACGACCGTCATCCAGCAGCAGTCGGCTCCCCGGTTTGACTTCTAAGGCCAAAGGTTCGTAAGTAATGCCGACTTGGGTGTTATCGCCAGCCATCGGGTCAAGATTGATGTCCAGGGCAAAATTCTGCCCCTCGTTTAAATACACCTTGGTATCTTTAAAGCGGGCAATACGAATTTTAGGTCCTTGCAAATCAGCTAAAATACCGACCAGTCTACCGGTCTTTAGGCTAAGTTCACGGACGGAGTTGGCTCTGTTGATGTGGTCTTGAGCCGAGCCATGTGAAAAGTTCATGCGAACAAAGTCAAGGCCCGCTGCAAACATGCCTTCAAGTACGCCGGGTTTGTCCGTAGCAGGCCCCAGTGTTGCTAAAATTTTGGTTCTTCTT
This sequence comes from Candidatus Methylobacter oryzae, assembly GCA_945861405.1. GTDB lineage: Bacteria > Pseudomonadota > Gammaproteobacteria > Methylococcales > Methylomonadaceae > Methylobacter_A > Methylobacter_A oryzae_A. The sequence goes on along the minus strand of CAMAUL010000030.1, from coordinate 34,281 downwards.
AACATTAGTGGGAAATCCGTTATTTAGCGTTGACTAAGGCAATTGTGGTATCCAACATACGGTTTGAGAATCCCCATTCGTTGTCATACCAGGAGAGAACCTTTACAAGGTTGCCATTCATGACTTTGGTCAATGCTGAGTCATAAATTGACGACGCCGGGTTATGATTAAAGTCGATTGAAACCAGTGGTAAGCTGTTGAAGTTCAGTATGCCTTTTAATGAGCCTTCGGAAGCTGTTTTCAGGATTTGGTCGATTTCTTCTTTAGTGGTATTTCTACCTGCTTGAAAGGTTAAATCAACAACAGAAACATTAATAGTCGGTACGCGCATTGCGAAACCGTCCATTTTTCCAACCAGTTCAGGCAATACCAAGCCGACAGCTGCGGCCGCACCGGTTTTTGTAGGAATCATCGATTGTGTGGCTGAGCGGGCGCGGTGTAAATCGCTGTGATAAACGTCAGTCAGAACTTGGTCGTTGGTGTAGGAGTGTATAGTGGTCATTAAGCCATGAACGACGCCAACGGTGTCGAGCAAAGGCTTAACTAAGGGCGCTAAACAGTTGGTCGTGCATGAGGCATTAGAAATAACGGTATCCGATGCTTTAAGGACATCATGATTTACGCCGTAGACTATGGTTGCATCAACATCGTTGCCGCCGGGAGCTGAAATAATAACCTTTTTTGCGCCGGCAGCAATATGCGCGGATGCTTTGGCTTTGCTGGTGAATAAGCCGGTGCATTCGTGAACGGCATCGATACCTAGCTCTCCCCATGGCAGTTTGGATGGGTCTCTTTCCGAGAAAACCTTAATTTTATCGCCGTTGATAACGATATAGTCGCCATCAACACTCACTTCGAAAGGGAATTTTCCATGCACTGAATCGTATTGAGTCAGGTGAGCATTCGTTGCGGCGTCGCCTAAATCATTGATTGCAACAATTTGAATTTCATTGGTACGGCCTGCTTCATATAATGCGCGAACGATATTACGTCCGATACGACCATAACCATTGATTGCAACTTTAATTGGCATAGATATTCTCCCGATTGATAAAATGAAAATTTACAAAGACGGACAACCCTAAAGCTTCCGAAAATCTAGCCAATTGTACCAATTGTAAGGTGATTAGTCTATTGGCATGGAAAACGGCGGCTGTCATTGAGCTAGGGTGTCGGTTGATGATAGAGCGATAAGACATGTAATGTGAATTTGGGTGTGGCTTAGTAACGGATTGCTTGTAGCTTAATTCAACAATGCGGTTCTGTAGATTGGTTGTTAAACATTAAATTTATTTTCTATTTTTTGTTTATAGTTTAGATAATGGATAGTTTGCAGTTGCTCCGGATTGTCGATGCGGAATGCAGAAAGAGGCAGATCAATATCGGTAATATGTATAGGGTAACTAATCTTACCCCCCCTGAATTGAAGTATATGTTGATAAGCGGCATAAAAGACTTGGTTGCCATGATCTAGTGATGAAAATTCCTTTTCATTGCAGTAGATTGTATAGACGATATCTTTGTTGCTGACTTCTCCGGTGATACGCAAGCTTAATGTTTTATTCGAGGGCGAGGCTTCCAGCTGCACAGGATTAGAAGAAAAAATGCCTGCAGAACTTTTCGTAATTTCATAATATTCAATGGCCAAGAATGGATCAAAAGTATTGCGCATGATGATCGATTCTAAAAAAGTGGAGTATTGCTTTAGCAGATGGATAGGGTTTTCTTTGTTATACCGTTGGGTATATAAGGTTCCTTTTTCATCAACAATATAAATGCTGGTGTCCATCTTGTTTTCATAGTAAAAAAGCTGAACCGCTTGTTCCTTATTTAAGGAGTAAATAAGAGGGATAGGCGTGTTATCGAGGATAGCCTGATCAAAATGAATAGTGCTGAACTGTGCCTGGGGGCTGGCTAATTCGTTTAATAGCAGTTTTTTGGTTGCCAGCTTTCTGTAATATAATACTTTATTTTCGAATTGGAAGACGTAAAACGAGGTTCCGCCGGGTAAAATATAGCGATTATGATGTTGCTTGGAAAAAAGTTTAACCAAGATGTTAAATACCACCTCAACGCGGAAGAGAATACCTCTGGCCCGATTCGGGGTGTGGCAAACAAACTTAAGGTTGCTAGGAGATAGCGGTTTTTTGTTGTTATTGATGATGTCTGTTAAACAGTCAAATAGCCCTTCTATGCCTTCGCCCTGACTCGTTGTGATTTCGCCCCAGCTGGATAGTGAAATCCTGTCTACAGATTGAACAAAACACTGTTGGTTCGCGCCGTAACTTAGCGCATCAGAACGCTCACTCATAACAACTAGGCGCTCGTTATCTGAAATTCCCAGATTTATAACAATCAATGAATTCAGCGAGGTATTGAGAGTTTGATAGGTGGTTAGCGGGGGGTCGTAGTCAAAGTTATGACTAAAAAACAGCTGGATCTGCCTCAGGGTTGAGCGCAGATCTTGATCTGATATTGTGAGCGATTGTGAGCTGAAATTGAGATGTAGCTGGTTGTGATAGAGTCCATTGATGAGTAGCCAGCAAAGAATTTCGATCAAAGAACGGCATTTTTGTATGGGTTCAGACTCTTCGGCATTAGTTAGCTGTACGTATTTCGGATACAAAACCCATCCATTGTTGTTACCGAGAAGACTGCCTTCTATGATTGATATTGAGTTTTCTTTTGAGTGAACTTCTGAGTGTGTAGTAATAATTTCGATCTTACCCGGTTTTTTTTCCAAAAATGAATGGAGCTTTCTGCCGATTAATTTCAAATCGTTACTGTTTTCTTGGTTTTGGACTACATGGGCTTTGGCAAATCCCATAATCATGCGGTAGCAATGGGTTAATTGCTGCACAATAACGGCATGTTCTGACGTTGCTTTTTTTATATTCCAGAATCGTAGATATTTAAGCTCATCAATAGTGGATGCTGGCCACTCCCAGCGTTTGGCAATCTGCTGGATATATAATTCTCTGGATGCTCGGGTTGTGGAATCCATGGTGTTGTCGGATGCCCCCATTACTTTTAAATAAAAGCTTTGACGAGCCAAGGCTAATCTTTCATGGCTATGAGCTTTTTGCAGATATCGTTCGGCTTTTTGGTAAATGAGCAAATACGGGTCGAGATCGGTCGTCATATAATCGCCCTGATAAACGGCCTTTTTTATATCCTGGCAAAGCCATTCGGTATGAGGGTATTCGCTGGCATAGCATTCCATTAATAATAATTTCAATAACGATTTGTGTGGCGAATGCAGTGCTTTATAGAGGTGCCAAAGGGTTGCGCTGGTAAATTCTTCAGCCGGGACTGCATCGAAGCCGCCAAAATCGATAAGTTCATTCTCTGGAATGAAGCGTTTATCTATTAAGTGTTTTATGTAAGTCGGGTAGTTACCTTCTTCATGGGGAGGAACCAGCCACCATGCAGGACTTTTCCCCGCAATATAAATCGCCGTTCGGTAAAATTCTTCAAGCAGCAGATAATGCTGCGTTTGCCCGCTGCTTTCTGTAGAAATTGGAGTATTTTCGCCGCGTAGAAATTGACGGCTGTCCATTAGGAAGAAATGCACTTCCAGCCCTAAGGATGTAGCCCAGAGCTCTATTGCGGTGGCTTTTTTTTGCAGCTCATCAAGAGCCTCGGGTGATAAGTCGGATTGATGGCATAGCCATATATCCATATCACTGGTTTTGGAAAAGGCAATACTGCCGACGCTGCCCATTAAAAACAGCCCTTCAATAGGGTAAATATGTGATGCTATGCGGGTATAGTTGAAGTTCCTTGCAAATTGTTTAGCGGCCTTTAGCGTCCGGTTGCTAGGATTGTATTCGGGCAGTCCTGCGGGTGTCGTTGAGGAAATGAATCCCGGTAACATGGGGAAGTTGCCATGGAAAAGCAAGGCTAGCAAGTCTAAAAATATTTCTTGGCGAGGCTGCAAAAACTCCTGAACGCGCTGCTCACGAAGCTGGTTCAAGCGCTTAAAACGATTCTTGATCGTTTGCAGGTCTTGTATGCTGATTTCTTCGCCGGGCGAACCTAAATGGATGGCTGGCTCTTGATGCTGTCTAGTCATGGCGTAAGCTTTGTCGAGCTGTTTGGATTGCGAGCTTGACCGTATCGGGAGCCGTGCCGCCAATGTGTTTACGAGCTGCGACCGAGCCTTCCAGCGTTAAATAATCAAAAACATCATCAGTGATCAAGCCTGAAAAATGTTGCAGCTCTGATAAAGACAGTTCCGATAAATCACGCTGACTTTCAACCCCTAAACGTACTGCCAAGCCCACGGCTTCATGAGCATCGCGAAAAGCCATGCCCTTGCGTACCAGATAATCGGCAAGGTCGGTGGCCGTGGCAAAGCCGCGTTTGGCCGAATTATACATATTGGTTTTTTTTGCTTCAATATGAGGAACCATGTCGGCATAAGCCCGCAGGCAATTAATTAAGGTGTCTGCGGTATCGAAAAGCGGTTCTTTATCTTCCTGATTGTCTTTATTGTAAGCCAGCGGCTGGCTTTTCATCAACATCAGCAGCGAAACCAGATGACCGGTTACCCTGCCGGATTTGCCGCGTACCAGTTCGGGTACGTCAGGATTTTTCTTTTGCGGCATGATCGATGAGCCGGTGCAAAACGCGTCGGGCATCTCGATAAAGTCGAACTGGGCGCTAGACCACAAGATTAACTCTTCGGAAAATCGCGATAAATGCATCATGATTAAGCTGCCGACTGCCGCAAACTCAATGGCAAAATCACGGTCGCTGACCGAATCCAGTGAATTGGCTGAAGGTCGGCTAAATCCAAGCAAATCAGAAGTCATCTGGCGGTCTATCGGATAGCTGGTTCCAGCCAATGCGGCTGAACCGAGAGGCATGATGTTGATGCGTTTACAGCAATCTTGCAGTCTTTCCCGGTCTCGGTTGAGCATTTCAAACCAAGCCATCAGGTGATGGCCGAAAGTAATCGGCTGAGCGACCTGCAAATGCGTAAAGCCCGGCATGATGGTGTCGCTATGCTGTTCCGCCAAATCCAGAATGGCTGTTTGCAGGCGCGTGAGTTGGACTGTGATCTGTCCGATTTCACTGCGCAGGTAAAGGCGAATATCGGTCGCTACCTGATCATTGCGGGAGCGCCCGGTATGCAGCTTTTTTCCGGCAATGCCGATTAAATCAGTCAAGCGCGCTTCAATGTTCATATGAACATCTTCCTGCCGGATCGACCAGACAAACATACCATCAACTATTTCCTGGCCGATTTGGCTAAGGCCGCCAATTATAGAATCGCGTTCCTGCCCGGTCAGAATGCCGCAAGCACAAAGCATTTTGGCGTGAGCTATTGAGCCCTCAATATCCTGCTGCGCCATCCGCTGGTCAAAATCGACAGAAGCGGTAAATACCTCGACAAAGGCATCGGTTGCCTGGGCAAAACGGGCGCTGGAAAGCTTGTCGGAATTAACGTTGGTCATGGTGTATTTTTGTTTGTGACTTAAGTCGTCAGATTATACAACTAAAGCTCCCTATCGACATCTCTGTAGGTAAAGAATCTAAGTTCAATTAACCGTCATTAACCTACCCGGGTTACAATATCGGCATTTATTGTTGAGAATGAAGGGTGTTCATTTGACTGAAAAAATTATCCGTATTGCAACGCGCAGGAGTCCTTTGGCGCTGTGGCAGGCAGAGCACGTTGCCGAACGGTTGGAGCGGACATTTCCGGGATGCAGGACTGAGCTGGTTAAAATGACCACGCAGGGCGACAAGATCCTCGATGCGCCTTTAGCCAAGATCGGCGGCAAAGGTTTGTTCGTCAAGGAGTTGGAGCAGGGCATGCTGGAGGGCTTGGCCGATATTGCCGTGCATTCGATGAAAGATGTGCCGGTAGAGTTCCCGGTCGGCTTGCATCTTGCGGCTATTTTAACCCGCGAAGATCCTACCGATGCGTTTGTCTCCAATCATTATGCAACGCTACAGGATTTGCCGACTAATGCCAGAATCGGCACATCCAGCTTGCGCAGACAATGCCAGATTAAAGAACTTTACCCGGATGCGGAAATACTGTCGTTAAGGGGCAATGTCAATACCCGCCTGTCCAAGCTTGACGCAGGCGAATACGATGCCATTATCTTGGCTTCGGCCGGTTTAAAAAGACTGGGCATGGCTGAGCGAATTACCCAATGCCTGGATTCCGGCGTCAGTCTGCCTGCGATTGGTCAGGGCGCTATCGGCATAGAGTGTCGGAGCGACGACCTGGAAATCAACAAGATGCTGAGTGTGTTGCACGATAGCGAAACCGGATTGTGCGTGACCGCAGAAAGGGCGATGAACGCACGTTTGAGTGGCGGTTGCCAAGTGCCGATTGCCGGTTTTGCGCAGCTGCGGGGCGATCAGCTGTTTATGCGCGGTTTGGTCGGCAGTCCCGACGGCAGCGTGATTTATCGGGCCGAACGGACGGGTGGCGTTGATCAGGCTGAAGCTATCGGCAAAATGATTGCTGAAGACTTGTTAACTCAAGGCGCAGATAAAATTCTGCAAGCGTTGTTTGACTGAGCATGACATTGAACGGCGGGCATGTCTTAGTGACGCGGCCTGAGCATCAGGCGGAAAACTTGAGTCGATTAATTGAACAGCAAGGCGGGATAGCGGTGAGGTTTCCCACGCTGGAGATTGTTCCGAAGGATGATGCAGCCCAGATAAAAGCTAAGCTGGCGAATCTGGACGAGTTTCAATGGGTTATTTTCATCAGCGCCAATGCAGTAAATTTTGCTCTAAAGGCGAATAGTGGCAAAATAGGGCGAGCGGAATCCGTACGTTTTGCCGCAGTCGGGCAGGCTACCGCACGAGCCATGAAAATAGAGGGACTGCCTGTCGATTTGGTGCCTGAAAAGGGCTATAGCAGTGAAGCGTTGCTGGCAATGCCTCAGCTACAGCAAGTCGAGGGCCAGAGTGTTTTAATCGTTCGCGGAGAAGGCGGGCGTGAGCAGCTGGCAACTACATTGCGCAGCAGAGGCGCAGAAGTTGATTATCTGGAAGTATATAAAAGAGTAATCCCTGAAATTGATAGCTCACCGGTTGCCGAATTGCTGGAGCAACACCGCCTGGATGTCATTACCGTGACCAGTGCCGAAGCCTTGCAAAACTTGAGTTTAATGCTGGGCAAAAATAAAAATAATAAGCTATTGTCATTAATACCCCTGGTGGTGGTTAGCGATAGAATCAGGTGTATAGCCGCCGATATGGGATTTAATCGAGTTGCTGTGACGGATAGTCCTACCGATACAGCAATTCTTGAGACAGTAATAAACGTGTGTGACAGGGGAATTAAGTGGCCGAATTGACTGAACAACAAGAACAGGATGTGAGCAGAAACACTAATAAAACTCGCAAGTCGCGTAGCGGACTCTGGTTTGGCATCATTATGCTGCTCATTATTTTAAGTGTGGCAGGTGTCGGGTTTTATCTTTTTCAGCAATTGCGCTCTCAACAGGATAATTTGGGCGGTGAAGTTAATAAGGGCGATATGCAGCTGATCGAATTGTCAAAACAGATTAGCGGTTATCAGACGCAACTTGCAGCCATTCAATCCCAACTGGCTACCGTAGAAGCCGATCTCGCCGGAAAAGATGCCCATTTTACCAAAACCCTGGCGGATTTTTCCCAGTTACATAACGAAAGACTGGACAGCTCACGCAATGAATTAAATGCTGCAATTTCACAGGTGCAGCGTCAATTAGGCAAGACACGCGGCGATTGGTTGATTGCCGATGCAGAATACCTGTTAAGCATAGCCAATCAGCGCCTGTATTTAATGGGTGATATTAATACCACCCGTGAAGCGCTGGAAGCGGCGGATCAGCGTCTTAGAGAAAGCGGAGATGCAGGAGCGTTTAAAATACGTGAGCAAATCGCCAAGGATATTGCGGCGATCCGTAATGTAGCAGTAGCTGATATTGTCGGCATGCATGCCTCGATTCAAATACTGCAAGATCAGGTTGATAAATTAGCCTTGTTATTGCCGTATACAGGAAAAGCATTGACTCCTCCACCCAAAGCGGGGCAGAAGCCGACCGATAAGGAAATTCATAATCTGCTTGATCAACTGGAAGGGATGGTGACCATTAGACATTCCGAACACCCTGTCAAGGAAGTATTGACGCCGGAAGAAGCCCAGTTTATCCGTGAGCAGTTAAGCGTAAAGCTGGAAATAGTCAAAATTGCCTTGGTTCAGCAGAACGAGCAGCTTTATCAATCCAGTCTGGCTGATGCAAAAAAATGGGTCGAGCTAAATTTTGCGAAGAATGCAGAGACGAGCGGTTTCATTACCGAGCTGGATCGGTTTAATGCGATTAAAATCCGCAGCCATTTTCCTGACATCAGCCTGTCGCTGAAAATGCTCAGGGATATTACCAAGCTGAGGCTGGAAGCCGATAAAGCCACGCCGCCTGCTGAAAAAGCAAAACCCGAACCCGAACAAGTTGTAAAACCAGTCGAAGCTGCAAAACCCACCGAGACAGCACCGCAGCCTGCTGAGACCTCGAAGCCGGTTGAAGCAGCGCCTGCCGCACATTAATCCAGAGCGTACATGATGAAAAATATAATGTATTTCCTGGGTTCGCTGCTTTTAGCCGTTGTCGCCGCTTTTGTTGCCTATAAATGGCTGGGCGGCTTTGAAAACCCCGGCTATGTGCTGATCGGCATCGGCTATTGGTCCCTGGAAACCTCGTTAGTCGTTTTTTCGGTTAGCCTGATCATGGGTTTTTTTGTGTTTTATGTCTTCTTCAGGTTTCTAGGCTGGCTGCTCAGATTGCCTAGCCACATCAAAAATCGCGGCAAAAACATTAATTTCAACCGTTCCCAGGAAGCCCTGATTGCAGGTCTGGTCGATTCCGCCGAAGGCAACTGGGAAAAAGCCGAAAAAGTATTGATCAAGCATGCCTCGCACAGCGGCGCGCCGTTGATCCACTATCTGACCGCAGCCAGAGCCGCGCAATCCCGTGGCGCTATTGATAAAAGGGATGAATACCTGAGAAAGGCCGCCGACCATGCGCCGGGTTCCGATGTCGCGATAGGCCTGACTCAGGCGGAATTGCATTTATCGGAAAAACAGTTCGAACAAGCCCTGGAAACCCTGACCCGCCTGCATTCCATCGATCCGACTCACGCCAACGTTTTAAAATTATTGCATCAAGCCTATCAGCAGGCTGGCGATTGGGAAGGCTTGCGCAGACTGATTCCGTCATTGAACACCAATAAAGTGCTGATGGAAGCCGAGATCAAATTGCTGGAAACCGAAGCATTCAGCAAATTGTTAAAACAGGCGGCTGAGCGAGGCAGCGTTAATGAAATTGAAGCATTGTGGGAGGAAATCCCCGATTACATAAGAAACATGAAAGGCGTTTCGGCGATCTATTTTGCGGCGATGATTGATGCCGGTGCGGGCGCAAAGGTCGAAGGCGGCTTGGCACGAGCCTTGTCGACAACCTGGGATCAAACGCTGGTGGTATTGTTCGGGAATGTCCAATCGATAGATGTCGCAAGACAGCTTGAAACAGCTGAGCAGTGGCTGCCTATGCACCCTCGGGATGCGGTATTCCTGGCCGTATTGGGCAAGTTGAGCATGAAATGCGGCGATAACCGCAAAGCCGAAACATACCTGACCAAAAGCATATCAATAGAACCTACCGTTCCGGCGTATCAACTCTTTGGCGATTTGCTGTTTGTCCAAGGCGATAAAGACAGAGCCAGCGAATGTTACAAGCAGGGTCTGGAGTTGGCATCCAGCGCGATAGTCAGTAGGATTGATTCAATATCCGGGTAGGCCGGAGGAGGCGGTATAGGATGGGTATGCCGTAGTACGCCAATGATATTCTGTCGAAGTGAGGTGGATTGCCTGTCGGCGAATCCACCCTACAAATCATCCGTCTTACAGCGTTGACCCCTTTGGTGAGTTGATAACTGTATTATTTGCGGGCGCCAGCTGCGGCATCGGGTGTATCCATAATACGGTTTAGCAGGTTGGTCTGTTGCGATACTCTATCGGCTTGAGTTAAGTCGATCATACTTTTAAGATCTGAAAAACGTTTCTCAGCTTCTTTTAGGTGTTCTGTTGCTGTAATCAAATCGCCATCCTGCACAGCTTTTCGAGCTTTTTTCAAATAATCATTAGCGCGGTTACGATTACGGTCAAGTTTATCATTAGCATTGATTTCCTTGCTGACCGCTAATGCATCTTTGATATCCGTTATAACGACATCATCACCAGCTTTGTCACTGATAGCTTTCAATGCTTTAGTCACTTGACCTACAGTAGCCTCAATTCCTTCAAGTGGAGTCATTCTATTATACATACATGCCATCCCCAAACAGACGTCAGCAGTAGCCGAAAAAGAACCTAAAGAAAGTGCCAATGTAGTCGCTACGACAGCGCTTTTAAATAATTTCATGTTGTGTAAACCTCGTTGTAGTTATTATTAGGTCTGCAACTGCCTAGATATTATTAAGCGTATTTAATTAGTTACATGACAATATGGACTTTATCATAACTCTTGTGAATATTAAATGAATTAACTCGGTTCCAGGAATTCACTTACAAAAGCTGCACTTCAGAGTTGAATCCGCCAATCATTTGATTGTGTATATTTAGTCGATAAAATGGGTGGGCAGAGAAGTGTTGCCTACCCGACTAAAACAACGTATCCCACATTTCATCCACTTTCTTGACCACCTCCGGCGACATCACGATAGTCCTGCCCCATTCCCGGTTGGTCTCCCCCGGCCATTTATTGGTCGCGTCGAATCCTACCTTGGAGCCTAAGCCTGAAACTGGCGAGGCAAAATCAAGATAATCTATCGGCGTGTTTTCCAGTATAGTCAAATCCCTGGCGGGATCCATGCGGGTGGTCATCGCCCAGATCACATCCTGCCAGTTGCGGACATCGACATCGTCATCGACGACGATCACAAACTTGGTGTACATGAATTGGCGCAGGAATGACCAGGTACCCAGCATCACGCGTTTGGCGTGACCGGCATATTGCTTTTTCATGCTGATCACGGCCATGCGGTATGAGCAACCTTCCGGGGGCAGGTAGAAATCGACGATTTCCGGGAATTGCTTTTGCAAAATGGGAACGAATACCTCGTTTAACGCAACGCCCAGGATGGCCGGTTCGTCGGGCGGTCTGCCGGTGTAGGTGCTGTGATAGATCGGCGCCTGGCGCTGGGTGATCCGTTCGATGGTGAATACCGGGAAATCGGCGACTTCGTTGTAATAGCCGGTGTGGTCGCCATAGGGGCCTTCTGCCGCGAACTCGCCGGGATAGATAAAGCCTTCAAGCACAATTTCAGCGCTGGCCGGAACCTGCAAATCGTTAGTCAGCGATTTGGCGACTTCCGTTTTGCTGCCGCGCAATAATCCGGCAAACGCGTATTCGGACAGGGAGTCCGGCACTGGGGTGACGGCGGCAAGTATCGTTGCGGGGTCTGCGCCCAAGGCCACGGAAACAGGGAAGGGCTGACCGGGATGGGCGGCCTGGAATTCCTTGAAATCCAACGCGCCGCCTCGATGCGCCAGCCAGCGCATGATGACTTTGTTTTTGCCGATGACCTGCATGCGGTAGATGCCCAAGTTCTGCCGTTCCTTGTTCGGGCCTTTGGTAATCACCAGCGGCCAGGTAATCAACGGTGCGGCATCTTCCGGCCAGCAAGTCTGGATAGGGTAATCGCCAAGATCGATTTCATCGCCTTCCCTAACCAGTTCCTGGCACGGCGGCGAACTGATTATTTTAGGCGCCATATTCAGCACTTGCTTGAACACCGGGAATTTTTCCCAGGCATCCTTCATGCCTTTGGGTGGTTCGGGTTCTTTCAGGTAAGCGAGCAGTTCGCCGATGCCGCGCAGCTCGGTGACGGAATCTGCGCCCATGCCCATCGCGACACGGCGCGGCGTACCGAACAGGTTGGCCAGCACCGGAATATTTGCGCCTTTGGGATTTTCAAACAGTAACGCGGGACCGCCCCGTTTCAAGGTGCGGTCGCATATTTCGGTCATTTCCAGGTAGGGATCGACTTCGACGGTGATGCGCTTTAGCTCACCCTGCTTTTCCAGCTGTTTGATAAAGTCGCGCAGGTCTTTGTAGTTCATGTCGCTATGCCGTTATGTCTGAGTAACGCATCAATGGTGGGTTTGCGGCCACGGAAGTTGATAAATAATTCCATCGCGTTCTGGCTGCCGCCTTTTTCAAGGATGTTGGTCAAGAAAGCTTTGCCGGTCTCCTGGTCGAAAATGCCCTTTTCCTCAAACAGCGAAAAAGCGTCGCTGGATAGTACTTCCGCCCATTTGTAGCTGTAATAACCTGCGCCATAACCGCCTGCAAAGATGTGCGAGAAGCTGTGCGCAAAGCGGTTGAATTTGGGTGGACGAACGACGGCAACCTGCTCCCTGACTTGTTCCAGGGTTTCATAGATGCGACCGCCTTTTTCAGGGTCGTAGTCCCGGTGTATCCTGAAGTCGAACAGGCTGAATTCCAATTGCCTGACCATGATCATGCCGACTTGGAAATTTTTAGCGGCGATCATTTTTTCAAATAAGGCGTCCGGCAATTTCTCGTCGGTTTGATAATGTCCCGACATCAGCGCCAGCGCTTCTTTTTCCCAGCACCAGTTTTCCATGAACTGGCTGGGTAGTTCGACCGCATCCCATTCCACGCCGTTAATGCCGGAAACGCCGAGATGATCGACCTGGGTTAGCATGTGGTGCAAGCCGTGGCCGAATTCATGGAACAGCGTGGTCACTTCGTCATGGGTCAGCAGTGCCGGTGTGTCGCCGGTCGGCGGGGTAAAGTTGCAGGTCAGGTAGGCGACCGGCGTTTGAATAGTGTCGTCGAACTTATCGCCAGGGATGGTGTGTATGCCGCAAGCCAGTCGGGAACTGGCGCGGCGCTTGCGGCTGACGCAATCGTCCATCCAGGCGCCGCCGCGTTTTTTGGCGCGGGCGTAAAGATCGAGATAAAACTGACCGCGTAGCTGGCCGTGTTTGTCATGAATCTCGAAAAAGCGCACATCGGGATGCCAGCTGTCAAAGCCAGTAAGTTCGGATATTTGTAACCCGTACAGTTTTTCTACGATTGCAAACAATCCCGGTAAGACGCGGGTAATAGGGAAATAGGTTTTAACTTCTTCTTGCGATAACTGGTAAAAATGCTGGCGCATTTTTTCCGAGAAATAGCTCATATCCCAAGATTGCAAGTCGTTAATGCCGTAGTGCTGTTTGGAGAATTTACGTAGTTCGGCTAAATCCTTGCGCGCATGTCGCCAGGAACGGTCGGCCAAATCTTCCAGGAAATGGGTGACGTCATCCGGCTTTTCAGCCATTTTGGTCGCCAGCGACAGTTCCGCGTAATTGTTGAAGCCCAGCAAACGGGCTTTTTCATGGCGCAAGGCCAGGATTTTTTCCATGTTTTCGCTGTTGTCCCACTGTCCGGCATGAGGGCCTTGGTCGGAAGCGCGGGTTGCGAAGGCTTCGTAGTGTTCCCGGCGCAATTCGCGGTTATCGGCGTAAGTCATCACCGAAATATAGGACGGAAATTGCAGGGTGATCATCCAGCCGGTTTCATTGTGACTCTCTGCTGTCTGCTTGGCTTGAGCCAGAGCAGATTCAGGCAAACCGGTCAGATCCTGCTCGTCCCTGATGAGCTTGCTCCAGGCATTGGTAGCATCCAGCAGGTTTTCTTCATAGTTGCTGGCGAGAGCGGATAATTCCTGGCTGATGTCCTTGTAGCGTTGTTTTTTCTCGTTGTCCAGGTCTATGCCGGATAATTTGAAATCTCTTAACGCATTGCGGATGATTTTTTGCTGGGCGGTGTCCAGCGTCGCAAATTCATCGCTGTCGGCAATAAAGCGATAAGCTTTAAACAAAGCTTCGTTTTGCCCCATTTCAGTCGAGTAAGCGCTGAGCTTGGGCAGGCAAGCGTTGTAGGCGTCGCGCAGCTCGTCGCTGTTGATCACGGAATTCATGTGGCTGACTGGAGACCAGGCTTTATTAAGCTTGTCGTCTACGTCTTCCAAAGGTTCGATCAGGTTTTTCCAGGTGTAATGTTGCGTGGCTTGAACGACTTGCATGGATGCAGGAGGTAGAGCAATGCAGGAGCAATTGCCGAGATGCTGTTCTACAGACGAACGGGCTTCGGCCAATAATTGATCAATTGCCGGTACGACGTGTTCCGGTTTTATCTGGGAAAATAGCGGCAGCGTGGAGTTGGCTAATAACGGATTATTCATAAGTAATATCAGGAAAGAAAGTTCATGGCTGCTTTGATGCGATGCTGCGCCTTGTGCAGTACATCCAGGGAAAAGTCGGCGGTCAGTTTGCCGTTCTTAAGTTTAGTGTAGGCGGGAATGGAGTTCATGTATGGGATTTCCTTTGCCCGACTGGTGCCGAAATAACTGTGCAATTTGGCCAGGATGACGATGTCAATCAGATTCAACTTATCGCTCTCGCTTTCATAAAACCAGTCTTCGGCGTACTTGGGGATGCAGGCTAACTCAGGAGCAAAGCCTAAAGTGTGCAGTACCAGGGAGCCGACCGGCGGGCTCAAAAACGGGATAGCCGAGTCCAATACGTCTAAATTCGGGTATTCATCAGGATACTGCTCGGCAAAATGCAATATTGGTATCGTGCCGATGTCGCAGACTAATCCTGCCAATAAGGCGTCTTCCGGGTTAACGGTGCCGTTTTCCTGTGCCAGTATAAAACTCAGGCTGGATACATACAGGCTGTTTTTCCACAAGTTTTGCATTTTTTCCATCAGTTGAGGATTTTTGCAGCGGAATAATTGTTTTAGACTGATGCCCATGACCAGTTTTCGCGTTTGATCCAGGCCAATTCGGGTAACCGCCGCATGGCAGTTGGTAATCGGTGATACGGGCGAGTATAGCGGGCTGTTGGCAAGCTGGATCAGTTTGGCTACGATGGATATATCTACGCCGATAATTTTGACCGCCTCACTGATGCCTAAATCTTTCTCCATTGCTTCTTTCAATTTTAACGCGACATTGGGCAATGAGGGCAGGCTTAATTTATTTTCCCGGTAGGCTCCCGAAAAACTGGTAAAAAACCGGTTGCCGGCAATTTGTTCGGGCAATTCAATGTCAAGGAGCTCAACGGCAACAGACTGCCGGATATCTTTGCCAGACCATCGACAGATAAATTCGCCTGAAATTGCCAGGATAGTGATATCTGTTTTAGCGTATGCCGTTGCTCCGCAAAGCTTGCCGCTATTGAGCGGCAGATTAGCCAGCGATGATTCTGCCGACAGGGTGTAGCGGTTGTCACTATCCGGCTGCATATCAAGGCTCCCTTCAAGCAGGTAAAAAACCGAATTGGTTTTCTGACCTAGCCTGAAAATGACGGAACCCGCACTATAGTTTAGCGTGGTGTGAACCAGTTGCTGAACATAGGCATCGTCCATGTCCCGAAGTGGAGCCAGTTTTTTTAGCCTGGCCAACGGTAGTTTTTTATGTTCGGTGGAGACTGGCTCCGAACAGGTAAGCTGATTATTTTGGCTGGTGGAGGGGGGTGTGATAGTTGATTTTTTTTCCGGGGGGAGGCTCTGGGGATGCTTGGAAAATAGTTTAGTAAACCAATTCATGATGACATCGCTGATAAATGTATTGTTTGGGACGTATGGTTTTGCAATGGCTTAATGATGTGTGTCCTAAGCGTCAAAAAACAGGGCTGTTTTGGATAAATGATCGTGCCAGCTGCGCTGGTTTTTATCAATAAGAATCCACCAGAATCCCAGTCCGAAAAATCCCCATGAGACAATGGCAACTGTGAAGCGGAGCAAAGCTTGTTTCCAGCTGATAGGCTGTTTATCCTGTGTGAGTACTTTCATTTTCCATGCACGCAGACCCAAGGTTTGTCCGCCATGCGTCCAAAACCAAGCGTAAAATAAGAAGCTGACCATTAATAGATACAATGGAAAAAAGAATTGTTGGGCAGTAAAAGCCTGGCCTGCATTTAAAGGGAGCGCCAGCGCGGTCGCGACAAACAAAACGGCAATCAGCAACAGGAGATCGTAAACTATTGCTGTCAGGCGGCGTAAAAAACCAGGCTTGGAAATGGGATCAATACCCGGTTTTTGCCGCGCATCCTTTATTGGTCTGACCAATCTAAAGCTTAAATAAGGCTAATTTTTGACCAAAATACATGCACATCCCCATTAACGCTCCCAGCATTACGAAAGAAAATATGAATGGCGGCCTATGAAACAGAAGAATGCCAAAATCTGTTACAAAAATGCTGGTTAACAAAGGTTGTTCAATTAAGCTATTAAGAATCTTTTTGTACATAACAATTCCAGTCAAGCACGCTAATATTTGTGCGAGCGTTTAAAAAAATGGTTGTCTGATCTTTTATCTGGTTAAATGCAATAGGATGTAATTATTGCTTGTAAAAATCAGTAATGATGATTCTACTCCATTCAAAAGGGGAATGTAAAAGAAACTTGCCGATTGGGTTAGAATTCATTAGCAATGATATAATCAAAACAATTAGAAAAATAAACAGGGTGTGAAGACTATTTTAAACTTCTTTAAAAAAATTATTAATCCCGCACTAAGAAGGGCCGAAGTGTCAGCCAGAAATGATGCTGGATCGATTGCCGCACACGTCAAAATATATACGCGTGCGGAACATAATGTTTCACGATCCCAGATCAGTGAGAATGCGCTGAAGGTTTTGTATCGTCTGCAAAAAGAGGGTTTCGATGCTTATTTGGTCGGCGGCTGTGTGCGTGATTTGTTGTTGGGACGAGAGCCCAAGGATTTTGATGTCGTCACCAATGCCGATCCCGATCAAGTCAGAAAAGTATTCCGTAATTGCCGGTTAATCGGGCGCAGGTTTAGACTAGCGCATGTGCATTTTGGTAGGGAAATTATTGAGGTAGCGACGTTCCGGGGTGCGGGAGAAGAGCAAAACGACAAACAGGTACTCAATAATGAAGGGCGCTTGTTGAGAGATAATGTCTACGGCACGATTGAGGAAGATGTTTGGCGCAGGGATTTTACCGTTAATGCGCTCTATTACAATATCAAGGATTTTTCGATAGTGGATTTTGTCGGCGGCATGGCCGACCATAAAACCGGAACGCTCAGGCTGATTGGCGACCCCGACATGCGTTTTCGTGAAGACCCTGTGCGCATGTTGAGGGCGGTGCGTTTCGCCGTTAAGCTCGGCTTCAAGCTCGATCATGAGTGCGAAAAAGCGATACATAATGATGCCCAGTTACTGGCTGGCATACCCTCAGCCAGGCTTTACGATGAAGCGATAAAGTTGTTTTTATCCGGCTACGCGCTGCAAACTTTTGAAATGCTCAGGCATTACGGGCTTTTTCAAGTGCTGTTTCCATCCACGGAGGACAGTTTGGCGGTTGAAGAAAACGGCTTCCCCCGATTGTTGTTGATTAAAGCGCTGGAAAATTCGGACAGCAGGATAGCCGAGGGGAAAACGGTTACAGCTTACTTTTTGTTGGCGGCCTTTTTGTGGGAGCCTGTTCAGATGCTGGCCAAAGAAAAAATGGCGCGAGGTGAGGTTGAATTTAACGCCTATCAGGATGCCGCCAGTGAGATTATTGCTAGACAAGTTAGAAGTACGGCACTTCCTCGCCACATCAGTATGGCTATGCGCGAGGTTTGGAGTATACAATCCAAATTTAATGCGCGTATCGGTTCTAAACCCAGTCGTTTGATCGGGCATCCTCGCTTTAGGGCGGGCTACGACTTTTTGTTGTTACGTGCCGAAACCGGAGGGGCTGATCCCGAGTTGGCTGAGTGGTGGACGAAGTATCAGCATGCCGATGAAAATGAACAAAGAAAAATGACTCTGCCACCGCGCAATTCCCAGACTAAAAAATCGGGACGCAAAAGAAGCTATCCTAAAAAGACTAAAGACAGCGCGGCAAAAGCAGATCTTTAATTTATTTTAGTCATGAATGACTCAGAAACTAATTTGGTAACGGCTTATATTGGTCTGGGCAGCAATCTTGCAAATCCCTCTGAGCAAATAAAAACAGCGCGCACGGCAATAGCGCAACTAGCCGGGGTACAGGAGCTGGTATTTTCCAGTTTGTATCATAGCCCGCCGATGGGGCCGCAGGATCAGCCTGATTATGTGAATGCGGTGATGTGTGTTGCAACCGATTTGCCGCCGATGGATTTATTGCGAGGCTTGCAACGCATCGAAAACGATCAGGGGCGGGTTAGAAAAGATCAGCGCTGGGGCGCAAGAACGCTGGACTTGGATGTGTTGATCTATGGCGACCAGATTATCGACTTGCCTGATTTAATCGTGCCGCACACGGGCCTAGCTGAACGGGCTTTTGTTTTGTATCCCTTGCATGAGATCGCGCCGCAGTTGTTGGTGCCGGGAAAAGGCCGTATTGCCGATTTGCTTGTCAAGTGCCCCATGAATGGGCTGAAACGGCTGGATTGAATATAGACACGGATGCCAAAAGTAGGCGCCTCTAGGCGACGCGGATTAGGCTGTAAGCACTGATTAAAAATCCGCGTAAATCCGTCCAATCCGTGTTCCATTTATCTTTGTACTGAAAGTTATCACAAATGAATCAATATTCTTCCACCACTACGCTAAAACCGTTGTCGATTACCGATTTGGCCGCCATGAAACAGCGCGGGGAGAAAATATCGTGCTTAACCGCTTACGATGCCGCATTTAGCGCGTTAATCGACAAGGTTGGCGTTGATATGATGCTGGTCGGTGATTCGTTGGGCATGGTTATCCAGGGGCATGACACTACGCTTCCGGTCACCATCAGGGATATGGTCTATCATACAAGCTGCGTCAGCAAGGCTAGGAAGCGGGCGTTTGTCATTGCCGATTTGCCGTTTATGACGTATCCCACGCCGGTTATCGCGGCCAAAAATGCGGCTAAATTGATGCAGGCAGGTGGAGCGCAAATGGTTAAGCTGGAAGGGCCGAAATTTGATTGCGTTAGTTTCCTGGTCGATCAGGGCATTCCGGTTTGCGGGCATTTAGGTCTACTGCCGCAATCGATCAATCAATTGGGTAGTTATAAGGTTCAGGGCAAGGAGCAGGCTGCGGCCGAACAAATGCTTGCCGATGCCCTGAAATTACAGCAGGTGGGTGCTGGGCTTTTGGTGTTGGAGTGCGTCCCGGCAAGCTTGGCTAAAGACATCAGTGCACAGTTAACGATTCCTGTGATAGGCATTGGAGCCGGTGTAGACTGCGACGGACAGGTGCTGGTTCTTTATGACATGCTCAATATCGGCACCGGCAAGCGTCCGCGTTTTTCCAGGAATTTTATGAGTGGCGTAGTGAATATCGAGGAAGCTATCACTGCTTATCATCAAGCGGTCAAGCAATCCTTGTTTCCTACCCCTGAACACAGTTTTTAAGGCTTATGCGCATAGTCAACACCGTATCGGAATTACGCGACGCCGTTAGAGCTTGGCGGTCGACAGGTCAGAGCGTTGCACTGGTGCCGACGATGGGCAATCTACACGCGGGGCATCTGGCGCTGGTCAATGAAGCCAAAAAAAAGGCGGATCGGGTGGTGGTCAGCATTTTTGTCAATCCGACTCAGTTTGGTGTTGGCGAGGATTTTGAGACCTATCCCCGTACCGAACATGAAGACCGGCAACAGCTCAAGGCCTTAGGTGCGGATTTGTTGTTTCAACCGGCTGTTTCCGAGGTCTATGCGGCGGATGCCAAAACGGTCGTGTCAGTAGCCGGTCTGTCAGAATGGTATTGCGGCGCATTCAGGCCGGGGCATTTTGACGGTGTTGCGACAGTGGTTTGTAAGTTATTCAATATGGTGCAGCCGGGTGTCGCCTTATTTGGCTTAAAAGATTTTCAGCAGTTGACGGTGATACGGACGATGGTCAGGGATTTGAATATTCCTGTTGAAATAGTCGGTGTGGAAACGGTTCGGGAAGTCAGCGGCTTGGCCATGAGTTCCAGGAACGGCTATTTAACCGCAGAGGAAAAAACGATTGCCGCAAAGCTGTATCAGTCCTTGTGTGACGCTCGTGATGCTGTTTTGGCAGGACAGCAGTCTTTTCAGCAAATAGAGTGCCGGGCGTTGTTGTTTTTGCGAGAATCCGGTTTTACGCCTGATTATTTTAGCCTGTGCAGGGCAAGTGATTTAAAAAAAGCAGGTGCGGATGATAGGGAGCTGGTTTTGTTGGCGGCGGCAAGGCTTGGTAAGACGCGGTTGATCGATAATGTTTGTTTTTCCAGAATCCCCCTCAGTCCCCCTTTGTCAAAGGAGGAAGCTGAAGGCAGGGGGATTTAAATGCTAAAAGTTGATGCATTGTTGCTAATAATGGATAATGCGCGGTTCTCAAAGGTATTTATAGTGTTTTATTATGCAAATCACGATGCTTAAAGCGAAATTACATAGAGCCACGGTGACTCATTCAGAGTTGGGTTATGAGGGTTCTTGTGCGATTGACAGCAATATTCTCGATTTATCGGGTATCAGGGAATACGAGCAGATACAGATTTACAATATCAACAATGGCGCGCGATTTACGACCTATGCCATTCGCGCCGAAGCAGGATCGGGATTGTTTTCAGTCAATGGCGCGGCTGCCCGTCTGGCGTGCCCCGGTGACCTGATTATAGTTTGTGCGTTTGCGATATTGGATCAAAAAGAAGCGGAAATCCATAAGCCTACCCTGATTTATTTTAACGAAAAGAATGAGGTTCAGCGTTCAGCCAGTTCCATTCCCGTTCAGGCCGCTTGATTTCAATGCGCATAAATTTAGAAGTCCGCTAGAATCCCATAGAATCTTAATAACCTTAACTGCTGTGTCAAGCGGGTTGTATAACTGCCGCTAAAAGCGGCAGCAACAAGGTAGCACCTCAAGTCTGCTGCTAAAAACCAAGTAATGCGTTTTAGTCACGCAAATTTCATTAAGCGACTTCAGTCAGCGTTATATTTTGCTCTATTTGAGCAAGCACTTTTTGCAAGCCTATTCTTTTTGCGCTGTTAATCACCAGCGGAGCTCTGATGACGCCTTTAATGGCAGGTTGATCGGATGTGGCACCCAGCAGCGATAGCGCGTGTGCTTTCAGCGATTTAATGGTGCTAGGCTGATCGGTGTCTTTATGCAGGATTACCAGGAGAAGTATGTCGGCGGTATCGTCAATGCCCAGTGTGGCTTCTTCGGCATCGTTTAATACAAAGCTGTAATTGATATTGAAAATAGACGGTTGCGCAACTGAGAAGACTAGGGATGCATCATCCAAGGATTGCAGCCAGAAAATAAGGGGGCTGTCGCCTTCCTGATGAAACAGCTTGAAACGGGTTTGATCTTCAAAGCCGGGGATTCCGTTCGGAAAGTTGATGATGGTGCTGGGATCGATGGATTGTTCGCCGAAAAAACTTGATTTAATTTCCATAATGAACTCTGGTAAAAGTGAATGTGAAGATAAATGTATAGTCTATCGTTATCAGTATAGCAAGCTCAGCTTGTAATTAGGCTGTTTACCAGGATTTTACCCAGTCGCCAACTTTGACGCCCAGTTCGCGGGCAGGCGCTTCCAAACTGCCTATGGCGTAACGGGGCGCGATACTGCGGATGGTTAACACGCCCGCCGGTTGTTGATCCTTGCCTACAAAGCTGTAGCCGCCATCGAGATTTAAGTCATTGCCGCCTGAACTATAAACCACCAGTTGATCGTCGATATTGAGTTTTTCCTGCGCACCCGCATCAATAACTACCTTATCGCCCTTGATTTCAATAATGCGCGTTGCAAAAGGGTAACAGCTTAAGGATTGGCGGATATCAGCGCTGGCCTGATCGATAATTTGAGCGATTTTTCCACCGGTCGAGGTGGAGTTAAAGCGCTCACTGCCTACCGTATAAGTGGCCGGTATCCACACATCGCCGATGACAGTATCCACATAACGCTGCTGGAACAGCAATGCACCGGTAAGTCCATCATGCACATAAACATCAATGCCAATACCGCGTCTGGCGACAACATCGCGCGCCAAGCTTCTGACGAATGCCAAAGGCCCTTGGCCTCTCATATATTCGCTGGATTCGACCTCCAGATCCCTGATTGCCCCAGACAACACCAACTGTACGCCATTTGATGACGCTATTTGCATGACTTTTGACGGGCGATAGGCGGTGCGGTTTTGTATTTCGGGAGCCTGATCGGCTCTTGGATATAAATTGATATTAGTAGCGTTACTGCCGATGAAATCGCCGGATTCGATTAACAGATTATTAAGTTCGCGTGGAATGCCAGCATATAAATCCTGGGTTTCGTAGCCCGTCACCTGTTCTTGATTAACTAAAGGGAAAGCGGTTGCGATAATGCGTTTACGGTAGCGGGAGGAGCAGGCGCTGTCGGCAGATAATTCCACCTGAGCTACAACATGATGGATATTATCGCTGGTCCATTCCTTGATGACTTTGGTATTGTTCACGGCGGCAGCGGTACGCATGGACATTGTGTCCTGTGAAATGCCGTTTTGATTGGCCGAAGTTTGGCTGCGAATATCAACGGCTGATTGCATGGATGCTTGGCGGATGGCATCCTGCAAGGCCTGTTTCTTGGCTAATAACGGCATACCGTTGCTAATGGCGGCCTGACCTTCAACGGTCACTACATTAGCGCTTGCGCGGGCTTGTTGTTGAACATTGGCGCACGATAGACTTAATAAAATCAGCGATACCAATACGCATTTAAATAATATTTTTGCCATTCATCAAACCGGTTCGTTGCTGAGAATAATTGCTGTCTTACATAATAGCCTTTAAATGCTATTTATGTTAATTTTCAAAGCGCGTGTCCGTGGCAGCAACTGTTATGTAAATATAAATCTGAGCTACACCCCTAATAGTTTGGATCAGTTTGACCCAATGCCATTAAGTTAAGGGGATCTCTAATAATTCAATTTTGAAAGAATAGTGTTATTTAGTTTCAATGACTTACATTCATAAATATCATGGAAAAAGCAATTATTAGAGGCCCCCTTAAGACTGTTCCGTTCGCCCTGAGCTTGTCGAAGGGTGAGCTGAACAAGTCGGGTTATTTCCGGTTAAATCCCTTGGTATTTGGATAGCGGTAGCAATCCATCGCATTGCAGCCCGTATTAATGCTCGATACTGTGGTTGGCTTAGGATCGAAACTGGGAGCCGGAATTTCCTGGTTTTGTTGTAGGCATAGATTAACCAATTCCTTTGATCCATTCATGCATTCATAGAATCTGGGCGTCAAATCAAGTTCCACAACCGTTTCAAACGTATCATCGCCGGCGTAGGGATCGCTACCGATCGCCGAGGTTCTTTTTACCCTTGCGCCGCGCAAATACGCATTAAGGTAAACCTGATAACTGTCATGAGTGACTTCCATACTTTCGACCGCAGTCTGGCCGCGCAACTGAATGCCGTTAAGCTGCTCGGCCAAACTTCGGTAAGCATCCATCTTCGATGCCCGCATGGCTATTAATTTGATTTGCGAGCGCGAGTACCGATCACTTTTTTCCACTGTGCCGTAGCCTATCGCGCTGATGGTTTTATGCGGCAAAAATTCATAGGGCGGCACTTTGGTCGTTGTGCAGGCCGTTGCCAAGAAGCTTAAGGCTAATCCTGCTAATCCGGGTTTTAAATAGTTAATGTTCACGGTACTCACTCCTGTGTTGGTTTGCTAATGTAGCGGCAGATAAGCCCATTACTTAAGTTTTTTAGTCAGCTATTTTTATTGCCGGATATGACCACCATTAGACTGCATTGCATCACCGGCCTGTTCTCCTGTATCCTGCACCGCATGCAAATAAATCTGATTTCAGTTGGAAACCGCATGCCGGGCTGGGTGCAGCAGGGCTACGATGAATATGCCAAACGTCTGCCCCGTGAATGCGAATTGGTGCTTAAGGAAATCGCTCCGGGTAAGCGCACCAAGAACAGCGATGTCGCTAGGATTGTCAAAGAGGAAGGCGAACGGATGATTGCGGCTATCCCGCAAAGCACTCATATCGTAACCTTGGATATCCCCGGCAAATCCTGGACGACGCCTGAATTGGCGGAAGCGATGCAACGCTGGCTGGAAAGCGGCCAGCATGTCTCGTTGTTAATCGGCGGGCCGGAAGGTCTGGCCGATTCTGCCAAACAGTTGGCGCGGGAATCCTGGAGCTTGTCGAAATTGACTTTCCCCCATCCGCTGGTGCGCATCGTTGTGGCCGAGCAGCTTTATCGTGCCTGGAGCATTCTCCATAACCATCCCTATCATCGTTAATGACTGCACAGATTATTCTCGCCTCAGCCTCTCCCCGCCGAAAAGAATTGCTGGATCAGATTAAGGTTGCCTACCGGGTGCATCCGGTCGATCTTGACGAGACGCCTTTGCCCAACGAAATGCCGCTGGATTATGTGCAGCGGTTGGCGGCTGAAAAATCGGCGGCCTGCATGGCGCAGCTGGGCAGCGGCTTGCCGGTTTTGGCCGCCGATACCGCCGTGGTTTTGGGCGATCTGATTATGGGCAAACCCAAAGATCGGGATGATGCATTTACCATGTTAAGGCTGTTATCCGGTAAAATGCACCGGGTTTACAGCGCAATTTCGCTGAGGGGCCGGGAGCATGGTCAGGCGGTCAGCATTACCGATGTGACGTTCAGGATCTTGACGGAAGACGAAATAGCGGCCTACTGGCAAAGCGGCGAACCGGTCGATAAGGCTGGCAGTTACGCCATTCAAGGCCTGGGCGGCGTGTTTGTAGAGTCGATCAGCGGCAGTTTTTCCGGCGTGGTCGGTTTGCCGTTGTTTGAAACGGCGGAGCTTTTAATTAGGGAAGGTATAGCTATTTTACAGTTAGAAAGATAGAACGCAGATGGCGCTGATGATTATGATCGATTAAGATTTTTTGAATTATCCTAGAGAAAATCAGTCAATTACTAAAATAGCTATCAGGAAATGAGGGGAGTGCAAGCTTTGCTTGCCAGCACAGGCGAAGCCTGCACTCCAGCGACAAAGTTGTTTTGATGGCTTATTAACTGAATCTGCCGTATCTGTGTTCATCATAATCATCTGCGTCATCAGCGTTCCATTTGATGGCTGAATAGTTACTTTTATTTGCGTACCTTTATGAATAGTTACTAATGAGTGAAGAAATTTTAATCAACGTTACCCCGCCTGAGACGCGCGTTGCGGTTATTGAAAACGGCGTGTTGCAGGAATTGATTATTGAACGAACCCGGCAGCGGGGTTTGGTCGGTAACATTTATAAAGGCGAAGTATGCCGGGTTCTGCCCGGCATGCAGGCGGCTTTTGTCGATATTGGACTGCCCAGGGCGGCGTTTTTGCACCTTTCCGATTTGTGCGCCAAGGATCTGGAGAAGAAAGGTTCGGAAAATATCGAGCATTATTTGCACGAAGGCCAGCATATTATCGTGCAAGTGGTTAAAGATCCGTTGGGCAGCAAAGGCGCACGGCTGACCACGGAAATATCGATACCGTCGCGGTTCCAGGTTTTTATGCCCTATGCGCAAAATTCCGGCGTGTCCCAACGGATTGAATGCGAGACTGAGCGAGTCCGGTTAAAAGCCTGCCTTGAGGCGTTCAGGTTGGAGCATAAATGCGGCGGCTTTATCGCAAGAACTGCCGCAGAATGCGTGAATGAGACGGTATTGATCGCCGATATGACGTTTTTGCTGAAACTGTGGGAGTCGATAGCCGCCAAAATCGCCGACGCCAAGCCCAAACAGTTTATCCATAAGGATTTGCCTCTGAGCATCAGAACCTTGCGGGATTTATACCGTGAAGGCATTGAAAGGGTGCGGGTCGATTCACGGGAAACTTATCACCGCTTAGTTGAATTTGCGGAGATTTTTGTACCGGAAATCGTGCCGGTGATCGAACATTACACCGGCGAGTGCCCTGTGTTCGATATATACAGCGTCGAAGATGAAATTCAAAAAGCGCTGGATCGCAAAGTCAACCTGAAATCGGGCGGGCATCTGGTGTTCGATCAGACCGAATCGATGACCACGGTCGATGTGAATACCGGCGGTTATGTCGGCGGCCGCAATCTGGAAGAGACGATATTCAAGACCAATCTTGAAGCGGCGCAGACCATTTCCCGGCAGTTGAGGTTAAGGAATCTCGGCGGCATCATTATTATCGATTTCATCGATATGCAGAGCGCCGATCATAAAAAACAGGTGTTGCAGGCTTTTGAGCGGCATTTGGAAAAAGACCACGCGAAAACCAACATCACCGAAGTGTCGGTGCTGGGCTTGGTGGAAATGACCCGTAAAAGGACGCGGGAAAGCCTGGAGCATATTCTTTGCGAACCATGCAGCGCCTGCGGCGGACGGGGTGTGTTGAAGACGGCAGAATCCATGTGCCTGGAAATATTCCGGGAGATTATTCGCGAAGTCAGGCAGTACAAAGTTAAAAAGATATTGGTGCTGGCATCGAACGAAGTCGTGGAGATGCTGCTCGATGAGGAAGCGGACATGCTGGCCGAATTGGAAGTCTTTCTGGGGGTGCGCATCAAGTTCAGGGCCGAGGCCCAATACAATCAGGAACAGTATGATGTGGTGTTGCTTTGAGGCAAAAGGTGCAATATACCGAACGATGTTTCTTTTACTGTTAAGTGTGGAAGCTATTGGCAGCTGGAGTGCAGGCTTCGCCTGCAAGCGCAAGCAAAGCTTGCACTCCGTTGTCTTCAATACTTAGCCCTTACCTTGCGTCTTTAACCTTTTTTAATGATCCATCATATTAAACGTGCCACGCGGCACCTCATCTTCTGGTTCTTGATCGCGGCGGCTATCGGCTTGACCTGCGTACGGCTGCTATTGTCTGGGATTGAACACTATAAGGCTGATTTGGCAACCAACATCAGCGCACTGGTCGGTACGCCGGTAACCATCGGCCATTTGGGCGCAAATATGCGCGGTTTTAATCCGCAGTTGGTGTTATCAGACATCGCCATTTCATCGGTCGCCTCTGCCGGGAGCGCAAAACCCGCTATCGAGTTTAATCAAATCCGTCTGGGGATTGATTTGCTGGAACTGCTGGTCAGCCGGGATATATTGTCATCGTCCAGAGTCACTTTGGTGGGTGCCAAGCTGGCCATTAAGCGGCAACAGGATGGCAGCATTGTTGTTGTCGGCTTAAAGGCCAGTGACGGGCAGCCGCAATGGCTGATGCAGGGCGGAAAATATGAGGTCTTGCAAAGCGAAGTCAGCTGGCAGGATGAAACCAGCCATAGTCGACCGCTGTTGTTTGATGGGGTGGATCTGGCGATCCGCAATGACGATGAGCGTCACCGGCTTAATATGCTGGTCAAGTTGCCGAAAAAAGTCGGCGATACCTTAAGGCTGTCGATGGATTTTGAGGGCAATGTTTTTGAGCCTGCAACCATTCAGGGCCGCGTTTATATCTATGGAAAGTCCGTCAATTTCCCTGAATTGGCAGCTCTTGGCTTGTCTCAGCCCCCCGCTCCGGCCTGGGATAGAATCAATATCAATGCCGGAACCGGCGATGTCCAAATCTGGGCCGATTGGAGGCAATCGCAACTGGTGTCTATGGATGTGGCGGCGCAGCTGCATCAGCTGATGTTTACCCGGCAGGACAAACAGGAGTTTTTTGCCAATGAGCTTAGCACCCGACTGCATTGGGGATTACAGCAGGCCGACAACGGCGCAAGCCGTCAGTGGCAGCTCAATGTAAACGAGTTTTCAATGGAAACCCAGGTTGGTACTAAAGGCGCAGTTAAAAAATGGCCTGCCGCCGAGTTTAGCGTTTCCGTCCAGGGCAGGGACGATAATGCCTTGCCAAAAATTGCATTGTTTGTCGAACGGCTGGACTTGCAGGAAGTATCGGGGCTGACGCAGTTTTTTGCGCCCTTGCCCGACGATCAGCTTAAGTTACTGACGCAAGCCCAGTTAAAAGGAGTGCTAGGGAATTTCTCCTTGTTCGCCGACCTGGAGGCAAAATCGCTTGCATTAAACGGCAGCTTTGCCCGCATCGGTGTCGCGCCGATGTTGTCGGTTCCCGGCATAGAAAATTTGACCGGTCAAATCAAGGGCAGCGAAAAACAGGGCGCTATTACCCTTGCGACTCAAAATGCCTGGCTGATAGCGCCGGATCTGTTCCGTGAACCCTTGCCGGTCAAGCGGCTTCAAGGGACATTAGCTTGGCAGCAAACGGCTGAACAGGCTTGGTCTGTGTCCAGTCCGATGATTGAGCTGGATTCCTTGAGCTTCCAGAGCAACACCAAGTTTCGTATCGATATTCCCGAAACAGGCAAACCTGTGTTTATGGATTTGCAAAGCGCATTTGCCGGTGAAGATGCACGCGATGTTAAGCATTATTTGCCGGTAGGCATTATGGATGAAGAAGTTGTCGCCTGGCTGGATCGGGCCTTCGTCAGCGGGCGCATGACCAACGGCGGCTTACTGGTTTACGGTAATCTGGTCGATTTCCCGTTCACCACTGAGCCGGGCATTTTTGAAGCGGTGTTTACCGGAGAAGACTTCGATCTGTCATACGATTCCGAATGGCCCGATATAACCGGCATGAATGCCGAGGTCATGTTTAACCAAGGCGGCTTGAAGGTGAATGTCCTGCAAGGGCAATCGGATAACGTGATCATTAAACAAGCCGAAGTCACTATTCCTTCGCTGAATACCAGCAAGCAGTTGCTGATTCAGGGCGAAGCCGAAGCGGGCATAGATCAGGTGCTGGCCTTTATGCAGCATACGACGCTCAGCTCGCGGGTGGATTCGGTGCTTGAAGCCATTTCTCCGCAGGGCGATACCGAGGTGGCGCTGGATCTTAAAATCCCTTTGATTGATGGAGCGCCCACTAAGGTCGATGGATCGGCGTCCTTGAAAGACGCCAAGCTGACGGTCAAATCGCTGGCTCTGCCGGTCAGCAAAATTAACGGCGAACTTAAGTTCAATGAGCAGGGCGTTTTTAGCGATACCATTCATGCGGTAGCCTTGGGCCATTCGATAGAAATCGACATTAAAAGTTCGGACAGTCAAACCACCGTCAATGTGGCGGGCCGTGCCGGAGTTGGCGACCTAAAGGCGCAATTTGAACTGCCTTGGTGGAGCATCGCCAAAGGCGCGACAGATTATCGGTTAAAGCTGGAATTGCCTTACGGGGATGTTGTTCCAACGCTGGTTGTGGATTCGATGTTGTCCGGCGTATCGCTGGATTTGCTGGAGTCATTGGCCAAAACGTCAGAACAAATCGTGCCTTTGACGCTGACGTTTAGCCTTGATGATAAGCCGTTATTGCCGCTGCTGTTAAATTACGATAACAAACTGAAAGCGGCGATTTTGTTGGATACCAACCAGAAGACCATTTATTCGGGGCATGTCCTGATGGGGTCAGGCGAGGTCGCCCAGAGCCAGGATGCAGGATTAAAGCTGGAGATCAACCTCGACCGGCTTGCGTTGCAGGACTGGTTGGGACTGGCTGCGGCACAAGGCGCGGGAGATGGCATCAGCGAACTGAAGATTCATAGCGATCATGCATTGTGGAAGAAAACCGATGTAGGCATTTTCGATCTGGCCTTAAAGCACACCGGTAATAATTGGGCCGGGGCGATAGACAGCCCAATCGCCAAAGGAAAGGTTCAGATTCCTGCCGACTTCGCCAGCACTGACAGAATCAGCCTGGACATGGCGTTGCTGGATCTTTCGGCATTAAAGCAAGCAGGGTCGAAAGATGATTCGGCCCCGCAGACCGTATCGCCGGAGCTTATGCCGTTGCTGACCGTCACCAGTGATAAAACGTTGTGGCAGTCGGTTGATCTGGGCCGGTTATCATTGGAAACCGAACGCATACCGGGCGGCATGGGTTTTAAGAATGTAGAATTGGCAGGGGAAAACCAAAAGCTGGTTTTTTCTGGCGACTGGCAAGCAAGCGGCGGACAATCGCTCACGCATACTGAAGGCCACCTGGATGTGCCTCGCGCCGGGCAGCTACTGACCCAGCTCGGCATTACCAAGGATTTGACCGAGACCAGTGCAGCCGTTGATTTCACGGTCAACTGGAAGGCGGCACCTTATCAATTCTCGCTGGCAGGCTTGAAAGGCAAGGTGGATATTGACTTTAAAAACGGACGTATTCTAAGCATAGAGCCCGGATTCGGCAGGATACTGGGCATGCTGGCGCTGGCTCAGTGGATAAAGCGTGCGCAGCTCGATTTTAGCGATATTTACCAGGAAGGCTTGACCTTCAACAGCATCAAGGGGCATTTTAATTTGGCAGGCGGAATCGCATCGACTCAGGATTTGGTCGTCGATGCCGTTCCTGCAAAAATCGCCATCAGCGGGGATACTGACCTAGTTAAACAAACTGTTGATCACATTATCAATGTCACGCCTAAAAGTGCCGATGCCGTGCCCATTGCTGGTACAATTATGGGCAAAGTCGCGGCCTTGGTTGGGCAGTCTTTGACGGGTAAAAATCAGGAGGGATTTTTCTTCGGTTCCCAGTATCTGGTCAAAGGTGCCTGGGGAAATGCCCAAATTATCCCGATGCATAAAAATGATGGATTGTTACAAAAAACCTGGGACGGCATTACTAACTTTCCATGGTTAAAACAACAAGAAGAAACTACTCCGTAGTGCGCATAATGGAACATTGATGCCAACAGTAGGCGCTTTAGGCGACACGGATAGGACGGATTTACACTGATTTTTTAAAGTATTCTTGGCTTTTAATCCGTGATTATCCGTTTAATCTGTGTCATCCGTGTTCTATATATAACTGCTGAGTAGTCATAAATTTAAAGAGAGATAAACATGAGTAGATGTGCGGCCATACAAATGGCATCGAGTCCCAATGTCAGCGCCAACTTGCTGGAAGCCGAAAAGCTGATAGCGGAAGCAGTTAAAGCGGGCGCAAAACTGGTGGCGTTGCCGGAAAATTTTGCGTTGATGGGCGATCACGAACTGGACAAAATCAAAGCGAAAGAAGTCGATGGTTCCGGGCCTATCCAGAGTTTTTTGGCGACCGTCGCTAAAAAATACGGAGTCTGGGTGGTGGGCGGCACCATTCCGATAGCGGGCAACGCCAGCAATAAAGTGCGGGCGGCCTGCCTTATTTATAATGACCAAGGCGAACGGGTTGCCCGCTACGATAAGGTGCATTTATTCGATGTCAATGTTCCGGGCAGTAATGATGTTTACCGCGAATCCGATTCCATTGAACCGGGCACTGAGCCGTTGGTGATCGACACGCCTTTTGGCAGAGTAGGTATCGCGGTTTGTTACGATCTGCGCTTTCCCGAGTTTTTCCGCAACATGGGCATGGATATATTGATCATCCCGTCCGCATTCACCGCAGAAACGGGAGCCGCGCACTGGGAGTTGTTGCTTCGCGCCCGTGCCGTGGAAAACCTGTGTTATGTGATTGCGCCGAACCAGGGCGGCTTTCATTTGAATGGACGTAAAACCTTCGGGCACAGCATGATTATCGACCCGTGGGGCGTGGTGCTGGATTGCTACAAAACCGGCGGCGGCTTTGTCTCCGCCGAAATAGATCTGGAGCGTCTGGAAAAAGTGCGTAGCGCATTTCCGGCGCTGAATCATCGTCGTTTTTTTTGTGAATAATATGCCAATAGTTAAAAGTTTATTGCTGATTGTTTTTCTGGCTTCCTGCTCAAGCGCAGAAGAAAAAAGCCGGTATCGCGACACCGAAAATCTGGAGCGTCCGCCAATTGTGACCGCCAGCCCGACCAAGGAACAGCGCATAGTTGATACCAGCTCGATTCCGAAGAAGAAAGACAGCACTGGCTTAGGTTCGGACGTTTACCAGAATGCGCCGACGCAACTGACGATCAAGCAGCCTTTCGGCGATGCCTGGAACACCTTGGCTAGAGCATTGAAACAAAGCGGCATCAAAGTGACCGATCATGAGCGTGATAAAGGCCTTTATTACGTGACCCGGGATACCGAAGACAGAACCGGTTTTTTTGCCAAAGCGACATCGTTTTTAAGCGATGATCCGGCCATTTATCTGTTGACTGTCAAGGAAGAGGGTGAGGAAACAACGGTGACCGCGACTGTAGCCAATGCAACCGAACAAAGCAGCGCGGCCAAAGACGGCGCATCTCACCCTTCTGCCGAAGGCGCGGAAGAGCTGTTGCAGTTGTTGTTTAAAACGTTGCGCGATAAGCTGGAAGAAGAGTAACTACTCAGCAACAAAAGAATACGACTGCATGGATGCAGGAGGTAGAGCAACGCAGGAGCAGTTGCCGAGAACGCGGATGACGCGGATTGCTTATGATTTAATAAGATTTTTTAGTGGCTAGTTAGCTTATATTTGAACTGGGCACCCGTGATACGGATTAAACTGATAAACACTGATTTAAAAATCCGCGTAAATCTGTTCAATCTGCGTCATCCGCGTTCTATTAATCACGCTGAGTAGTTACGAAGATGAAAGGCGAAATACATCATTCTACTTCTTTAGCCTTTAGCCCGGTGCCCTTTACCCCAAACCTTTATTTTTGATGAATTGATGGAAATACTAAACCTTGCAAGACAAGCTATCTTAACGCCTGCCGGTATTCAGGATGGCGATATTGAAAAAATCATGGGCAGGTTGCTCAGTTCGCCGGTCGATGCGGCGGATATTTATTTTCAGGCTAGCCATTTCGAGTCGTGGGTCATGGAGGCTGGCATCATTAAAGAAGGCAGCCATAGCATCGAGCAGGGTGCCGGAGTACGCGCGGTCTGCGGCGAAAAAACCGGCTTTGCCTATAGCGACCGGATTGAACTGCCGGTACTGCTGGAAGCTGCAAACAATGTTAAAGCCATCGTTCGGCAAGGCCAGGATGCCGACCCTTTGCATTGCAAAGTCAGCAGCAAAGCCGCCGCTTGGCCCAAGTATTACGCGACGCAAAATCCGTTAAAATCGCTGGAAGACCAGCAGAAAATCGATTTATTGCGTCGGGTGGACAGCGAAACGCGCAAACTGGACAGTCGCATTGAAGAGGTTATCGTCAGCCTGGTTGGTGTCCATGAACATATCCTGGTGGCGCGACAAGACGGCTCCTTGGTTGCCGACGTGCGGCCTTTGGTGCGGATGAATGTCACGGTCATCGTCGAGCAAAACGGCCAGCGCGAACAAGGCAGCATGGGCGGCGGCGGGCGTAGTGATTACAGCTATTTCATTGATCAGGATACCGCGCTGGACTATGGTCGCGAAGCCGTCAGGCAAGCGCTGGTCAATCTGGAAGCCGTGGAAGCGCCTGCCGGTAATATGACGGTCGTGTTGGGCTCGGGTTGGCCGGGCATCTTGCTGCACGAGGCCATCGGTCACGGCCTGGAAGGCGACTTTAACCGCAAAGGCACGTCGGCATTCAGCGGCCGC
This sequence comes from Candidatus Methylobacter oryzae, assembly GCA_945861405.1. Taxonomy (GTDB): domain Bacteria; phylum Pseudomonadota; class Gammaproteobacteria; order Methylococcales; family Methylomonadaceae; genus Methylobacter_A; species Methylobacter_A oryzae_A. The sequence continues at coordinate 888 of CAMAUL010000030.1, read as the reverse complement.
GTCGGCGAACGGGTCGCATCGGATTTATGCACGGTGGTCGATGACGGTACCCTGCCGGGACGGCGCGGTTCGTTAAGCATCGACGACGAAGGCACGCCGACCGAAAAAACCGTATTGATCGAAAACGGCATACTCAAAGGCTACATGCAGGACAACCTCAATGCCCGGTTAATGGGCGTCAAGCCTACCGGCAACGGCAGGCGCGAATCCTACGCCCATCTGCCGATGCCGCGCATGACCAACACCTACATGCTGCCGGGTCAGCATGATCCCGAAGAAATCATCAAATCGGTCAAAAAAGGCCTGTATGCGAAAAACTTCGGTGGCGGGCAGGTCGATATTACCTCGGGTAAATTCGTGTTTTCCGCCAGCGAAGCCTATTTGATCGAAAACGGCAAAATCACCCGTGCGGTTAAAGGCGCGACGCTGATCGGCAACGGCCCGGATGTGCTAACCAAAGTGTCGATGGTCGGCACCGACTTGGCGCTGGACAGCGGCGTAGGCACCTGCGGCAAGGACGGGCAAAGCGTGCCGGTCGGCGTCGGCCAGCCTACCTTGAAAATTGACGGGTTGACGGTAGGCGGGACGAGTGTTTAGGAGTAATTTATGTCAAAGTTAGAAAGCATAAAAGCCGAGCTTTCGCTTCATGAGAAAATACTTTTTGCAGCAGTCGCGATTATGATTACTTTGGTCGGCTGGACGGCAGCAAATTATCTTGTCGTTAAAGGTTGGTTGTTATTTATGGGCATCTCTAATAATCCCACCAATTTCCCCGCGGTTTTGGGATACCCAAGGATAGCAACGAAATGAGATAATAGCGGCAACGCCACCCAGAGAGATTCAGCCAATGAAACAGCCCCGCCAACCTGGATTATTCGACGTAGAAGA
>CAMAUL010000029.1 GCA_945861405.1 Candidatus Methylobacter oryzae | reverse complement strand
TGTTTGTTTGTTTGTTTGTTTGTTTGTTTGTTTGTTTGTTTGTTTGTTTGTTTGTTTGTTTGTTTGTTTGTTTGTTTGTTTGTTTGTTTGTTTGTTTGTTTGTTTGTTTGTTTGTTTGGAGTGTCAATGTTTAAATTTTCTGTTCCTGTTGCAATAAGTTTTTTTGACATATTCATTTTGTTAAATTGTTTAAGTGATAGGTGGTTCTAATGCTTGCCGCTAACGTTTCGGTACTTGTGCCTGTTGGGTTGGAGTAACTAACTACCAATAAAACAGAGTGCATTATATTCACCAGCACCAGATGTGGTTGATAATGGGCTTATGCCTAACATAAAGTAGACACCTTTTTAGGTGTATATTAAATTTCAATCCAGGGCGTAAAAGCCACCTCAGAAATCCATTAGTCATGATGCTATAGCAGCTACTTAATAGCAACCTTTAAGTCTGAATCTCACCCCAACAAATCCAACGCATAAAAAACCCGAATCCCAGCAAACATCTCTGCCTGCCAAAATCCGGGTTTTTGATCACCGCTATAAGCCGATGCTCAGGAATGCCGGAAACGCCCACCCTTGCTGTCGCCGGGCGGGCTTATTCCAGCCTACATCCGAGTCCGTCATTTCAAGTCTCCATGCCAAAATAACGGTCTTGAATAGACTTGTGCATAAAGATGAGCGCTCCGCGTGGGAACGATAAGTACAGGTTTAGAGAAGTTATTGCTGACCAAATCCTAAAGCCGTTCTTACCAAGCTTATTTATTTCCTCATTGATCTTTTGAATTTCTTATCCAATTTGCTGTTAGCTTCTTGAGATGATTGAGTTGCTCTATTAGCAGCAGCTTCTGCTGCGGCAGCTTGAGTTTGTGCGCTGGCTGCATCGGCTGATGCTTGTTTAACAGAAACATCGACGCCATTAACTTGAGACTGTAAATTTTCAACATCTGAATTAGTTGCACAACCGGCACCCAGACTTACAGCCAGAGCGATTACTGATAAATTTATTACTTTTTTCATATTATTTTCCTACTCAAGGTGATTACTAAAAAAACTACAAATTACTTCGAACGGTTCTGCCGAAGAGGTTTATGACAAGGCGTTAAGCCAGTAAGTTTTATGTAGGCTAAAGCCTCTGCGAATAGCTAGCGGCAATCCCCTATGTAATGCGCCCAGCTTGAATCCGAGCCATTTCAATCCTGTCCGCAGCACTGCGGAGGGAATCAGCCAGGGGGCATGTTTGATCAGGTAGCGCATTTCCGAGATTACAAAGCGAAAACCCTCGCCGGACGCGCCGCCAAATGTCTGTTGCAGCCACGCAGTATGGGTGTGAAAAACTCCGATATCGAAGTAACGCTTAAATTCATCCAGGAAACCGTAATCATGGGAGTGGAACACTTGGGCCTCGGCGCAATAAGCGATTTTCCAGCCGGATACCAACATCTTTCCGGCCACATAAGTGTCTTCGTTCATGATGGTGTCGACCGGGAAGCCGCCCACCTGCATCAATGCATTGCGCCGATAGGCCGCAAAAGAATTGGATATAAACGCGGTTTTGATGCCAAAGCGCGTCCGGTCTTCCAGGCTACGCAGCTGGCTTTCGACCGGATAATTGAACAGACGGGCGTGGGCGGCAATCGGTCCGGCGTCCCGATGCGGAAGCTGGCGTCCGTAGGCCGCACCGACTCGCGGATCAACAAACTCCGCTAACAGCCGTTCGATGGCATCGGGTTTGGCCAATAAGGCATCCTGAGTCAGGAAGACTATAATATCCATCGCCGACAGCCTATTCACGCCGAACTGGCGAGTGCCGCCGTGATTAAACTCCGACTTGGAAATCACTTGCACATCGAAACCTTGAGCGCGCGCCAAGGCCACGGTGCCGTCGCTGGACGAAGAGTCGATCACCAAAAGGCAATCCGGTTTCCGGGTCTGTTGTTCGAAGGCTTTGAGCCAGGACTTCCACAGGCTACCGGCGTTTAGGGTGGGTACGATAAGGCCAACCTTACTCATAACGAAGACCCCTCGGCTAGTGATTGTGGCAGATTAGCTTGACCAGGTCTTTTCAACACCTGCCAGACCCGTTCCCCAAGTTTGATGGGATCGAGCTGTTGTTCGACATACTGTCGGCCATTCCACGACATCCGTTCCCACTCCAAACACTCCAGCGCTTGCGCTTTACGCAGCACGTCGCACACCGAAGCCTCGGTTCTATCGAAAACAAAACCGGCCCCCAACGATCCCAGATGATCCCATGCCAAGCCTCTGGCAACCAATACCGGACGTCCCGCGGCCATGGCTTCGGCCACCACATTGCCAAAATTCTCGCGCATGCCGCCCGCCTCTTCCAAGCCCGAAGGCAACACCAGGAAATGACTGGCCGCTAACAATTCCATGACTTCGCCGCGCTCCAGGTAACCGCGATAACTGATAGCGCCGTGGGCCTGTTCGACCAGCGCCTGAAACTCTTCAAAATAAGCGCCGTCCACGCTACGGCCTGCGATCACCAGCTGATCCTCAGGATTCCGAACTTTCAACCATGCCCTGATAAAAGCGTTGATGCCTTTTTCCTGCTGAACGTGCCCCAGAAAGCAGAGCTTCATGCCTTCCCCCCCGGCAGGATATTCGGCTACTTTAAGATCACGACTGTCGATGCCGTTCGGAACCAGCAGTATGCGGGCGTCTTCGCCGAGCACGTTGCGTACGCCTTCGGCCTCGGTATCGCTGGTGCAATGCACGGCAATGGCCCGGCGCAGGGTCGGGAAGGTCAACCATTTATAGAACAGCCATTTATGCGGTTTTTCCCGCCGTATCAGATCAACATGCTCAGGCATCAATCCGCCATGCACCGCAACCATGAACGGGCGACGCAACAGGGTGCAAAAAACAGCCGCCAGCGTAGACGGCCAGGTTGCAATGCCGTGGACATAGATTACCGGCGCTTGCAGACATAATTTAAACAGTTCGGGGATAGCGCCCAATCCAAAGCCCCAGCGCCTGAATCCATAACAACGATAGAGCCTGACATCCACCTGTTCGCCAAGACGCACCTGCTCGGGCCGCAATCGGCCTGCAATCGACTCGTCGGATGCGACCAATGCCATTTTATGACCCCGTTCCGCCCATGCTTTGGTCAAAACACTGGCGGTAACGGACACCCCGCCGTAACCTTTAGCTGGGGGGATGTGTGTGGTAACGATTCCTACATTCATAACATTTCTCCTGAATTTAACTATAAAAAATGGTAACTATTCAGCACATAGAGTGCAGCCGGATGGAGCATTTACGTCATCCGGCATGAGAGAGCAATAGTTCCCACGCTCCGGCGTGGGAATTCAGCCTGCAACGCTCCAGCGTTGCGGGACGCTGGAGCGTCTGCCACCGCATTCCCACGCCGGAGCGTGGGAACGATAAAATAATATTTCTCCTGAATCACTTACGCGGGTTCCCAAGCTCCAGCTTGGGAACTAGAACAGAGCCGTGTTGTCGACAGTTTTCTTCTCATAAAGCTACCTTCCATACGCCAGAAACCCGCGCCAAATACCGACGAGGTTGTAAAAAGAATAAGCCAGCTTTTTCGGGTTCAATAAAACCAAAGCCAGCATCATTTTCAGGATAGGCGCGACAAACATCTTACGAACGATGTAGTACAGAATGAACACATCCTGCTGCTTGGCGAATTTTCTGATGTAAGCCCCAACCCCGGTGGAATACATCAGCATTCTTCCGGTTCCCAGCTTGTAGTGATCTTTATCCGGGTGATAAATCTTTATTTCCGGGTTATAAAATGCGGTATTGCCGACCCGAAGCAAACGATACAAAAGTTCGAAACCCTCTGCCCCGGAATATTTGGAACCGATGCCGAAGTCGTGATCCAGGTGGAAGTGCTTGCCATCAATCTTTTTCCGGTCGAAAAACTGCGTGAACTCTACCCCCATCATGTTGAAGCGTGAAAAATACCGCGCACTGGGACTGTTAACACCGATGCTGAATCGGCTGGATGAAAAATCGTACGAACCGGCTACCAGGATAGAAAGGTTCGGCCGCCTTTTAAACTCGTCGACTACTTTTTTCAGGACATCCTTATCATAGGCACAATCGTCATCGGGAAACGCGACGATTCTGCCTTGGGCCAAGCCTATGCCGTAGTCTCTGGCCCTGGCGTTACCGGTAAAATCCACTTTCACATGCTTCACATCAAGATAAACTTTGACCGGTTCGACGAGGGCGTCGATTTTACCGTCCTTGTTTTGATCGATGATGATCAGCTCAAAGTCTTTATAGGTTTGGATCATCAGAGACTTCAAAAAATCAGCCAATTCCCGATCCCTTCCCAGCGTTGCTAAAACCAACGAAACTTTCATATTAATCACCTTGCCTGAATACCGGCTTTTGCTTGTAAATAGATCGTTGCCTCATACCAAGTAAACATCAGCGCAAATTCCAACCCTGCAACTCCATCCAAAAAACCGCCCCGAAATACGAAGTGGTATAAAAAACGGGCAATAACCCTGAGCCAGGATCGCCCCAATAAAACGCTTAACCGTCCGCGTGTCGTCATCACTGCTCCCGTAGTAGGCTTAAGCTGCACTTCTTGCGCGGCCTTATCGACATGTTTATGCATCCATTCGACGATCTCGCCATGATAAAAATAGTGGTCATAAGGAATTGCGGAATAACCGATCCGGCAGGTATTAATCACGGCCTCGCCATGCCCTGTGTGGTTGCGGACAAAGCTTGTCGTTTCCCTGCGCACCAGTCTTGGGTGATAAATGGGATAGCCGGGCGCGTGGTTCAAACGCTTGCCACGCAGATAAAGTATCGATGGCACCATCAACACATCAAAAGAATCAGCACCAGTCATCCCGGATTCAAACCAGTCGTAAAACGCCTGCGGGTAGATTTCGTCGGCATCGACGAACAATATCCAGGGCGTACTTATATCGCATTGCCTGATCGCAAAGTTGCGTTGCTCGGCAAAACCGGGCCATGGATTCGTATAAACCCTGCATCCCCGGCTATTGGCTATCGCAACCGTATTATCGGTGCTACCTGAATCCACAATCACAATCGGATAGCGTTCAGGGATAGCCGCAAGACAACCCGGCAGATTGACTTGCTCGTTTTTGGTCAAAATAACAATGGTTAACATAATGACTCGTTTAAAATTTATTGGTAACTATTCAGCTAAGCAGTAGCTCGCGGATCGCAGGTGGATCCGCCCCCTCTCCTGATGGAGAGGGCTGGGGTGAGGAGAAATTCAATCAACAATCTACCTTGCTTTAGATTCCCCTCACCCTGCCCTCTCCCGCTGGAGAGGGATATTGTGCTGCGCGCTTTTCTTTTCTTCGTGGTGTAAAACGCTTTTTTATTTCTTCACCGCATATAAATTGATGTAGATACCCAGCCCGAAGTAACGCATCAATCCGGCAAACGGGGCTTGCAAATACTTAATCAAGCCGTCAACAACGGCAGCCGGTCTTCCTTTCAGTCGCAGCCGTTTGGATAACGCGTTAAATGGGATCCGGGTTATTTGCTCCACCTTGACTACACGAAAGCCATTTCGTTCCACCAAGGTTTTTAAGCCGTTCTCGGTAAAATAATTGACATGCTCCGGCACCCATAAACAAGCGTTATCCTTGGTGCCCAGCAGCTTGACTAAAAACGAATCGTAATTAGGCACGGCGCAAGCTAAAACGCCGCCCGACGCCAGCAGACCTGCCACCTTGCTTATCGCCTGATCCGGTTCGAGCAAATGTTCCAATACCTGCGACATCATCACTACGCCAAAGGGTTCGGATGCTGGGTAATCTTCAAACATCACCGCAAGCGGTTCATCGCCATTCAGATTTCTGAATACTTCATTTTCGTATTGGCCCGGATTAATGCTGACCGTCCGGTAGTCCGCTTTTCTGAGCGCTTGCGTGTAAAAACCGAAGCCCGAACCAATATCGAGAGCCCGATCATTACCCGAGTTGTTGAACAGATGGGCTTGCTGACTCATGCGCTCGGCATCCACCTTGCAGTTAGGAAACTCGGCTTCTCTGGCCAGCACCTCTTCCAACGTTATCGCCTGGGTCAGCGCTTGGCCCGAGTATTGGTAAATGGATTGCAGCCATTGCACATGTGGAGGCCGGTTTAAGAACCCGGTTCCACAGCTTTCGCAGCGATATATATGGAACTCCTTGTGGCTGGCACTTTGGGTATAGTGGAAGTTTTTCTGGCGCCAAAATGTTATTTTCTCAGCCCTACAGGCCACACATTCGCGTAAAATATCGCCATAGATTTCTGAAGCTGCTGATGCGTACATTATGGTATTTTCCATTGATAACCTGTTGACTAAGAAATTGGTTTAAAAATATTTCATCTATCGTAACTACTCACCCTATCTTAATGTTCGCTTCTGTAATGTCCAAAGCCAGCTTTGAACTCCGATAGCACATTTTCTGGAGTCCAAAGCTGGCTTTGGACAGTAAGAATCGGCTTTGCGGTTAAAAAAGGGGGTGAGTAGTTACTATCTATCAATAATTAACACAACTGTCAGGCCGTAACCCTTGAGTTTGATGTTTCCTCATCGGCCTGGTCTAGTGCAGCCTTATTCTCAAAGCTGATATTCCGCCAGGGTTTGGCCAGCATTGCCAAAACCAGCGCCTCAACGCCGAAATAGATGGGATTGGCCATCGCAGCGCCGAGCAAGCCGTAGTTTTTCACCATCAGCGGAATACTGATAACTGCGGTCACCGCCCCGCATGCGCGTCCCAACAATAACAACCGTGTCCGTTTATTAGCCAGCAGCGGTTGAGCCACGACGGTTCCCAAGGCATGCAGCGCACAGCCAATAGCGATGGCAGGCATCAACTCAATCGCCGAATGATAAGATTTTGCGAGCACCGCCGATCCCACCCAGTCCTTGGTAATAAGCACTAGCGATACGCCGATGAACCCTAACGCAACGACACACCCTATCCATATCCATAAGATATTAAATCCTTCCTTGATCCGGTTTTGGGAACAGGACTGAAAATAAACCGGCTGGAAGGTGCGTAACAAAACCATTGCGCTACGATTAAACGCCTCGTTGATTATCGTATACGTAGCTACATATAAACCCACCTCCGCAGCCGTCATCAAATAGCCGATCACATACCGGTCACCCAAGCCGTTAACCCAAAATATCAATTCTATCGGGATCAGCGGCAAGGCATAGGCCCAGACATCAGTTCTGAAATTACGAGTGATGAGAGGCCTGTTTTTGTCAGGCTTTGCGCCCAGCGCTAACGACCACACCGTATTCGAGACCACGCTTGCCACGATGTAACCCAGCAACACCCACTCAGCCTTTTGGCCTCCCCACATTACCAACGCGATCGCCAACAACGGGCGCAAAATGCTGTCACTGGTCTGCCACAAACTTGCGCCGCGTTGTTTACGTTCACCGATCAGTAACTGAATGCCCAGTTCGCGCCGGACTGTTGTCATCAGAAGAACGCCTGCCAGCATAAACAGCCAAACATCGCTGTGCGAAAAATAGCTGTAAGTAACGCCTCCCAGCACCAGCAGACTTATCGCCAACGCCGTTGCTCGAGCCGTCAGTCTTGCCACAACGCCGTATAACGCTGTACGCTCCACTTTATTCAGGCACTCCGGCAAGATCCTCATGCCGGCGCAAATAAAAGGGTAGGAAAACAGGGCAACTCCAAGCGCAACAAAACCATTCAACAAAGCGACTTGTCCGTATATATCTGGCGTTACCAGTTCGGTGAGGATTCGAGTACCCGCCAACAACGCACAGGCGGACACCAGTTGCCCAAACAGCGCCCAAAACGCATCACCGAATAATCGTTTTTCTTTCAATAGTCCTATCATGGTTTTAATTCTTGGCTATGTAATCGTTAAGTATTGAACACAACTCATGCTGCATTTCGTTTAGTCACAGCTGCACAGGAGTGCAAGCTTTGCTTGTGCTTGCAGGCGAAGCCTGCACTCCAATAGTCAGGAATACGAACCCGATGCTATCGGGCTAGCCTGCAATGGGGATGAACTCGCTTGGTATCCTGTGCCTAATACCATTCCCCAGAGATACATCAATATCGCGTTTTGCGGAAAATACTCCCACATGTTGAATGTCAGCCCGGCAACGAAGATAAACATCACCACTAATCCCTTGTTGGGATGGACAGACATCCTTGTCGTTGACCATAGAAAGAATAAATACGCCAGCAGACCTATCAGGCCGTAACCGTTCAGCAAGTATAAATAAAGGCTATCGGAATCGAATTGCCCCTTAAAATGTTCCGCACCAAACAGAACATTGATGGTATTGGAACTCAGTCCCAAGCCCCAACCGAACAGCAAATCCGCAGGCCCGTGTACCTGCTCTGAAAACACCCGCTGCCACAGGTCTATGCGGCCGTCTTGGGTTGGATCAGCATCATCGCGTCCGCTGAGCAAAGGGCTGGACGCCAACAACAGCGCACCCACGGCAAGTATCGGCGCAGGCATGACCAAAGCCCAGCGATCTCGGGGACGGAGCACCGCATAAACCTGAAAATAAATCACCAGCAAAGAACTGATGAACGCAGTTCGCGAACCGCTCAGCAAGGCCAAAAATACGCTGGCAGCCACCCACTTTCTCATCCCAGGAACCAGCGAGAACAGCAGCGCGCAAGTCGCCATGGTTGCTCCAAACAAGTTGGGACTGACAAAGGTGCCGAACGGCCGTCCGCCGCCAAAGAATGACACCCCGAACAAAGGCGGAGCCCACAACGCCTGGGCTATCGCCAACACGGCCTGGAGAACAATGTAATAACGAAGATAATGTGCGAACCGATTGATAACAGTTTCACCCGCGCCCAACCGGCTGGTTGCGAATCCGATCAATGCCAGCGGCAGGTATTCGAAAACGCGCAGGCCCGCCATCGGCACCACCAACGGCAAATCCAGATACAACGCATAGCCAATCTCAAACAACACATAGGTGGCGACAACGCCCAAAAAAGCTAACACCGAACTGGACAATGCCCCGCGCCGCAAGCGCTGTTCAAAAAAACCGTAAGCCACCAGCACCGCCAGCATCGCCTCGCGCAGGATACGCAAACCGAAATCCTGCTCGCCATAGACCTCCTTCACCCCAGTCCAGGCCGACTCGACCTGCGGCAAAGAAGCCAATGTCGACACGCTAACCAGCGCGAACAACAGAACCGGCAAGTCTTTTTCGAAGCGCATTTGCATCATAACTACTCAGCCCGTTTAATCGTAAAACCAATCCGGAGAGTATCCAAAGCCAGCTTTGGACTCCAGGGATAGCGTGATCGGAGTTCAAAGCTGGCTTTGAACAATATAGGCACCGGCATCAAATAGGCTGAGTAGTTGCGTTTCATCTTACGCTTGCACCTTATCGTCCGCGTCATCGCCTGACTCTGAAGCTAAAAGATAGTCAGGATCCTGACGTTTTCCTAACCAGTCGCCCACCGCCTGATACCCGGCCATAAATGCCGACGGGATATTGGACTCCATGTCGGTACGGTGGTAGGCGTAGCCGTAATAAGGGTAATACGATGAGCCCTCTTTCATATCGTTAATAATGAAGCCTTTCGGTTTCACACCGACCTGTTGGAAACGCCTGAAACTAACCTCCAATTCCTGCGCCGTGTAGCGGCCTTCCTTGACCACCAGAAACGTGGCGTCGGCGTACTTGCCTATAATGGCCGCGTCCGTGGCGCCCAAAATCGGCGGAGAATCGATCACGATATGGTTATAGAAACTCTTCAACTGCTCAAGCGTCTCCTCCAGATTGCCGAGAACCAGCAATTCGGCCGGGTTCAGCACCATGCTTCCTCGCGGTATTAAGTCCACGCCGACATCGGGCAGGCTGACGATAACCTCGCCCAGCGTGGCGGTGCCTGCCAACAGGTCGGAAAGCCCCGGCCCCTTGTTCACGGAAAACGTTTCGTGCAGTCGGCCATTGCGCATGTCGGCATCGATGATCAACACGCGCTTTTTGATACTCGCCAACAATGCGGAAAGATTGGTGCTGACAAAAGATTTACCCATGCTCGGCGCAGGGCTGCTGACCATGATGACCTTACTCTCGTCACTGGCCAGAGTCGCTTCCAAAGTAGTACGCAAACCGCGTAAAGACTCCACGGAAATATCGAGCGGATCCTGGCTGACCAGAATGCCGGGTTCGCGATCCCTGCCCTGATCAATCAGGCGCGTCAACCGGCGCTGCTTTTTGCTATGCGGGATGGCCGCAAATAACGGCAAGCCCACCTGATATTCCAGCAAGGCCGGGTAGTTATCGTGGCGTTGCAAGGAGTGTCTCATGAACACCAGCGCCGATCCCGCACTCAAGCCCAGCAAAGTGGCGATGGCTAACAGCAGGCTCGGTTTCGGCCAATACGGTTTTTCCGGTGTCACCGCAAAATCGACGATGCGGGAGTTACCCAACGAACCGGCAGCAGCAATGCGCTGTTCCTGCGCGCTGTTCAGCAGCGAAGTGTAAAGCTCGGTATTGACCTGCACATCCCGCGACAGACTCACTACGTTCTGCTGAGTGCGCGGCAAATCTTTAATCCGCTTATCCAAATTCGCCAGCTTTTGGTCGATGCGTTTGATTTGCGCCTTGGTGGCGATCATGTCCGGATGAGCGGCCTCCAGGCGTTGATTCTGCTCTTCGTACTTTTGTTTGAGTTGAATGCCCAGCGTCTCCATTTCGGAGGCCTGCTTGAGCAGTATCTCGGCCTCGGCGGATATGTCGACCGCGCCATGCTCCTGCCGGTAAGCGCTCAAGCCCTGCTCCGCCTTTTCCAGGCGTTCCTTAACAACAGGCAGCTGGCTTTCCAAAAAGCCCAGTTTTTGCGAGGCTTCCGCAGACTCCCAATTGACTGTCGCGTTGACATAAATATTAGCGATGTCGTTGACCGATTTGGCAAGCTGCTCGGGATCACGGCCCTTGAGCTCAACGCTCAAAATATCCGTGTCCTTGGAAACTTCCTTGACCGAGAAAGCCTTTTGCAAGGTTTCGATGGCGGCCAATGAGGTTTTTCTGGTCAGCTCAAAATGGGTGCCGGGATGCCCAGCAAGTTCTGCAAGCTTAATAACCACAGGCGTAGCCTCGCCGATGTCGGCTATCAGCGTTTCGCCTATCTGCCCTTCGGCCAGGACGTCATCCTTGGGATCCAGCAACTGGAACCGGCCTTCCTCCAGCGCGATCAGCGTAAACGCTTTTTCCAGATAACGATCCGGCACAGTGAAAGTAGCGATCTTCAGCTTTTCGCCGCCCCAGGCCCAATGACCGAATCCCCACCATGAACCGGCAACCCCGTCATCCGCGTCATGCCGTCGAGCCAACATCTCGCCGATAATGGGGAAATAATCAGGTGTATATTCCACCATCAGGTTCAGATCCTCCACCACCTTACCTAGCACTGAACGCGAGCGGAGGATTTCCACCTCACGCTGCGCCCGTGGATTATCGGCTTCAGTCGAGGCTTTGTTCGCCTCGCTACGGAGCGGTGCGGAAAGCAGCGCCTTGTTCTTGTCGATCCGCAACAGCGCGTCAGCCTTGTAGGTACGTGGTGCAAACACCAGATAGACCACCGTCACCAGCAGAACCGACAGCAAGGTAATCAGGATGATCTTTCTGCCTTCAATCAGCAGATCGATAGTGTCGCGGATACTGACGCCCTGCTCTTCAATCCTGGACGGATTCAGCGGCGGGAGCTGTAGAGTAGCTTCATTTTGTGAATACATAATCTTTCATGTCCCAATCTTGTGAAAAGAAAATTCGAGTCTTGCACACCGTTACAAGCCCATGGTGGCGGCTTTCGACATAACCGACGTGAAAGATGACGGCAGGATTTGGTTCAGGACTCGGGACCACTGGGTCACGCCTGCGGTACTTACGAAAACGGTATCGTGAGCTTGCAAAGTGAACTGATCCGCAAGAATCAGCGCGTCAGGCGATTCCGCATTCAACTGGAAAATTTCCGGCTTTTGCTCTCCTGTCCGGATCACATAAATCTCTTCCGGCCGCGAAGTATTGAAATCAACCCCATAGGCTTCCGCCAGCGCCTGTGCAAGTGTCAATTTACCCTTGTTGATTTGCAAGGCCTGCTGCCTGCCGACTTCGCCCATGATGAACACCTTATTATCCTTGCGGTCGGAGACATTAAGCACGTCGCCGTCCTTGAGCAGCAGGTTTTGGTCAGCGCTGCCCTTTTCGTATAACCTCATAACATCGATCTTATAAAGCTTGCCGTCGCGGGCCAGAGTCACGTTGCTGGTATCGGCATCCTCGCTCACGCCGCCTGCGCGGCTGATGGCTTCTGTAATAGTCATTGGCGTCTCGTTCATGGCCTGGATCCCCGGATTTTTGACCTGACCGACCACAGCTGCCCGATGACTCTGGAAAGACAGCACCCGGACATCAAGTTTGACTTTCTTGAAGTATTTGGACAGCCCTTGGCTTAATAAATCCCGAACCTCGTTAGCGGTTTTTCCTTGCACCTGAACGTTGCCCACGTAGGGGTAATAAAGCATACCGTCATCTTGAACCATCTTGCCCGCCAACTCGGGGTTGATTTTCTCGCCTCCCGGATCGTTCAGCTCGGGATGCTCCCACACCGTGATTTGCAGCCTGTCGTGCGGGCCGATCTTATATTCGGTCATGGGGACATTCTGAGCCGGGAGACTGTTGATCTCCTGCTGTTTCGAATTTTCCCGGTCGATAATAAGGTCTGCGGTAATCTGAGAAATCTTCGCTTTTTCCTTGACTAACTTACCGTCTTTCATCGTCGGAACCTCTATATGCGATAACGGGCTGTTAGTCTCCATTTCCATGCCGGGCGTTAAAGAGCAGGCTTGCAGCAGCAAGGCCGGTATCAGGGGCATCGATCTAAACATTGGTTTAAACATGGCGTAACTATTCCTTAATAGGCATTTTTATTGATAAAACCGGTCAGCACCGTGCGCAATGCAATTTCCAAATCGAACCATACCGACCAATGCTGGATGTAATACAAATCGTGTTCGATGCGCCGGTTCAAGTCGGTGTCCCCGCGCCAGCCGTTCACTTGCGCCCAGCCGGTGATACCAGCCTTGACCATGTGTTTTTTCATGTAATTCGGCACCTGCTCCTTGAACACTTCGACGAAATCCGGGCGCTCAGGACGAGGTCCGACCAGGGACATGTCGCCCTTAAGCACATTGATCAGTTGCGGCAATTCGTCAAGACTGGTTTTGCGCAAGAAACCGCCAAACCGGGTCGCCCGTTTTTCGCCAGGCTTAGACCAAACCGCGCCGGTTTTGGCCTCGGCGTCCACCGGCATCGAGCGGAACTTCATCATCGTGAACGAACGGTTGTTCCAGCCAACCCGCTCTTGCCGGTAAAACACAGGTCCTTTAGAACTCAGCTTGACGCCGATAGCGATCAGCAGCAGCAACGGACTGATCAGAACCAACAGGATAAGCGCAAACAATCTGTCCATGGCCTCCTTGATATAGCGGTTAACGCCATGCAACGGAGAGACCGAGAAGTCCAATGTCGGAATGCCGGCCACCGTGTTCAGGCTGAGGAATTTACTCTGCTTGAAATCAAAGCAGTCGATAACCAGCCGGATACTGACCGGCAGATGCCGCAGTTGATACTGGGCGCGTTCGACCAGCGATTCACCGGGGAACGCAATCCATACTTCGTCAATGGCTTCCTTGGTGACAATGGCAGAGAGGTCTTCCAAATCCCCGAGTCGCGGCAGCGATAAATCGCCCACCGTGCGCTGATTTTCGGATGGATCATCGACATAACCCACGACTTGCAAACCGGCCCAGGATGAATGGCTCAACTGCCGACTAACCGCAACGGCCATCTGGTTCAATCCGACCAGCACGATACGTCCCTGAGACCAGCCACGGGAACGCAGCCATTGCAACAAATGTGATAGCAGACTACGGGCGGTGAGCACGAATAACAATCCCAGCACCCACCAAGTGACGATCCAGCGATAACTGGAGCCGAACCAAAAATGCATACGAACCAACGCAACAATCGAAATAACCGTCACGATGGCCGACACCCAAGCCCTAACGACACGCGAGACTTCCCCGCGCATGGTGTCATTCGACCAAGGCCGGTAAACCTGACCGATTTCGAAAAAGATGATGGCCGCCAAAATACCCAGGGAGACCACTATGCGGTAGTCCTGATCGATGACAAACTGGTGTAGCCATAAATAATGCGAGACCCAAGCCGCGCCGATGAGCATGGCTATGTCGATAAACCGCAGCAACAGGATCACCGTGTGTCCGTATTGCTTGAAGAGTCCGTTGAAGATATTACCCAAAGCGAGTGGCATATTCGTTAACTCCCAATTCTGTCTGTGTCCAATGATGAACAGTAAAATCCGTCCATCCCCAAAGTCATCGCAACCGGCGTTATGCGCAGGTCGCTTCGTTTGAGTAAAGGTTACAGAAGCAAGATGAGGGGAAACCTGTGGGTTTAATTAAAATTAGATGAAGATCAGAATATTTTCAGGGAGAGTGTAGAAATAGAAAAATGAAATTAATCAAATTGCTATCCCCTTGCTCTAGCCCGTTGACGCTGTTGCAAACGATTTTGAATTTGACTATATAGTTTAGCTTGTTGATTCTCACGGTCACGTAAACAAACCACCAAAGAGTATTCTTCAGCTATTTTAGTATCTACCTCGCCCCAGGGATGATCGTTTCTTGTGACAACAACAAAAAGCTTTCCGGTTTTTAATTTGGAATTACGGTTAACTTGTTTAAATTGCCACGTTGCGGACTGTACTGTACCTTTGCTTCTAAGCGTCAAACTAACACTCGCGCCCGTTAACTCGGGAATATTTTCGTAATTTTCCTCGCTAGTTGCCTTGTTGAACATTTTGACTACATGATCAAGATCGGGAGCCGCAACTAGTCGGTAGTTCAGCCGCATAGTCTTATAGGAAACGCGAGTAGATCGAACAGGCGGCGTATAGGCTAGACCAATTGATATTTCACGAACTCTTCTGCCTGAGGAAATAAAGTCATCCGGCATCAGCACTTCATAAAAATGATGGCGCTTGTTTTCAATTTGGCCTTCGACAATCAGGGTAACTTCGTTTTCCAAGGATTTAAGTAAGGCCCGTGTATCAACCTGACCGTATCCCAGCACTTTTCGGATTGAATCTTCCTCGTCAAAAATTTTTGATGAGGAGTTTGGTATAACGGCATGGCACACCAACAGTGCGCGTAGTAAGTTGGCGCTGGCTTCTGGATGTTCCGAAAGTATTTTTCCAGCCAAGTGGGTGATATGTGGCGCAGCGAAGCTGGTGCCGCATTTCACGCCTAATAGTCGACCTTCTGCGAAGTCGAGATTGGTCGACAATTCGCCTAGATCGTGCTCGATAATATTTCCACCACGAATATTCAAAGCCCAGTTACCGCCGAAAGCGACCAGTTCTGGTTTTATGGCTCCGCCTACCGTTGGCCCATGGCGGGTAAAAGGCGAAGGCTGGTCAGTTTTGGCTATGGTTGGTTCAGATGGGTCATGGGGATAACGCAGTGAATTTCGACTAGCTTCCCAACGCGCTATACTGCCGACTGTCAGAACATTAAGCGCGGTTGCTGGATCGATAATCGACCAATCGTCATCTACTAAATACTGTGGATAGTCTTGTTTCCAGTCCAAACCATCAAGATGGCTCGGCAATACATTGCCAGTTGAAACAACAAATAAAATACCCAGCTCACGCGATAGGCAGTCCAAGGTATAAGCCAGACTGCGTACATGTCCGCCAAGATATGGCTTTCGGCTGTCACCTAAAGAAAGGTTGAAAACACGGCAGCTGTATTGACAAAAAAAATAACGTACGGCAGTGTCAATATGGTTTTCAATCAGACCGTTGTTACTGTTGTCTTTATCTAGAATTCGGCCACTAAAAAGACGTAATTCAGGAATGAAAGAGCCTGCCTCTATTGATTTTGTCATGTCACCATAAAGCGCAATACCGGCGACATGAGTTCCATGACCGCTCTCGTCTGCCGCAATATGTTCAGGCAAAAAGCTTTGCGCATCTCCGACTGCTGACCCTAACAAAGGATGTCCAGTTGCAAGCCCGCTATCGAGCACAACAACACCGGGTGCTGATGGCAGCGGTGATGGGGTGAGCGGAAATTGTTGAATATCTAATCCGAGATGTTTTATATCCATGCCAAAACGCGGTGGCAAATCGACAATGCGTATATCACGATGACGAAGCAGTTTTTCTGCTTGAGCATGGTCGCAGCGGACGCGATAGATCGTCAATCCAGGCTGTTTAACGCTATCAGGAGACTCGATGCCATTTTCTTTCAGCCATGATTCAAATTTGCTCCAAAGAAGCTGACGTTCTTTAGGGTTATCTTCAATCGGCCACAGTTCAAGATCGAGATAAAATGTTTCCGTTTCAGGGAAGCCTTCCTGCTTTAGCGACCAACCGCTTCTGTCGTCCGCTGTCCATCCGCTCATGCCTTGTAATGCATAATAGACTTGCTTGTTAGTGATATATTCCCCTTTTACTATCGATGCTAATCTGGCTTCAAACAATTGCAAAGCCGATTGACTAACAAAGGCAACCACAATCTCGTCATTCTCTTGACTGATAAATTCAATTTCGCGGGAAATTTTTTTCAATTCGTCGGGGTTAAATCCTTTTTCTACTTGAAAACGAAATAGTTTGCGATCATCGAAACCGCCTAAATCTTGCTCGGTTTGTTGGATGGTTTTTTGTAACTGCATACCCAGGTCTCTACCATGCGCCGCCGGATCGGATGGAGGTTGAGCCGGATAATATTTACCTGGCCTTTTCTCCGTGACCGGTTCCTCTCGTTGCAACGGCAAATGCGGATAACTTGATGTCATAAATAACTATTCCTGTTTAGAAACCCGATTCCTTCTTGCATCTTCTCGACGCATGGCTGAACGAATATGTCGTTCGGCCAAAAACTCTTTACCGGATAAGACCTTTTCTTTAATGGCGCGGCGCAATACCCGTTCAACGTCAGCATGTGACATGCCTTTGAATAGCGCAATAATTTTGCTATTGTCGACATCGAATTCCCTACGTACGCCTTTAAGCTTAATAGCAAGTAAGCGTTTAAGTTGTTCCAAATTAGGGGCTTCAAACACTAACACTTCATCAAAGCGTCGCCAAATTGCGGAATCCAAAATACTTTCATGATTGGTGGCTGCGATTAACAGGCTTTTCCCGTCATAGGCATCCAGCATTTGTAAAAAAGCATTAACAACACGTTTTAATTCGCCATGTTCAGCGCTATCGGCACGTTCTTTTGCTAATGCATCAAACTCGTCGAACAAAACCACCATAGGGATGGATGTAATAAAATCGAACACTTTACGCAGGTTTGCCGCCGTTTCCCCCAGATAGGATGAGACAACGCTATCAATTCGGACAATCGCCAGTGGCAAGCCTAGTTCGGCTGCAACAATTTCCGCCGATAGCGTCTTACCGCATCCAGGTGGGCCGCAGAACAGCAATCGATCAGCTGGAAATAAACCATGTGAGTTTAGTATTTCAACACGATGATGCTCTTCTAGAATTTCATCCAACAATGAACGATTTTCATCGGATAAAACAACATCATCAATTCTGCGTAATGGTTCTTTTATCTGTAATAGAGCCAAGCCGCGTTCTTTATCTTCAGGTAATTTTGAAAATACAAAACTCTTTACATTTTCAGAAGAACTGCGTCGACCATAAAGAATTTTTTCCAAATCATTGGCAAGCAAATGATGTTGTTTATCTCTTTCTTCCTGAATAACTTTTTCTGAAACACGACGAAAAGATTCTGAGTCGCCTTCAGAGCCTGACTTAATCAGTTGTCTTAGTAGTGCCCCGGAAGCCATAAATCCACCATTGTTCTCAAATTATTGCTATTACAAAAAACGATTATTTGTAACATTCTAGCCGACATTTCAATAATCGTAACAACGGAACTACGATACCATCATAATTATATTTTTGACTTCATGTTTTCAGGTCATCTGAAGGAGACGGCAATGAGGCAAAGCTGTTTGATTTCATCGGTGAATTCTGAATGCTCTTACAATTGAGCATGGTGTCGCACTTGGCATGTTCGTTTGCTGTTATTCACTACGCACGCCGTAAATCATCCACTAATAAACAGCAATGCTCAGTCAACTTCTGGTCAGTCGTTCATACTCGGCTCGCGATAGCACATACACCGGGCTGGCGGAGATCTGGATGTCCGCGTATCCTGAGGCGTCAACCGTCAGCTCCCGTGCATGCCCCACCACATCCACAAACACCCAGGATTTGCCGGGATCTAGCTGCTGCCGCCAATTGCTGGCTGCCTCATCGCTACGCCAAATCATCATAGTTTCACCGAAATAAGCCGCTTGAATATTAGCATCCTTGGTATCGATGGCTTTATACGGCAAGCCGTCGATTAATGCGCTGGCGGTATAGAGCGCCGCCTCGCCGGGCTTGTGACCCATCGAATAATCCCAGATCCGGCCATAGGCCAGGTCGTATTCGTGGCCTATGCAGAAAGCTATGCCCAGATAGTCGCTACGGCTGTTAACCCAGGCGATCATTTTTGCGACCTGCTCGGCCTGCCAGCGGCGTCCGGTCAAACCATGCATGGCCTTGGCACCTGTCTCGCCCAGCCAGAAAGGCAGGCTGTTCTTTTTGCCCAGGCTGGCATAAGCGGCCAGCACACCGCGCTCATCCTCGCTTTCGCTGTTGCCGATAGCGCCTCCGAAACGCGGCGCTTTTTGGGGATAGGCGTGGACGTCCCAAGCGTCCTGATAATGATCCAGGCCTAGTTCCAACACCTGTTTAAACCACTGATCCTCGCCCGGACGCACCAGACTTCCGCCGACGTAATGGGCGTCACTACGCTGCTTGTGCGCCTGCTCATATTCCCACTTGGCGCGTTGCACCCAATGCGCAGGTTCGCGCAGTTTTTGCCATTCGGCATCCGAGCGAATGTCGATCTCGTTGGTCGATTTAAAAAATTGGGTGAATGAGGCTGCCATGTTGATGAAGCTTTTCCCATCCGCCTGATTGTCGTTGAGCCAGTTGCTATCGCCCGAGGAGTCGGCGAACAAAACCAAACCGAGTTGTTTCGCCCGTTCCCATTTTGCCCGATACTGCGGGTCGAAGCCCGGATAGCTGCCATAGCTTTGGTAAATCCCCATCCGTTCCAGCCAGGAGAAATACCCGCCTTCCTGCTTGAAGCTCTTATCCCCGTCGGCCAGCGCGTAATAGTCGTTGTTCCATAGTTTTTTCTTGCCCAGCCTGTGCTTTTGATCGACAGAACCGCCTACGACTGAGAAACCATCGGCGGGATAGTTCATGATCAACTTGCCGTCAGGCGTATGCAACGAGGGGTAAACGGCGTAGTAGCCGGGCTCGGTAATTTTGCCGAAGTCTGCTTCGACTTGGTCGGGAAACTGCCCGGTTATTTCCCGTACCGCGATCTCGTTGCCACCGTAATCGACCAGACGCAGACGCAATTTTGCCGGAAAGCGCGGCAACGGTGCAGGCAAAGCGGTTTCTTCCAGAATCGGATGCCAACGCATATCCACCCGCAGTTTGAGCGAGTCGCCCGGATGCGGCAGATTGGTCGGCGCATCGACGAAGACCAAAGGCCGCAGCTTGGCGGCGATGCCGTTAAGCGCCAAATCGACGGAGGGATCGGTCAACTGCGTCTTGATAGAATCCAGAGGCTTACCGGTTGGATCGGTGAACAAGCCTGCGAAGTAAAACCGTTGACCCTGGTCATGCTGCATCACCAGCTTGACCAGCAGGCTATGCCAGCCCGGCGACAGATCCAGCGTCGCGAGTTGCGGCGCTTCGGGACGAGCTGACATCGCGGTAACCACCAGACCCTCGGTGGTCAGCCCGTGCAGCAGTTTTTTGACCTGCCCGCCGGGTGACGACGAGAACCCGGACGGCGGGTTCGAATCATCGGCCAGTTTGAAAGGCTGCCCGTCCAGCCAGCCGAAGGTTCTAATGCCGGATTGTTTCAAATGCAGCAGCGCCTTTGTGGGTTGATCGACATGCAGGTATAGCTGGGCATAGCCGCTGCCGCGAGACCAGCCGTAGGCATGTTGGGTGTTGGCCTCAATGTCCACAACGCCGTTGGCCTCTGTCGCCGCAACACGCCAAGTCCGCATCTCCCCGCCCATCATTTGCAGGCTGAGATAAGGTTGTCCGGGATTCGGACGCAACACCGTCTCGTTATCCAACCCGAACACCGAAACGCCCGCCAAGCCGTCCTGCAAACCGCCGACCAACCAGGCATCCGGTATACCTCCCTTAAGCGGCTTAGAGGTTTCGCCAGCGACCACCATCGGCGTGGGCATCATGCCGACTTTACCCGGCTCGGCAAGAAATCGTGGTACGTCCTGTTCAGTTTTGGGCTGAAGCAACACGCCGAGAATACCGTAATGATCGTCGGCCATCACTGCAGCAGGAAGTGAGGTAAGATTCAGGCTGCGGGCCAGCGCTTCGGCTTCCGGCCCTACAAAATAGGAGACCGACAGTTTTTCATAGCTAGGCCTTGCGGCTTCGGACGCCAAGCCGTTGAACAGGATTTTGCCTTGTTCGCCTTTGCCGTCGAGTACATACAAGCGTCGGCTTGCATCAGGCACGATCTTGGTCAACGCCAGAAAGCGGTTCCGATCCTGAGCCTCGACGGCGTTCATCCAGTCGCCCAGCGGCGTCTCCAGTTTCAGCAAAAAGGCATCGAACACTTTGGCTCCGTCTGCCTTGCCGCTGTTGCCGATTTCCAGCCAGCGATCGCCCGGCAATAAAGTGACGGTAGCTGCGGCTTGCAGCCATTGATATTCCCAAGGCGTGGTATTGGTCAGCGCGAAATCGCCGCGTGTCGCCAGTTCATCCGGCTTTGCTCCGGCCTTGACCGTGAAATTTTGGCTAACCTGGGAGACTTCCCCGCCGCTTTTGTAGCGGGCGTAAAAACGGTACTGTCCCGGAGCAATCGCCGGGTTGAGTTCAAAACGAAAATTTGCGCCCCAGTCTCCGAAACCCTGGTGAAAAACCTGAACTTCGTCTTTTTCGGTCAACAATGACGCGGCGTCAGGGCCAGCGGTGGCCGTGCCAAGCTGGACTTGCAAAGCAGGATCTTTTTCCATGGCTGCAAGTGCAGGCGTATTGCCCAAGTCCAGCAGCACCAGCGGCCTGTCTGCCGTGCCGCTGGTCGGCAGGGTCGACAATGGAGGGGCGAGCAGGAAAGCATCGAAGACCTTGGCGTCATGCCCGGCACCGCTATCCCGCACCTCAATGACGGCATCGTCGGCCTTAAGACTTACCGGCGACTCGGCCGCTATCCAGGCATAATCCCAACCCTTGGGCTTCATGGACAGTGTGGCGCGCAGCTCCAGCCTGGATGGATCGGATCCGGCCCAGACTTCGAAAGATTGCACGCAGACATTAGGATCTCCACCTTGTCGCCAGCGAGCCCAAAATATATAAGATTTGGCAGAGAGGCCGGGGGTGACCTTGAAACGAAAGCTGACCTTCCAGCTGCCGAAGCCGGGATGCAAGGAACTGATCTCATCTTTATCAGTCTGAATCGAAGTGTCTCCTTCATGGGCGAAAACTTCACCTGTATACACCCGCATCGTCTTATCGCCTTCGCCAACCGACGGCGGCGCACTGCCCAGCTCGAGCAGCAGCGCTGGCCTCTCGACTGTGCCGTGTACCGGCAATCCCGCGAGTGCATCGGCGCTTGCAACGGACAACCCGGCCAGCGCAACCAACACCGTTAGCAATGTAAAAATAAACAAAATCGATGACTTCATAGCTAGTAAAAATTTGGTTATGGATAAACTGCCGAACTTACCCTTTGAGTGCATAGGTATCTATACAATGCGTCATCCCTGCCGGGATGACGTTGATACAATTTGCGTAATACCTATTAAAGTGAACATTTTTTTGAATTTAAACAATACTTTTAATCAAATCCTAATCACATCCAACAAGCTAGTGATGCGGCACTTGTGTGTATAATAACGACTATTAAGTCGAGCTAGTCAGCAAATGGATCAGATGCATGCTGGGACTTTTCAATGCCCAAATCGGGTTCCCTTGCAGCGCGGCATCCCGAATGGTTTATTGCAGAGAGGCTTACTTTTGACAATCAAACACACCAATCAGTGAAAGCATTCATTACCAACTTTGTTCTGGATATGTTCAAAAAACCGGATTTATCGAAACTTTTGTCAAAGCCTTGGTCAAATCAAGGAGAACGACTTACATCTCTTTGTAACCGAATAAAATTCAACAATATTTTATCGTTAAAATCCCTGATCGTTCTGGGCTTTGTAATTGCCGTTATTCCGCTTTTTTTCGCCGTGATGTACGCGGCTTTTGGCATGCGCGAAACCTCAGCATTGGGCAGAACCATCAACTCCCAAGTCTTCGAGCAAACCAAGGCGGTACGATCGGTTTTGCAAAAGACTGCCGATATTGAACGAAAAGCCAGACTCTTCGTACTGCTGTCCGACCCTGCTATTCGCCAGCCTTATGAGCAACAATCGTATGAGACTACGCGAGCCTCGTTCAAACTTGCCTTGAGCGAATTACTAAAACTGCATGTAGGCAACAAAATAACTCTATTGGTCAACGAATTATCGGAAAAGGAAAATCTGATTTATCAACAGATCATTGGCTCGGCAAGCGAGAATAATCTTAAATTACCAGTCGATGAAGCGTTCCAAGGGCTGCGTGAGTCCTCCTCCAGCCTTTCGCGTGACTTCGAGAATCACGTTGACCATCAATTCAACGAATTGCGCCAACAATCAGAGTCGCTTGAGCAAGGACTGCTAATCAAAGGCGCGGTTCTGTTGGCAATCTCGTTTATCTTCATCGCGATACTGCTAGTCATACTCTCGCGTTCAATGCGGCAGTTGGATACCAGCATTCGACGTCTCGGTTCGGGGGAACTCGACGAACCGATCGATGTTGAAGGCCCTTCGGATATGCGCTATCTGGGCAATCGCCTGGAATGGCTGCGAACGCATTTGATGGAACTGGAGGTATCGAAACAGCAGTTCATGCACAACGTGGCCCGAGAGATCGATCTGCCGTTGGAGAGTATCCTTGAGGCCGCCGAACTGCTTGTAAACGAAGCGCATGAGGAACAGGACAGTGCACGGCAGGAGTTTGCACAGCTACTCTGCAACAATGTCGACAAGCTGAAAACGGTGTCCGAAGAATTGGTTCGTTATAGTCAGATCAACTCGAAGTCGGAACTGAACCGCAAAGCAACCATCAATATGAAAAACTTGCTTGAGTCTGTCATTGAAGATTTTCAAATCCGTCTACAGACCAAATCGATCAGCGTGAAAAAGTTGGTCAGGCCGGTCGAGATCGCCGGAATCCGCGACCAACTGCGTAGCATTATCGAGCAACTAATGTCGAATGCGGTGAAATATTCGCCAACAGGCGGCGAAATACGCATCATGCTTCGCGATTCGGGCACGCAGATGGAATTAGAAGTCGAAGATGAGGGGCCGGGTATTGAACCGGAGGAACGTTCGCATGTGTTCGAACCCTTTTTCCGCGGCAAAACTGCCCAAGACGATGAGTGTATCGAAGGCCCCGGATTGGGACTGGCTATTGTCAAAGAATATGTCACCAACCACCAGGGCAAAGTCGATATTATTGACGCAAGACAAGATCAACATGGGGCTCGCATCCGCGTTCAGATCCCGTTAAACCAGGAAACCTAAACAATTTTTGCAATTCGCCGTAGGGTACGCTGTGCGTACCTTTTACGTTGATTTTTATGATAACTTATCAAGGTACGCACAGCGTACCCTACCTAAAGGCCGAGAATCATATCTATGCTGCCATTACTTTCTATTCGAAAAATAGGCTTAGCGCTAAGCCTTTTGCTGCTGGGCGGATGCGCTCAAATGTATTCCGGCTATCCAGACCGGTATAACGATCCCTATGCGCAGTCAGACTTTGACGAACTGCTGGCTTTCGGCGACAACATGTCCAAAATACCAGCCTCATCACGCACCGATGTTTGCCGCACCTTGTTGAAGCGCCAAAAAAATCCTCCCGGCCCAGGAATATACTTGCACCTGATGGTAGGCCGCTTGCTTTCCGAGAGTTGCGGTGACATCCCAAAAATTCTGTCCGGGCTGAACGCTATCCCACCCGGAAGCCTGCCCGATGACCGTATGCAGAAGCTGGTCGCTATTCATACGGAAGCCTTAAAACGCCTGCAAAACGTGTCGAGAAAACTCGGCACGCTGGAGCACAAACAAAAAACCGTCCAATCCGTTCTGGAATCGAAAGAGTCCACCGGATCGAAGAAAAATGAAGCTCAGCTGCTGCGGGAAAAGTTGGAAGCCATCAGATCCATGGAAAAACATATGGATGAAACCGGCGACACAAATTAGAGCGTATGTTTCGTTTCCGTTTGGCAGTAGTCATTGTTGTTTCGTTCGGCTTTGTCTTATTTTTAGGATTCGCACTCTATTGGGGTTCAAGCCAGGTTGCCCGGAATTTTCAGCGCAGCCAAGCGGCGTATGAGACTTTCGATCGCTACGAGCGCTTGTCCCAGGAAGCCTATCGCCATTTCAAACAGCGGATGGATAGACTGATAACGGCCAGTCCGACTGCGGAAGCCGGTGTAGAATCATCCAAGTATCGTCTCTACGAAGCGATGCAGGAACTTAGAAATACGGCGGTCGCGGAGAGTCCTAGTGATGATTGGCCGGATAAACCCGCCGAGCTGGAAAGGGTTGCCCATTTCACCGCTTTTCTGGATGCCAGCGAGTACCGCTTCGACGAAGTCGAGCGCTTGCGCCAGCAGGGTAAGCAAGAAATGGCGGTACTGGCCTTGTCGAAAT
Organism: Candidatus Methylobacter oryzae; assembly: GCA_945861405.1. Classification (GTDB taxonomy): domain Bacteria; phylum Pseudomonadota; class Gammaproteobacteria; order Methylococcales; family Methylomonadaceae; genus Methylobacter_A; species Methylobacter_A oryzae_A. Next base: position 13,112 of record CAMAUL010000029.1, on the reverse strand, counting down.
TCTCGGAAGAAGAAATCGACGGAAAATTCCAGCCGTTGATCGATACCGCGATCAACGCCGAACGGGAGAAAGCCGGGAGGGCCAAACAGGAACTGGAAGATTTGGTTGCCCAGTCGCATTGGATCGCAATTCTGGCGTCATTGACCGCAGCGATATTTTGCCTGACGGCTGGGATATTTTTGCTGCGCGGCTTTAGGAAACCTATCGATGCGTTGATGAAGGGTACCGATGAGATTGCCTCCGGTAATTTGGATTACCGTATTGCTCTCGATAGCAGCGACGAATTCGGCTATCTCGCCAGCCACTTCAATCAAATGGCGCAGGAACTGGAAGTTCAGCAAAATAAGCTGCGCGAGGCGCGCGCCGTGCTGGAAAAAAGAGTGGCCGAACGCACTTTGGAACTTCATCAGCTAAATGCTGAATTAAAACGCATGGACAGCGAACGACGCGAATTTTTAGCCGACATCAGCCATGAGCTGCGCACCCCTATTACCGTCATCCGCGGCGAGGCTGAGGTCACCCTGCGCGGCCAGAACCGGGATGCCGAAGAGTATAAGGATGCTCTGCACCGCATCGTCGATCTGGCGATGCAATTAGGAAAATACATCAACGATCTTTTGTTCCTGGCACGTGCCGAAACCGCCAACCTCCAATTTGAATGGGATAACTTGGACTTGGCAGAGCTGGTGGCCGGCGCTGTCGAGAATTTTCAAGTGATGGCAGCGGAACACTCGCTATCGGTTTCCTTGGATACAGTAGCCGAACCTGTGTGGGTACGCGGTGACAAAGAGCGGCTTCGACAGGTATTATTCATTCTTGGCGACAATGCCTGCCGATATTCAACTCCAGGAGGACACATCGCGGTCGCCTTACGAGTAGATGAAACAGAGGCAAGCTTCAGCCTCACCGATCAAGGCATAGGCATACCCGCCCAGGATTTGGAGCGTATTTTCGACCGCCATTTCCGCAGCCAGAATGCCCTGCACTCTCGGGACGATGGCAAGGGTCTGGGCTTACCGATGGCCAAGTCGATCACGAAGGCGCACGGCGGACGCATCACGGTGACCAGCGTTGAAAACTCAGGCTCGACGTTCACGGTAACGCTTCCGCTGCTTTCGGTGGAACAGGATGACTCAGATAAATGAAAAATAACTTACCTACAATAATCTTATGAGTATCGGATATATGCGAGTTCTGTTGGTGGAAGACGATGAGCGGATTGTCAATTTTGTTCAGCGCGGGCTAAAGGCCGAAGGCTATGCCGTCGAGGTGGCCCGAAGCGGGCTGGAGGCCGTAGCGCTGGGCACAGCGGGCGAGTTTCAAACCATCATTCTGGATCTGGGTTTGCCTGATCTCAATGGCCGACAGGTTTGTGAGCGCTTGCGTAACGCTGGCGTCCACACTCCGATTCTAATGCTGACGGCCAGAGACACTGTGCAGGACAAGGTGACCGGTCTACGCTCTGGCGCCGACGACTATATGACCAAGCCTTTCGCATTTGAAGAGCTGCTTGCCCGAATCGAGGTTCTGATGCGTCGTCGTGGCGTCGGCGAGACCAAATCGGACATCAAGGAATTGCAGATAGCCGACCTCATATTGAACGGGGAAACTCATGAAGTGAGGCGCGGAGATACGCCAATCGAGCTGACGCCGAAGGAATTTTCCTTACTGGAATGCCTGATGCGGGCGCCCGGCAAGGTATTGAGTCGTACCCGTATCCTGGAACAAGTATGGGGCTACAGCAGCGATCCATTGACCAATGTGGTGGATGTCTATATTCGTCAGTTGAGACGAAAAATAGATGATAATTATGAGCTAAAGCTTCTCAAGACTGTGCGAGGATTCGGCTACAAGATGGATGCCGCATAAGGAAGGCTTTTTGCCGCAAATATTGATTGATGAACGAGTTTGGAATCAACCTTAAACCCCCTGTAACAAACATTAACGTCGGCAGCCTTAACCGGTCACCGGCTTTTTTGTGCGTGGTAATCGGCAGATGTTGTGCCGATCTTTATAAGCGATTTTGCCCGAGTGCTTATTAAAAATAACAGGCAATAAAAAAGACCTTAGATTTTCACCTAAGGCCTTTCATTTATTTGGAGCTGGCGATGGGAATCGAACCCGCGACCGGCTGATTACAAATCACACAGCAACTATTACCGCCACTCCCTATACACCCCTGTATACCCTGTAAATACAAGCCTATCATATTTATTTGTTACCGTTAAATCCGGTGATATACTGTGCCTCGTGGTAACTTATTGGTAACTCAAAAAATAGGTGTGATATGAAGCTGACTAAAAAGTTTATTGACATTCAAGTATTCAATGGTAAAGCACAGCACATAATTTGGGATGATGAGGTGCCGGGGTTTGGCGTTCGCCTCTACTCTACCGGCAAGAAATCCTTTGTGCTGTCCTATCGGGATAACAAACGCAAAAGCATTATGACCATTGGCAGCTGTTCCGTTCTGACTTTAGATCGTGCCAGGAAAGACGCTAGAGAAAAATTAGTCGGACTTAACAATGGCATTAATCCCTTGCAAGAACGGCAACAAGAGCGGCAAGGGAAGCTGGTCAAAGATTTATGCGCTGCGTACATTGAACGCCACGCCGCCAATAAAAAATCGGGTAGAGACGATATAACAAGGATTAACAGGTTCATTATTCCTGAATGGGGCAATCTGATAGCCACAAACATTAAACGCGCTGACGTTGCTGCGCTTCATAGCAAGCTCGGAAAACATGGGCAGTACCAAGCAAACCGCGTTTACTCTCTAATCTCTAAGATGTTTAATCTGGCGCGGGTCTGGGGCTTTGTACCTGAGGAGCATGTTAATCCGTGTTTTGGCATTGAGAAGTTTAAAGAGGAAAAACGGGATCGCTTTGTATCACATGAGGAGTTTCCAAAACTTGCCGAGGCTATCAATAAGGAGTTGAACCCACATGTAATTGCCGCAATCTGGCTATACTTATTAACTGGCGTTCGTAAAGATGAATTGCTAAGCCTCAAGTGGTCAGATATTAACTTGGAGCGTAAAGAATTGAAGTTAACCGACACTAAAAATGGAAAGGCTCACTATTTGCCGTTAAGTAATGCTGCTATTGAAATATTAAATCAGACTCCGCGTCTTGAAGATAATTCTTATGTGATCGTTGGTCTTAATCCCGGCTGTCATTTGGTGAATATCGATAAGCCCTGGCAGCGTATCAGAAGGGGGGCGGGGCTTGAAGATGTGCGCTTGCATGATCTACGCCGCACCGTGGGCAGTTGGCTTGCTCAATCAGGAAACAGCTTGCACTTGATTGGTAAGGTATTGAATCACTCCAATCAAAGCACCACTGCGATTTATTCAAGATTCGGTCAGGATAACGTAAGAGACGCACTTGAGCAGCACGGGCAGCAAATACTTGGCATGGCTGGAGGCGCGTGATGGAGCAAATTAATTTACCTGAATTTTTGTTGTTATTCGGTTGCACCAGCATTGATGATTGCTGGTTGAGTACCGACTGCATAATTGATGAAAGTGGTATTAAAGCAAAGCATTCTGATTGGGACACCATAAATCAAGCTATGTATCTTCAGAAATTGAGAATAGATTTTCCTTGCACAGCTCGACAGCTTTTTGCTTGGGCGAAACACCTGGATAAATGGGAAGCGGATTATCATAACGCAGAGATTCAAGGCCATTTTATTGAAAAGCTTCCGAAAGATTTTATAGAGAAGTGGCAAACTGAAAATACACTGCTTGAGAGCTGGTGTTTTGAATCGGGGTATATGGGAGCAGTCATCAAGGAAAAAATAGGCACAGCGCCTTTTGGTGTAGATTGGACTCACTGGTTGACGCTTTCAAAATGGACTAAAGAGCAAGCAGCTCTTTTAGTTTGTGGGCTTGAGCCGAATCAATTCCACCAAGTAGAGACACACGCAGATTATCAAAGCATGTGCAAGCCACTTGTTATGTTGCTTCAACGAATTCCCGATGATTTACCTCAAAATCCTTTTGACTGGCTAAACTGGTTTAATGAAAATGGCTATTTAGATTATGCTCCAAAACCTTTGCAAGTCTGGTTTGAGCAACAATCTGGTATCTCAGCTCTACAAGCCGAAGCCATGAGGGATGATGGCGCGGGCGGCCAAGGCGACGATGAAACACAAAATAACCGTTTATCAAGAATGCTACAGGAGAGGTTAAATAAAATCCGTAATTTTATGAGCATTTTGACGGAGGCGGCAAAAACAAAAGGCATTGAATTTGACCCTATGCAACTTCAATTAACTAAAGTTCAACTACTCAGTGAATTGAAAAGCCGTTATAAAGGCTTCAATATCAAAATAGATGCTTTCGAGTTAGTCTGGACAGAGGCAACAAAAGCGGGCATTTGCGCCAGTTCGACCGCGAACACAAAAAATGGCAAAACTTTTTTAAATTCTATTTTTGGTTGATTATCAATTTATTAAGTACGTTTTCACCTACTCAAACTACCTACCTATAGCCACCCTTACCCACTCGTTTCAAAAAAAACAGCCGCTAACCTATTGCCATCACTTACCGCTAAAGGAGCGCGAACGATGGCAATTATTAACAAACCCTCATTAACAGAAAACCAGCTGGCCGAACGTTGGGGACTTTCAATTAAAACTTTGCAGGATTGGAGACGCAAAGGTACAGGCGTGGCTTACCTTAAGCTTGGCAAAGCTATTCGATACCCTCATGAGGTCGTAGAGAAGTACGAGACTGAACACATGGCCGGAGGCGTTTAATGAGCGCCAACACAAACCACCAACAGCCCGTTAAGTCTACCTCAACTTACAAGCACATCAAAGCGGCTATTGCATCAGTTCTGATGTGGCTTTCCTTGGTCGGGGGCTTGCTATGAGCAAAACAGATCAGCTTCTATCAAAGCTCGACAAAGTAAAGCCCAACGGAAAAAACAAGTGGTTAGCTTGCTGCCCTGCCCACCCCGACAAATCACCGTCATTAGCCGTAAAAGAAACTGAGGACGGGAAAATATTAATTCACTGTTTCAGCGGTTGCCATGTAATCGATGTTGTTGGGGCGATAGGCTTGGAATTATCCGACCTAATGCCTGATGACCCGACTTACAAAAAAGGCAGCAAGCCACCTGCATTTAACAGATATGAAATGTTTGATCGTATTGCTTATGAGGCGATTATTTTAAGCATTGCAATCCGTCAGTTATTGAGCGGAAAGACGTTAGACGCTAAAGATCAGGAGCGCGTTGTTCTGGCTGAAAACACCATTAATGATATTGCCAGGGAGTGCAGGCGATGAGCTTGGAAGAATCGAGAGATGTTTTTTTAAATAAATCTATTAATCCGGCGGTTACCTTGGTTACCACGGTTACCGGCACGAATGGGGAGGACTCCAGCGGTAACCAAACAGATGCAGGACTGGTTACCACGGTTACCGGTACAGGCGAACGCAAAGACAAGCCGCCTAAAATAGAGCGGCCTTGTTACGGTGTTTACGATGATAAAAATCCTTTTGGCAAAGCTGGCGTTTATTACCATGGAATCGGCAAGCCTGACAAAGACGGCGAAGCCAAGGAAACAAACGATTATGTTTGTGATCCGCTACATATTGACGCGGGCAGTTGTGACAGTGCCGATAATAATTACGGGCTAATGTTGCAGTTTAAAAACTCGCGGTATAAGTGGCGGCAATGGTTGATGCCGATGGAAATGCTATCCGGCAGCTGTGAGGCGTTGAGGGCGGAGCTGCTAAAAATGGGCTTACGCATCAATCACCATAAGCGCGATATGCTCCCAAGCTACCTGCAATCACAGCGGCCTAAAAAACAAATCGAGTGTGCCTTAAAAACCGGCTGGCATCATGATGACTGTTTTGTTTTGCCAGATCGAGTGATTGGAGGGCGCGATGACATTTTCTTTCAAACAGATCATGCGATAACCGCATCTTACGGGCAGCGCGGTACTCTGCAAAGCTGGCAGCAACACCTAAGCCGCTATTGCGAGGGTAATCCATTATTGCTATTTCAGGTTAGTGTCGGTTTTACCGGAGCGCTACTGCGAAAGTGCCACCTTGATTATGTTGGCTTCCATATCTTCGGTGACAGCTCCACAGGCAAAAGCACCGGGCAAAAAATAGCATCGTCTATCTGGGGCGGCGAGGGCTTTAGGAAATCATGGAAAGCGACTGGTAACGGTTTGGAGGCGGCGGCTGTTTTATATAACGATAGTTTGCTGGCCTTGGATGAGTTAGGCGATTCCGACCCGCGCGAAGTTAATCAGATTGTTTACAGCTTGGGCAACGGCACAGGTAAGCAGCGGGCTAATGTTAGAGGCTCTGCAAGACAGGTCAGTACATGGAAAGTGGCGTTATTGTCGAATGGCGAAAAAACCCTAGAAAGCCACTTTCAAGAGAAAGGGCTATCAGTCAAAGCCGGTCAGTCGGTACGCCTTTTGCAGATCCCCGTATTCGGTCAGCATGGCGCTTTTAATGAGCTGCATGGCATGGCGGATGGTAGGCTGTTCTCTGATACCTTGCAACATAACACAGGAAAACACTACGGCGCGGCTGGGATCGCATTTCTTGAAAAACTGGTTAAAGATGATCAAGATTTTGGCGGCCTACTCGAAGAAGCGTTAAGGCCTTTTATGTCTGAAGACTTACAGCCGCAAGAAAAACGAGCAGCGCGGGCGTTTGCCCTAGTTGCCTTAGCCGGTGAGCTTGCGACCGAGTATCAAGTGACCGGCTGGACAGCGGGAGCGCCGCTAGAGGCAGCGTTAGAGTGTTTCAGTCAATGGCGCAAACATAGGGGCGTTGGCTCGACCGAGGATAAAACTATCCTGCAATCAGTCAGAGGTTTTATTGATCGTTACGGAGACAGCCGTTTTACATCAAAAGAAAATCGCGATGGTATTAGTGCATCCGCTGGTAGGGCTGGCTATTACACCGGCGTAGGTGAGGATAGAATTTACCTATTCAATGAACCGGGATTGAAAGAGGCGGCGGGCGTTGGCTACGATATGAAGCGAATAATCGAAGCGCTTACCAAGTCGGACTGGCTGATACGTGGCACCGATGGCAGGCCAAAAACCTTGCACAAAATAGACGGCAAAGCATCGAGGTTTTACGCTGTCGCTGTCAGGGAGGCTGATTAATGTCGCTGGTAGATTTGTTCAGGAATCGCGCCGCCGGTAACCACGGTAACCATGGAGAAAATACCTTGGTTACCGCTGCAAGCCACGCCACACCTAACGGTAACCAGAGTAACCACGGTAACCATAAAAATGTAACACATGAAGAATTAAACGAGCAACCAGCGCAAAAAGGTGGCGTGTATTGCTACCGGGTAACAGACAATCCCAGGGCAGTTTTAACCAACATTGCGCCTGAGTCCGATTTAAGCGGGGTATGGGATAGTTTGCGACTTAGATATGGCGAAAGGTTAATAGACGTATATCCGGTATCAGAAACAAAGCATTAATTTCACCTGATAAGAGCAGAGAGGAACAGTAATGCCAACGCCAAAATTTAAGCCTGGGCAATCAGGCAACCCGAAAGGCCGGACAAAGGACAAGACCCCGGCAACCTTACTACGAAAATCCAAAATTGAGGACATGCCGGAAATCATCATCAAGCTTGTGGAGCTAGCCAAAGCTGGCGATACAGCAGCGGCAAAGATTTTGCTCGATAGAGTATGCCCAACACTTAAGCCCCAAGCTATGCCGATTAGCTTGCCTGTAAATGGAACGCTGGCCGAACAAGGCGGCGAGATTATAAGGGCAACAATGGCCGGTCAGATTCCGCCGGATATTGGTAGTCAGCTAATCGCGGCGTTTCAATTAGTCAACGGGTTCCATAATGAACACGCGATTATTGTTCGCCCATTTGACGGAAAGTATCAAATTATTTCAGGTCACCATCGCCATAAAGCTTGTTTGAAAGCTGGCATAACTCAGGTTCCAGCATGGGTTAAAGAAATGGACGATGACACGGCTTATATGCAGTTGTTGCTGTGCAATTCTCAAGGTGAGGTTAGTAAATTAGAGCGCGGTATTCATGCTTATAACTTTATCACTAAGTCAAAAGGAGGGAACGGAAGTAGCGGCATGGGGTTGTCTGAGTATGCGAAGCTAATAGGCACATCAAAACAAACAGCAAGTGAGGAAAGTTTAGCCGGAGAGGTTTTTTCAACTGTCCGGATGACCGGACAGTTGAATGAAATGCCTAGCTCATCCCACCTCTATGAAATCAGCAAAGCTCCACAACACACATGGCAAATACTCGCCGACCTACTTATTCAATGTGACTGGTCTGCGAAAGATACACAAGCCGCAGTAAATCGGCCACCTTTACCAGAATATTACATTAATCCTTTTTTCTCAGAAATGCGCCCACCTTGAACCCGCTAAACCAGCTAAACCCCCTTTAAGATACTTTAGCGGGTTTAGCGGGTGCGGGGTACGGGCATTTTCACGAAATAAATCTGAATTAAGCAGGATTCAAGCAGATGAAAGAATCAACTAAGTTCCAACCCGGCGTTAGCGGCAACCCCTACAGGAGCATTACAGATGGTAGCTAAAAAGAAACCGGCAGAAGCACCCCAAGGAAAAATGACAGATGATGAAACAGCACAATGCGTTATAAATCCCCGTTTTTGGGCAATACACACAATCAAGCAGTGGAGCGACCAGCCCGAACTTACAGATGATGCCTTGGCAAAGGAACTGCACATGCAAATTGAGCGAGTTCTAAACGGAAATATGAGACACGCAGAGGCAATGTTATTGATGCAGGCACAAACGCTAGATTCAATATTTTATAGCTTGGCGTGTCGGGCGGAGGAGTACATTGTCTATAACATGCCAACAGCAGAATCCTGTCTAAAGCTGGCTATTAAGGCTCAAGGCCAATGCCGCATGACCTTGGAAACACTAAGCAACTTAAAGCGGCCTCCTGTCGTATTTGCCGCCCAAGCCAACATCAACAACGGCAACCAGCAGATTAATAACGGGGTTCCTGCACCCGCTACGCACACGGAAGAAAATAAAAACCAGCCAAACGAACTATTAACGGAGATACCCAATGCGACACTGGACACCGGAAGAACGATTGAAGCAATCGGCGTTAATTCAAAGCTGGAGGCCGTGGGATAAGTCCACAGGGGCAAGAACAGCGCAGGGTAAAGCGGTTGCGTCCCGGAACGCATTCAAGGGCGGCTTGCGCCCCATGTTGCGAAAAATGTCTGCATTGCTGAAAGAGCAGCGGGAGTGCGTGAAGTCGATTAAATGAAAGTTACCTATTGTGAGCCTTGTTTCCATCAAGGTGCTGCAAAAGTGCTGGTGAATGTTAGATAGCGATACCGGCAGAAACAAAAAAGCCCTGACGCAGCCATTCCCACATCAGAGCTTTAAATGAACTGCCCTACCAATTAAGTGACTCTTGGTAGCTAACCACTGCGTCAAAAGATGAATAAAACACGCAGTGGTTGATTTAATCTTAGTCCAGATTAGCGCAGTTTAATAGCAGCTTTTTTGCGCCTGAAATGTTGGCAGAATAACTGGGGTCAGAGAATAACTGGGGTCAGAGTAAAGTTATTTTCAAATTTAAGTTTACTCTGCCCCCAGTTATTACCAGTTATTAATGATTGATAAGGAGCGTTTTTAATGGGCGCTTTAGCCAAAATTGAACAAGCTGGGTTTAATGTCGTACTGGAGGGCGACAGTTTTGACATTAGCCCAGCCAGTCAATTGACCATTCCACAACGTGCATTCTTAAAGCAGCACCGGGCAGAAATCATCGAAGAGTTGAAATCGGTGAACATGGTGAACGTCGTGAACATCGATATTCAAACAATCCTGCCAGAAAATAAAAAAGGCGGCGTGTACTGTTATCGAGTGACCGACAAACCAAAGTCAGTATTGGTTATGGTAGCGCCTGAATCAGACTTAAAAGACGCTTGGGAGTCATTACGCCAAAAGTACGGTGATCGGTTGATTGAGGTCTATCCCATGCCGATTACAAAACACTAAAAAACTTCAACACAGGACAAAATATCATGATCGACGCACTCATCAGCGGCAAATTAATCAAAACCCCGATATTGAAAACTGGCCAGTCCGGCAAATATTACGCACAGTTCCTTTTGTCCGTAGCAGTCGGCGAAGAACAGCCGGTTGTTGTTTCAGGTATGGCCTTTGGAGACATTGCGGAACGTGTAGCCAAATTGCAGAAGGGCGACCCGTTGGCGGTGATCGGTAGCTTGAAGCTTAGCGAGTGGAACGACAAAAGCACCGGTGAAACAAAGCATGGTTTAAGTGTCACGGCTAATAATGTCTTGTCACCTTACGACATTAAGAAGCGTAAACCAGCAGCGCCGGAAACCACAACGGGCAAGCCTTACAATGATTCGATAGATTTTTAAGCGGTACGGCGGCCAGTGTAGAATTATTGATTGGGGGCAGAGTAAACTTAGATTAACTTTACTCTGACCCCAGTTATTTCTCTGACCCCAGTTATTTCTTCCAGAATCTTCCTGACGAATAGATTAACCCGTTTAGATGATGATGTTCTTTAAATGGTGGTTTGGGGGCTGAGATAAAATTTTGTGCTTTCTTGTTGTCTGCAAAACGAGCAAAACCGTTGCGGTTCAATGCTTTTTTTGCTTCATTCTCAGAAGGAAACGATAATCTATCGAAAACGCCGGAAGAATCGCTAATAAAAAATACTGTGCAACTTTCGTCAGAATTTGAATCAATCAATGCCCAATTTTGCTGAAGAAACTCAACGACTTTGAACCAATAATCGCGGCTGGATATTTCAACATTTGTGTTTACGTCTGACATAAATAATTCTCAACTTAATATATTTATTTACTTAAAAGCGATTCAAGAATACTAATCACTTTTTGTTGATTGTTTTCTCTAGCTATATCAAGTGCAGTTTCGCCATTATCATTTCTGCACAGAGGATTAGCACCGTATTTTAGTAATAACTCAACAATTGCAATATCTCCTCCACTCACGGCAATCATTAATGGTGTTGTTCCATCTTGTGTAGCGACATTGGAATTCGCCTCACTTTTCAACAACAATTCTACAATTTCTGTCTGGTCTTCTATTACTGCATTGTGGAGTGCATACCATCCAAAGCTAGTCACATCATTAATTGGTGCGCCAGCCAATAATAGCCGCTCAACACCTTGAATATTATTAGTTCCCGCAGCAGAGCAAAGTGCATCAGCATTAGGCACTACTCCTGAATCAAGCAACAGATTAAGTATATCGTTATGCTCTCGCACGACAGCAGCACTTAGTGATGCGGCATCTAACTCTACATGAATAGACAATAAGTAAGCAACGGCATTGATTGCGCCTTCTTCCGCAGCGCGAACCAAAGCATTGCCTTTTGAATAATCTGAATAAATGTCATTTGGATTGACACCATTTGATAGGTATATTTTCATACCTTCGACATCATCATTATCAATGCAATACTTAAATGAACACTCATCATAAAAATTGTCTTTGATGTAATTGCTCGTTTGTTGCTCCCATTCTTCGGTTGATAAGCTGCGCAAAAATAAATCAACTTGACTAATCACACCATGAGCGTCAGCCCATTCGATGTGATTTTTAACCCTCATTCTTTTTTCCCAAGGTTCGCATTCGATAGCGGCGAGAATTAACGGCAATGGTGCTGTTTTATCGCGCCCTTCTTTGGTTAAATCTTCTGGCAGCATTTTCCAAAGCTCTTGCCATTTATCAGCTATAGGGCAAATCCGCTTATCGGCGGCACAATATTCAATCAATGATTCGGCGGATTTTGATAATTGATTCATGGCATACGATATTTAAGCAACTTAATTAGGATTTTTATAGACTATCGTAATGGATAAAGTTGTCCATAGTATTTCTCCATTAAAGCTGTCATTTTCTCAATTGCCGCGTGTTCAGAAAATTCCTTTGCTTGCAATGATAGCCAAAGTTCAAACTCTTCTTGCTGTAGATGTTTACGTCCTAGCATTATCCAAGGGGAAATCTGCCGTCTTTTTTCAGCATCAAATTTCTGGCGAAAAACAACATCACGAGCTTCAATTTCATTAAGCACTGCTGGATGTTGTTTGACAATAGTTATAAGGGATTCTTTTGAGTATTCCATTATGATTTTTTTGGTAAAGTTAATTTGTTTGGTTAAACTGGGTAACGACTAAGAAAATAACGCATTGTCTTTTTTCTGTGGCAGATTGTTGTTATCGCTCATAAAAACCTCAGTGTTTTAAAATGTCGCAGTGCATGATGCTTCCTCTGATTATTTGCCTAACAAACGGCATTATGAGACTCGGTTTAAAACGAGTTTAGGGATAAATCTTTTTTGGTGACGTGTGCTGCTGTTCTCCCGCTTAAAGGTAGGGTGGTTAAAACTGGGTTTAGGTTACTCTAAAACAGCCTGTACTCTGGCTAAAACATCATCCATCACATAATCAGGCACGGATTCAATAAACCGCGCGTTACGGGCTTTAAAATCCAACGTCCTGACTTGGTTGCAAGAAATAACCCCCTGTGTTTGTGTGTCACAATTCAGCAATGGCACGGCAAAACCTGCAAAACGTGCATAGTTCCCGCCTTGTGTAATTGGACATAACCACACCAAACCCGCCTACGGATAGGAAATTCAACCGCCTCAGCCGAAGTATCCCACCTTAAATCCATTATCACAAGCGCCATTTTTTCACTCTTTCGACACTCACCGAACGTTTGCCACGCTCACCCGATCCAATTGTGAACCAATTGTGAACCAAAAATCAGCCCTTTGTGGCCCGATTCATAACCTCAAAATCCATCGGCACAAACCTGCCCAGGGCGAGTCAAAAACCCTCACCCAACTTTACCAATTCACGCTTTGATCAAACTGCACATCAGGGCTGATTTGCCGCTCTATAGCCCAGTCCGGCCCGGCATCAAAGACCTCACTCTGCACTGCATCACCGGTATCCCACAAGGGTGGATCACGCGCATGGCTGATCTTCGGTGGCACCGAGGGTTCACCGATATGATCGAGTATCTTTTTGATGTCTGCACCCTCATTGAACGGATAGGAAATTCAACCGCCTCAACCGAAG
>CAMAUL010000028.1 GCA_945861405.1 Candidatus Methylobacter oryzae | reverse complement strand
CTTTTGCCTGTTTACTCTGGGATCTTCAATAGTTGAAAAGTGATGAATAATAGAGGGGGGTTGGTTTTGCGGTCATAATAAATCAAAATGATAGCCTTAATACCTCATCTAAATTCTATTTTCAAGTGTTTTTAAGCCCGATTGCCCTGGGTATTTATGGCTCTATTCTTGTTAAATCATCAAGTCTAGTGTATAAGCTATGTTGGTTCAAATAATAACAGTCAGGAGCGCCCTTGCCTGATTGCGTTTTTGATGTAGGGCAAACCGATGCTCATTAAATATAATAAAAATGAGCTTTTTCACTAACCTTGGAGAGATAAAATGGTTTATTAATAGCCTAACCCCGTAGGTGGATTCGCCGAAAAGCGATCCACCGCTCTACGGATTAAAGTGGTTAAATGTAGTGGTCAAGTTTTTTCGGACACTAAAATAGGTTGTTCATCTGCCATTTTCCGTTCAAAAACGTTGGGCGACAGATAACCCAGTTTGGAATGCAGGCGCTGACTATTATAGAAGCCAACGATATAGTCCGTCACATCGCAAATTGCTTCTTGGTGATTGGCATAGTCTTGCCGCCAAACGCGCTCCATTTTCAGGTTTAGGAAGAAACACTCCATCACGGCATTGTCCCAGCAATTGCCTTTACGGTTCATGCTGCCTTGCAAACCATATTGATCCAGCAAATTCCGATAGTCCTGACTGGCATACTGGCTGCTGCGGTCAGAATGGACGATCAGCCCTGGTGAAGGCTGTCGCTGAGTAATGGCCATTTGCAAGGCTAAACACACCAACTCGGCAGGCATATTCGGTACCATCGCCCAGCCAACGATCTTACGTGAAAACAAATCCAACACAGCTGCAAGATACAACCAGCTGTTACGGACGCGGATATAAGTGATGTCCGCCACCCAAGCCTGGTTGGTCGAAGACTGTTCAAACTGGCGATTCAATACGTTGTCGAACACCGGCAGATCGTGTCGACTGTCGGTGGTACGGACAAACTTGCGCTGCCACACGGGCTTAAGCTGATGGATACGCATTAGACTACGCACACGATAACGGCCGATACTGACACCTTGTTTATTGAGCGCATCGCATAGCCGCCGACTGCCATAGCTACGCCCCGGGGCTTCAAACAGACTCCGTAAACGCACTGTAGTTGCGCAGGCAGCCTTAAGCCGTTGGCTACGTTGTTTGGCAGCATAATACTGATTTCTAATACCCGGCAGCTCTGTTGAACAGGAATAGCCTTCTGTTGCAACTGTTGAACCAGCCGGTAGTTCATTTCAGTTCCCGGGCAAAGAAGGCTGAGGCCTTTTTTAAAATATCGTTATCCTGCCGTAGTTGCCGAAGTTCTCCTTCCAGTTGGCGGATGCGTTGCTGGTCGGCAGTGAGCGGCTTACCAATGCCGGGCTACCCCGTTTGTTCGGCCGTGACTTGTTTTAACCAGCGACGCACTGCGGTTTCACCCAGATTCATATCCTGGCAAACCTGACTGATACTCAGCCCTTGGTCTTTAATCATTTGCACTACTTGCAACTTGAAGTTAGCATCAAATGTTCGACGTTTTTGATTCATAGTTGGATTCCCCTTGCTTTGGTTGAGTTATTTTATCAACCTATCCGGGTGTCCGTTTTTATTAGACCACTACAATACACACTAGATTCTTTATCTGGATAACTCCCAAAATTAAATAAGATGCCAGACATTAGATCGCATCAAAGATTATCCAGAATCAATTTTAACGATAGGTTTTCCCCGAAATAGGACTCTCAAATCGAAGCCATTACAAACCACCATCACCCCCGCTCATCCCAAACCTTATCCATTCGCTTTACCGAAACCGGATAAGCTGTTTTAAGCTGCTGGGCAAACAACGACACCCTGAACTCCTCAAGCATCCAGCGGAACGGGGCTTGTTCCGGGATAACCTTGTCTTTTTTGGCTTTCTTCTCCACGTCCTTCCAATACCGCGTCGCATATCGGCTGGCTTCCTGGACTTTTTGCGGGTTGTTATCCCGTTTATCCAGCCGGTATTGTACGGCCTTCAAATAACGCGGGATGGCTTTGAGCTGCTGGTAAGGCGTGTTGCGGATAAACCCGGCATAAATCATCAAATCCAGCTGTTCGTTAACGTCTCTAGCTAGCGGGTCATTCGCATTCAGGCGTTTCAGTTGGATTTTGATAGTGCCATATAGCTCCATGATTTCCAGCGCGATTTTTCCGGCTTCATTGGCGGCGCTGATCAGTCCCGATTTGTTGGCTTGCAGGCTTTGTTCAAAGGCCTGCTGGGTACGGATGGTCCGGCCATCAACAAATACACTGTGCAGAATTAAATACAGCATGTCGTCTTTAAACGATACCTCCGCATCATTGCCGATAATCGGATGTTTCGGCAAGCGGTTATAGGTTAATTCTGCCGCCGCCGACTTCGGCATGTTTTTGGTTACATAAGTGCATTCCTTGCGCAGTTGCAGCTGGAACAGGCGCATTAATCCGGCCTGATGCTGTGATGCGGCTTTTTGCTCGGTGTCGAAAATGCGCACGCCGACCGCATCGCCTTCGTCGATGATCGCGGGGAATCCTACAAAAGACTGTCCCTTCTGGATAAACTGGTAAGTTTCCGGCAGGTCGTCGAATGCCCAGCCGATGCAGCCGGTATAGTTCAACTCATCGGCGGCAATCTGGTCGAAGCTGTCCCCGGCTTTGGCGGTGTGTTTGAGCTGCAATTTTTTCAGGTCGCGCCCGTAATCCAGCAGCTGGCCTTGATCGTCTACGACCCTGAAATTCATCCTCAAATGATCGGTCAGGGCTTCAGTATTCCAGGCATTTAACGGAATCGCCTCGCCAGTCAATTTTCTTAAGCGGTTACCCAGCCATTCCTGCAACGAGCCTTTAAAATCCGGCTCGATTTCAAGACATTGTTTGACCGTCTCAGGCACCGGCACAAAATATTTCCTGATGTTCTTGGGCAGGGCTTTAATCAGGGCGATGCATTTTTCTTCCAGCAAGCCCGGCACCAGCCAGTCGAAAGCCGTTTGCGAGACCTGATTCAATTGATGCACCGGGATAATCGCGGTCACGCCGTCTTCGTCATGCCCCGGCTCGAACCGGTATTGCAGCGGAATGGTCAGGTTGCCCCTCGTTCCCAAGCTCTGGCTTGGGAACGTGTTCGGGAAATCCCATTCATTGACATAGTCTTGCTCCTGCTCCCGCGTTAAATCCTCCTTGGTTAAAAACAGGATTTGGGGATTGGCGCGTTCGGCTGTTTTGCGCCAGGTACCCAGGGTAACGCCGCTGACCACCTCGGGCGGCAGTTTGTTATCGTAAAATTCATAAAGCCATTGCTCATCCTCGACCAGATCGACCCGGCGGCCTTTGTGCTGGATCATGCCCACTTCTTCGAGCAGCTTCTGGTTGGCGACATAGAACGGCGCGTTGCTGTAATAATCATGATCGACCAGCGCCGAGCGGATAAAAATCTCCCGTGCGGCTTTGGGCTCTACATGGTCATAAGGAATCTTGCGCCCGGCTTGCAGCGTCAAGCCGTACAACAAAGTCCGTGAAGACACCATACAGCGAGCGCCTTTCTTTTCCCAATGTGGATCGTAATAGTTGTGCTTGACCAGATGCTCGGCGCATTGCTCTATCCATTCCGGCTCGATCCGGGCGACATTGCGCGCATAAACCTTGCTGGTCTCGACCTGCTCCGCCGCCATGATCCACTTGGGCTTTAGCTTATGCAGGCCGGAACCGGGGAATATAAAGAATTTAAGGCCACGCGCACCCAGATATTCATATTGCTCATGGCGAAATCCGATATTGGACAGCAAGCCCGGCAACAGGGCGCGATGGATTTTTTCATAACGGGCGGCTGTCCCTGCCCGTTCCTCTTCGAGCGCTGTGCGTGCCAATCCGCTCCCGGCGGATTGGTCATAACCGGGCTCATCGGTATTCGGATGCATTTTTAAATCGCCCTTAACCACCTGCATAATTTGCGCGTGGATGTCGAACCACTCGCGCATCCTCATGTAAGACAGGAAATTGTCGGTGCAGTATTTGCGCAGCTTGCTGTTGGACAGGTGTTTTTTCTTTTCCTCGTACGTATTCCAGATATTCAACAGCGTTAAAAAATCGGACTCGGGATGGCGAAACGCCGCGTGTTTGGCATCGGCCTGCTGCATTTTATCGGCAGGTTTTTCGCGCGGGTCTTGCACGCTCAACGCGGCAACGATAATCGCGACTTCGGTCAGGCAATGCTCGTGCGCGGCGGCGATCAGCATTCTGGCAAGCTTGGGATCGGTCGGGAATTTGGCCAGCTGCTTGCCCACTTCGGTCAGCTGGCCCGATTTATCCAGCGCGTTGACTTCATGCAGCACGGTTTTGCCGTCGCGGATCATTTTGTCTTCGGGCGGTTCCAGAAACGGGAAGTCTTCAATGTCGCCAAGCTTTAACGAGATCATCTGCAAAATAACCGCAGACAAATTGGTGCGCATGATTTCCGGTTCGGTAAACTCCGGTCTGGCTAAATAATCGTCATGCGAATACAACCGGATGCAAATACCCTCTGCTACACGCCCGCACCGTCCGGCCCTTTGATTGGCGGAAGATTGCGAGATGCGTTCAATCGGCAGACGCTGGATTTTACTGCGATGACTGTAGCGGCTGATCCGCGCATGGCCGGTGTCAATCACGCAACGGATGCCCGGCACCGTCAATGAGGTTTCGGCGACGTTGGTTGCCAGCACGATGCGTATTTTCCCGCCCTTGGGCTTGAACACACGCTCCTGCTCGCTGACGCTGAGTTTCGAATACAGCGGCAGAATTTCATATTGGGTCGGATGGTGTTTTTTCAGCGAATCGGTCGTTTCCCTGATTTCCCGCTCGCCGCTGAGAAAAATCAGGATGTCGCCGCGCAAGTCCCGGTAAAGCTCGTCAACCGCATCGAGTATCGCGTTTTGCAGTTCATCACCAGTCTCATCATCCTCTTCATCCTGCTGCTCGATAGGCCGATAACGCATTTCCACCGGGTAAGTCCGTCCCGATACCTCGATAATCGGCGCGTTATTAAAATGCGTGGAAAAGCGCTGCGTATCGATGGTTGCCGAGGTGATGACCAGCTTTAAATCGGGCCGTTTGGGCAGCAGCCACTTCATGTAACCGATCAGGAAATCGATGTTCAAGCTGCGCTCATGCGCCTCATCGATGATAATGGTGTCGTATTGATTCAGGTAAGGATCGTTTTGCGATTCGGCCAGCAAGATACCGTCGGTCATCAGCTTAACCAACGATTCGGCGTGGGTTTTATCGTTAAAACGGATTTTGTAACCCACCGATTTACCCATCGGTTCGCCAAGCTCTTCCGCGATGCGGTCGGCAACAGTGCGCGCCGCAATCCGCCGGGGCTGGGTATGACCGATAAATCCGGCAGCTCCCCGGCCTATCGACAGACAAATCTTGGGCAACTGAGTCGTCTTGCCGGAGCCGGTTTCACCGCACAGTATCACTACCTGATTTTCCTGTATCAGCTTGGCGATGTCGTCTTTCTTACCGGTGACCGGCAAATCAGGAAAGGTAAGCACGGGGAAACTGGCTAGGCGTTTGTTGCGGCCCGCAACAGATCTTTCAATCTTGCTTGCCAACGCGGACAATTCTTCTAATGAATTTTTGCTGCGACAGCGGTCTAACTGTCGCTTTAATACGGGCTTGTCCTGATTAAGGCAATGCGCTAACTGTTGGGTGAGTTGCTTGATAAGATCGTGGGTGGACATCAAAAACAGCCGGATAAAATGAGGGCATTATACGTTAATTTATCGTAACTACTCAGGCCCTATCCACAAAGCCGACTTTGATCTGCCAAAGCAAGCTTTGAACACCCAAAATGGCAATAAAGACCAACGGGGCAGCCAAATCGACCTGTCGGCATAAGCCTAAATATCCACCGTCCTGTTCTAATCAAAACCGGGTACGACTTTTGTACCGAAAGCCTCTGGGACTGCACAATATTCTGGCACCCTCTATCCGATAAACTGCCGGACTGTGTATATGGGCGTGAAACCAGGCCGCAATCTCATATTCATACGGCAATGATTTCAGATCATTACAATAAGCCAGTTTCTTAAGCGAAGTACTAGCCGTCATTTCTCTCGACAAAGTCCTTGGCTTGCGCAACCGTCAAGCCATGAGTACGTCTAGCCAGCGCTATGGCTTCAACTTTTCTCCCGCTTTGTACAAGGTGCGAGATGCCCTCTGCCTCGCTGTCGGATATTTCTGTGCGAACCAGTTGTTGTATTTTCCTGGCTACATCTAATGCCTGTGCTTTTGTTAGGTTCAGTGCTAACCGCCGAAGCCGCATTACGAGCCAGGAAAAACGCAATGACGATTCCTTCAACCAAGGAACCCAGCATCAAAATAGTGAGTTCGAGAACATTCAGAACGAGCGGCTCGCCAAGCAACGTGTTGTAGATAAACCATTCCTGAAACAACCAAAACATCAACCAAATCGTCAACCCCCAAAACAGCCCCTTTTTCAGCCATGTTTTTCCGGGTATCGAGGGCATGAAAACGCTGAAAAGCCAAGCGTGAATAATGCTCAATATAACAAGGCCGACGACCGAGACCGGTATGTTTCGTTTCGGAGTGATCTCAATAAAGAGCTGGCTTTGCCATTCGGGGTTGTAAAGTATCGCCTGGATCGGAGAGCTGGAAAATAAGGCGCCCAGCACCCCATTACCAATAAAGCCGCCAACGAGACCTGCGACCAGAATTTTCACGACGCTATTCGTCATCATTTTTCTTCCTTTTCGTGGTTTGTAATTTGGCTAGACCAACCAGTAAGCTTAAATATCCACCATTCTGTTTTGATCAAAACCGGGTACGATTTTTGTACCGACATAACCTCGGGGATTGCACAATATTCTGGCATCCGCTATACGGTAATCCACCGGACTGTGTACATGGCCGTGGAACCAGGCCGCAATCTCGTATTCATGCAGCAATGATTTCAAATCGTTGCAATACGCCAGCTTCCTAAGTTCATTAGGCGACTCATTCCAACTCCACTGGGAAGGCGCATGATGCGTTATGATGACCGTTTTTCCGGAAAACGGCTCTGCTAATTGCTGCTCCAACCATTCCTTCGAGCTTTGATACAACTGACTAAACTCTATAGCGTCAAAAGCCTTATCATCAAATTGAATTCGTCTGAAATCATTTAAAGCCTTGCCCAAAGCTGCGGCTTTTTTGTCGCCCTCAACAAACAAATCAGTCCACAATGTGCAGCCTAAAAAACGCACCCCCTGAAATATGAGGTAATCGTTTTCAAGGAAATGCACATTGCCGCCTGCACATTGCTTACGGATCGACTGCAACATTTGTTGATATTCATGTGTATAAAACTCATGATTTCCGGCGACGTAAATAACCGGTTTATTCAATGTTTTAAGCCAGTCCACGCCTTGCGTGCCAATACCGATATCACCTGCCGCGACAATAATGTCGGCCTCATTATCGGGCGCTTCCAGCAATCCGAACTCCAAATGTAAATCGGAAAAATAATTTATCCTCACACTAAACTCTACTCAATGGCCTGTATCGGCGTATAATTTAACAAAATTCTTCCAGATAACTGTAACCTTTTTCAAAAGATTTTATATATGTCTCACGCTTTAAGAAAAATCACCCATCAAGTTTTAGTCGGCAATGTTAAAGTCGGCGGCGGCGCGCCTATCGTCGTCCAATCCATGACCAATACCGATACCGCCAATATTACCGCAACCGTAAACCAGATTATCGAACTGGCCGCCGCCGGTTCCGAGCTTGTCCGCATCACGGTCAATTCCGAGGAAGCGGCAGCAGCCGTTGCTGAAATCCGCAACCAGTTGGACAAAAAAGGCAACTCGACCCCCATCGTCGGCGACTTCCATTTTAACGGTCATAAACTGCTGGAAAAATACCCGGACTGCGCCCAAGCTTTGGACAAATACCGCATCAATCCGGGTAATGTAGGACGCGGCAAAAGCCGTGACCCGCAATTTCAGCAAATGATTGAATTCGCCTGCCAGTACAACAAACCGGTGCGCATCGGCGTCAACGGCGGCAGCTTGGATCAAGCGGTGTTGACCCGATTGCTGGATGAAAACAGAAGCCTACAAACACCCGAACCCTTAGCCGCCGTCACCCGCAAGGCAATCGTGCTGTCCGCGCTGGAAAGCGCCGCCAAAGCCGAAGAACTGGGCCTGGGCAAAGACAAAATCATCCTGTCCTGCAAAATCAGCAACGTACAGGAACTGATCGAAATCTATCAGGATCTTTCAAGCCGTTGCGATTATGCACTGCATCTGGGACTGACCGAAGCGGGCATGGGTTCCAAAGGCATCGTGTCATCGACCGCCGCTTTATCGGTACTCATGCAGCAAGGCATCGGCGACACCATCCGCATTTCCCTGACACCGGAACCCGGCGCATCCAGAACCCAGGAAGTGATAGTCGGTCAGGAAATCCTGCAAACCATGGGTTTTAGGTCATTCACCCCGATGGTTATATCCTGTCCCGGTTGCGGTCGCACCACCAGCGATTATTTCCAGAAACTGGCGATGGACATCCAAAGCTATCTACGCGATCAAATGCCGGTATGGCGCACCCAATATCCAGGCGTTGAAACCATGGAAGTCGCGGTGATGGGTTGCGTGGTCAACGGGCCGGGCGAAAGCAAAAACGCCAATATCGGCATCAGCCTACCCGGCACCGGCGAAACCCCGGTAGCGCCGGTTTATGAAGACGGCGAAAAAACCGTCACGCTGAAAGGCGACCGGATCGCCGAAGAGTTTCAGGAAATCGTGCAACGCTATATTGAAACGCACTACGCGCCGTAGTTGCCGTCAATGATGCTACGTTAAATTATCGTCCCGATAAGGAGTTAATATGACTAACCCGGCATTTGCTGTACCCGACCCCATACTCACGCCCGAAGCTTATCTGTTGATGGAAAACGATAACAATACCGGCACCCGCCATGAGTTTGTTAATGGGCTAGTTTACGCAATGACCGGGGCTAGTCGTGATCATAACCGTGTGGTACGCCGCCTTATGACTCGCCTGGATCACCATTTGCAAGACACCCGTTGCGAGCCGTTTCAATCGGACATGAAAGTGAAAACTCAGCGTGGCAAAGACGTGCGTTTTTACTACCCGGATGTGCAAGTCGCCTGCGAGGAAGAAGCTGACCGTTATTACAACGAGCAGCCTTGCTTGATTGTGGAAGTGCTGTCCGATTCTACCCAACGTACCGACCGCACCGAAAAACTGATGGCTTATCAAACGATTGAATGTTTACAGGAGTATGTTCTGCTGTCTCAAGACTCGCCCTACCTGGAAATCTACCGCCGCCGAACCGAGTGGCAGCGTGAAAGTTTCAGCGCAAAACAGAGCGTTACCTTGGAATCGATTGACTTAACGTTGGTAGTGGAAGAGCTTTATGCGTAAAGCAAAACTCCGTAGGGTGGGTTACGACTGCATGGATGCAGGAGGTAGAGCAATGCAGGAGCAATTGCCGAGGCGCTCCTTTTGCGCTGTTGTAACCCAACACATTCGCGCGGCAACAAATGTCGAGTTACGCTAAGCTAACCCGGCGAAACTAGAATCCTTAATTCATGAAATTTGAACACCCCAACTATTTTGAATCAACAATTACTGCGACTGAGCGGGGTGCCCAGAAAGTTAAGTCGCCGTTAACCGATGATATGGATTCTATAATAGCGCGTTTTCCAAAAACCCGTTATTACGGCAGCAAACGACGGTTACTCGGCTGGATTTATCATGCCCTGAAAGATTTACCGTTTAATACTGTGCTGGACGGCTTTGGCGGCACCGCCAGTGTCTCGCTGCTGTTCAAAGCAATGGGCAAACAAGTCAATTTCCACGATGGTTTGCTTTGCAACACGATTACCGCTCGGGCATTGCTGGCGGATGAAATGCCTTTTGCCGAAATTGCCGAGGCTTACGCTTTTATCGATCAAATCAGGCCGAATGACGGCTTTATAAGTAAAACTTTTTCCGGGATGTATTACACGGATGAAGAAAATCGCTGGCTGGATGGGGCGGCCAAAGCCATTCATCAAACAGCCGACCCAACTAAACGTAACATTTATTTTTATTGTTTATTTCAAGCCTGTTTAAAAAAGCGGCCATTTAATCTGTTCCATCGAGCTAATTTAAACCTGCGGCTTAACTGTAACGTTACCCGTTCATTTGGTAATTGGGTCACTTGGGAAAAAACGTTTTCTGATCTAATGAAAGAAAGCTTTCAAGATATTCAAGAAGTTATTAAGCCTGCAAAACAAGTGGTTAATATTTTGCCGCATGGGGATATTTCCAGATTAGATACAGGTTATGATCTTGTATATCTTGATCCGCCTTATGTAGGGCTATCAGGATCGAACGAAGATTATCTGAAGCGATATCATTTTTTAGAGGGCTTAAGCAAATATAAGGAATGGAATAAAGCCCTTAATCAAAACTCATCTATTAATGCGTTTAAACCAATTTCACATATCAGTGAATGGCAAAATAAACGTGAGTTTCGTGAGCGGCTGTTTGATGTAATTAATAAACATAGTCAGTCTATTGTGGTTCTTTCTTATTTAGCAGGGGCGCATCCTTCAGAAGAAGAAATCACCGAGCATTTTAGAAAGACATTCAAACATGTAAACGTTCTAAAAAAAGATTTATGTCATGCTTTAGCTAAGGAGAAGAAAATTGAATTATTATTTATTGGAAGTAACCGATGACTGATTATAAAAGGATGTTTCCCACAAAACTTATTAATATAACTTTTGTTGTTTTAGTATTTATAGTTTCAATACTTAGTTATCTATTATTTTTTACTGATATTTCAAATTCTGCAAAAGGATCAGGAATAATATCTGGTCTATTTACAGGTTTTATTATTGTTTCTTGTCAGATATGGTTGTCTTGGTATGAGTTTAGAAAGATAGACGAATATAATGAGCTGAAAATCAAAAAGATTCTTTCTGACCGTAAGGATCCAGTTTATTACGGTGATCTTATATCTAAGGCTAAGAAAGAAATAAAAATTCAAGGTGTTACAGCACTAAGTTTTCTCGATGATTTCGCTAATGAAAACCCAAATGCACTAGAGAATAAAAAAGTATTGTTAAAGGCATTAGAAGGAAAAGTAAAAGTTCAAATTCTAATTGCCGACAAGTCTATATTAGATAACAGACACAAAAGAAAAGCGGAGGAAGCAGAAAATAAACTGAAACAGTTATCTTCCAATATTAATTTTGAATATAAATACTATATTCATCAACCAGCTCACAGCATAGTAATAATTGATGATGGATGTATCGTAGGCCCAATATTTCCAGATGTTGATAGTAGAGATACCCCAGCAATTCATTTAAAACGTGACAGTCAATTAGCCAAATATTACGAAGCCTATTTCAATAATGAGTGGGATGGATGTACCAGAACCACAAATTAACAATATCGGTGCATTCCCGCCTCCACTTAACACTTATCGCCATGCACAATGGAGAGTATCGAATCAACGGCGGGCTTGGTTTTGCCATTGCCGACCCAAGCTGCGAACTGACATTTTTCGCTAATGCCGATTTTGCTATCGACGATCAACGCGTTATTCCGCTAGGCGACAACGAACTAAAACGGTTAGTCACGCTATTACAGGCAGAACAACAACGGCATGATTTCCCTGTTGCTGCTGAAATCGCTATTAGCGGCAACATGCGTCCACATTTTGGTTTCGGCTCCGGCTCTGCAATCAGCCTGGCTTGCCTGGAAGCCCTGCACCGGTTGAACGGTTCTATCCCAACGCCTGAGGAATTAGTTGCCGCATCAGGGCGCGGCGGAACTTCCGGCGTCGGCATTCACAGCTATTTTTCCGGCGGCTGCGTTTTCGATTTAGGCCGTGCCGCCGACAATAACTCCCATACACCTTCCCATCAAGCAACTGCTTCCCGTCCGCTGCTGCTCGATCAACTGCCTATGCCGGACTGGGAGATCGGTATTTGTATGCCGCTGTCCATTCCGCATAAGTCACAAGCCGATGAACGGGCTTTCTTTGAGCGGACGTGTCCATTGCCTGCCGAGGCGGTTTACGAAACCTTGTATCACTCGCTTTTTGGCTTGTATGCGGCGATTCGTGATGCTGATCGGACGACATTCTGCCATGCCTTGAGAGCCGTTCAGGCATGTGCCTGGAAGAAGGCGGAACGACTGGAATACGGGGTGGCGCTAATCGAAATTGAACAGGCGCTTTATGCCAAGGGTGCCGAGGCAGTGGGTATGTCCAGCTTGGGCCCCAGTCTGTTTTTTCTGGCCGACAATGTCGCGGAGATCGTCAATCAGATGCGGCTTGCCCGCCCTGATTGCGAGTGGTTGCTGACGCGACCCGCTAATTTCGGGAGGAAATTGATCGATGCTTGAAATTGTTTTTTTCACCTCCAGCCCAATTAAATTGGCTCATGCCCGCTATCTTTGCCGCAACTACGATGTGCTGATTACTGGATTTAGGGAAAAAACATTCGGTGCCACTTATATTGAGCCGCGCATCTACGACCGCGAACAATTGATAGAGTTGAGCTATCAGGACGCTTTAACGCGCTGGAAGCTTGCCTCAAACATAAACAATTTGTTCTTCATAGAAGATACTTCCGTCGCAATTGAAGCTTTGAGCACTGAACGGGAAACGCCGGGGCTGGATATAAAATACTGGATGGCGGAAACTAATTTTGCCACGCTGGATGCCCAATTGAAGGCATTGGGAAACAACCGTTGCGCTACCGTTCGCTCCGATCTGGTACTGCATCTTCCGCCAAATTTTAGCGATACCAATTACCTCCAATTTACCAGTAGTGTCGTCGGCTGTATCGTCGATAAAGAACAGGTCTTTGATACTAATCCCATGTATCCGTGGCTGGATAACAAAACCTTCAGCAAGTGGTTTGTCCCTGACAGCTGTTCACTTCCGATCAGCATGTTACCGATTGCCGAAGCAAATCAATATGATTTCCGTGCTCAAGCATTTCGTAATATGCTGGCATTTTTGGAGCGGAACAAGATAATCAATTGCCGCTCCGAGCTGGCCGTACAAAATAACTTGGAGATTGAGGAATCGCTATTTATTATTTGCGGCCCATCGTGCGCCGGTAAAACAACGCTGGCCGAATATCTGGTAGAACGTTATGGCTATTACCATATTGAAGCCAGCGATTTTATGCATCTGAGCCATTACCAACGCCACGGTGTCGATTCTTCTGTGAACATCGGCGATTTTGCCAAACAGGCATTACACGATCAGCCGGAGATTGTCGCCGAGCAAATCTTACGCAATATCCAGGCAAACAAGGCAGGGTCGGTTGTTATAACCGGTTTTCGCTCACCTTTGGAAGTGGATTGGTTTCAGCGTTATTACATGGGCGGTTATCCCATTGTAGTCGTTTATGTCACCGCCGATGCGGCATTACGCTTTGAACGTTCTGGTGTTCGCCAACGTGACGATGAAGCGGCCAATCGGGAGACCTTTGATCGGCGTGATGCGCAGCAAGCCGCAATGGGGCTGGAGGAGCTGGAAAGACGCTTTATGCCTAATCGGGTTGAAAACAATAGCAACCTTGAGCAATTTTTTAACAACTTTGAAACTCGCTATATCCAAAACCAGCAGAGTAGTTACATGGCGAATAATGCCGGATATTTAACGGCAGGTACGCTGGAAAGTTTGATTTTGTTGACTCTGCTGGATAAATGGTCAAGCCAAGAGTATTTCACAACGACGGAAATTTCTCATATGCTTAATCAGTCTTTAGACGGTAAGCCCAAAAGCAAAAATAATGTAAGCCGCTATTTCAACCAGAGGTTTTATCCTTATTTTGAAATCAAGTTAATTGACGGCAAAAGGAAATATCGGCTTTCTAATACTGGATATGGAAAAGCACGTAGATTGGAGTTCGCCAAGCTCACATCACCTACCTTAAATAAAAAACCGTGATTTATAATCCCATACAAGGGTATATCTGACATTTCTATTCTTCAATTATGGTGTTAAATTTTCGCTAGTTCCCAAGCTCTCATCGTTATACATAAGTGCCTGGGTGGGGGACACGACGATTCGTCATCCCGGCAGGAATTGCCGGGATCCAGAAGCCATGGATGGCAATGCCGAAACAGGTAACAAGCCTTGCAACGCGGAATTGCTTAGTTAAATCAAGCATTCACATCCCTGTGCTCTGGATTCCGGCAATTCCTGCCGGAATGACGGTGTACCGTAGGCATTTGTGTATAAAACGATGAGAGCTCAAGCTTGGGAATCCGGTTTTGGAAGCGGAGCTTCGCTTCGAGGTTACCAATCTGGAGATTGGGAACCAGCAAAATGCAACAGACAGCTTGTATTTTTTAGTAATGGCTACGCTGTCAGCGTAGCATTCCGCTTAAATGATAATTTAGAACTACAAATCACTGGGCTTTAGCCCGGTATGTTTTGAAATACGAGCCAACATACGAGGGCCGATTTCTTCGCTGTTATGAAAAGCGAATACGAAATCAGGCCAGCCGGTTTGAGCTAACGTGTGATGTGATCCTGATTGACGCTTGATTTCCCACCCGATGCTGAGCAGAGCGGCAAGAACACGTTTGGCCTTTGTTGCAGGCCACTGACTCATGCAGCAACAAGTTCAATGTTGATTGGCATGGGGCGACTTTCCCCGTTTTCGATGCGCTCGGCCAGTGCGCGTAAGGCTAATATTTCGGCTTTAGCCATTGCCTCGTCAGCGGTGGCACCATACGTTAATACGCCGGGGATTTCAGGAACCTCCGCCAACCAGCGGCCATCGGCTTCGCGCTCATATTCAATATGAAAGTTCATGCTGTCTCCAGAAATAAAAGTGTGATTGCACATTCTACTCCTGCGAATGAAACTGGCCTAACAGTTGATGATTAAACAGAATTATATCTTTGACACGTACCGCAAGCTCCATCCAGGCTACCAATCACCATGCCTGCCATGATCTTCAATGAATTTACTCGCCCCTGTCAGTTCGCTGGTTATTTCAAAACAGAATACTTCCGCCTGCTCCGCTGTCGCCCCAAACCCTTCAACCTCCACTTCAAATTCGGTAGCTTCCTGGATTAAATTATCATCCTCGTCATACTTAGAGCGTTAACACCATAGCAATCACCGTAAACACCCATCATAAGGCCGTCATAAACGGTCAAATAACGCTCATCATCTGACAGATAATCTTTAGTAGGCGTCCATGCAGTAAATTGGGTTTGGTGTAACTTCGCGAAATTTTTAGCTATTTGTATTTTTTGGCTGTCGCTGATCATTTTTATTTACGGTTAGTTTTTTGCGGATTGACCGGCATTAGCTAATGCTCCACCTCGTACACAGCCAAACAAAAAAGGGATTGTGACGAATCACAACCCCTTTTTTATACCCTTAAAGCCGCTCGTGTTAAGAGCGGCAACAATACGGGTTATTCCGTTTCAACTTCTTTCATGCTCAATCTGACTCGGCCTTGACGGTCGATTTCGAGCACTTTAACCCTGACCACATCGCCTTCATTCAATTTGTCGCTGACTTTATCAACGCGTTCATCTGAAATTTGCGAGATATGAACCAAGCCGTCTTTGCCGGGCAGAATGGTAACAAACGCGCCAAAATCCATTAATCGGACTACTTTGCCTTCATAGACCTTACCGACTTCAACTTCGGCGGTGATTTCCTCGATCAGGCGACGCGCTTCTTCACCGGCTGCTTTATCGACGGATGCCACTTTGACGATGCCGTCATCGGTCAAATCAACACTGGCGCCAGTCTGCTCGGTGATGCTGCGGATGGTTGCGCCGCCCTTGCCGATAACTTCGCGGATTTTGGCCGGGTCGATTTTAAAGGTGATGATACGCGGCGCGAAATCGGACATTTCTTCGCGGGTAGCGGACAACGCCTTGTTCATTTCGCCCAGGATATGCAAACGGCCGTGTTTTGCTTGCTCCAGAGCTGACTTCATGATTTCTGCGGTAATGCCATCGATTTTGATGTCCATTTGCAGCGCGGTGATGCCGTCTACGGAACCTGCAACTTTAAAGTCCATGTCGCCCAGATGATCTTCATCACCCATGATGTCGGACAATACCGCAAAGCTGTCGCCTTCTTTAATCAGACCCATCGCGATACCGGCAACCGGCGATTTGATCGGCACACCGGCATCCATTAACGCCAAGCTGCTGCCGCAAACCGAAGCCATAGAGCTTGAGCCGTTTGATTCGGTGATTTCTGAAACTACGCGGATGGTGTACGGGAACTCTTCCATGTTCGGCAACACGGCGGCGACGCCGCGTTTGGCCAAACGGCCATGACCGATCTCGCGACGTTTGGGCGAGCCGACAAAGCCGGTTTCGCCAACGCTGTACGGAGGGAAGTTGTAGTGCAGCATGAATGGTTCTTTGTACTCGCCAGCCAGCGCATCAATGATTTGAGCATCGCGTTGTGTGCCGAGTGTTGCAACTACAATAGCTTGGGTCTCGCCACGGGTAAACAGTGCCGAACCATGGGTTCTTGGCAATACGCCGGTTCTGATAGTAATCGGTCTGATCTTGTCTAAAGCGCGTCCGTCAATGCGTTTGCCTTCGTTTAGGATAGCGTTACGCACGATGCTGTATTCCAGGTGTTCGATAATGCCGCGTATGTCGCTTTCTGCATACTCGCCATTCGCCACCAGTTTTTCGACTACGGCGTTTCTGATCTCTTTTAACTGCTCTTGTCTGACCAGTTTTTCAGCGACTTGGTAGGAGGCTTTAATGCCCGCTTCAACTTCTGCAGTCACCAATTTTTTAAGTTCGGCATTCACTTCAGGAGCGACCCACTCGACAACGCCTGCACCGGCTGCCGCTGCAAATTCGTTAATAGCGTTGATGGCAACCTGCATTTGCTGGTGACCGAACAAAACCGCGCCCAGCATTACTTCTTCGGACAGATTGTCGGCTTCAGACTCAACCATTAATACGGCATGTGCGGTTCCGGCAACGACCAAGGACAGTTTAGATTCTTTTAATGCGGCAGGGGTTGGGTTTAATAAATAGCCGCCATCTTTGTAACCGACTGTAGCTGCGCCTACCGGGCCGTTAAACGGCAAACCGGAAACTGCCAATGCGGCAGAGGCTCCTAGCAAAGCTGGAATTTCGGGATCGACTTCAGGATTGAGTGAAACGACAGTTGCAATGATCTGCACTTCATTGGTATAGCCTTCGGGGAAAAGAGGGCGAATAGGCCGATCAATCAGGCGAGAGGTTAAGGTTTCTTTTTCACTGGGACGGCCTTCTCTCTTAAAAAAACCGCCGGGTATTTTACCGGCTGCGTAGGTTTTTTCTTGGTAGTTAACCGTCAACGGGAAAAAGTCGCCGCCGCTTGCCTGTTTTTTACCGACGACGGTAACCAACAGTGTCGTACCATCTACATCGATCATCACAGCGCCGTCTGCTTGACGTGCTATTTCACCAGTTTCTAATTTAACGAGTCGATCGCCGTACTGAAATTCTTTCCTGATAGGGTTCACTATAAGGTTCCTTTGCGTAGGTTGGTTAATTGATTGTTGTTCAATCCATGAAGTGTAAAACAAAAACGGCACAAAGTTATGTGCCGTTTCTTTGTTCTTTTATTTACGTAACCCGAGACGTTCAATCAACGTACGGTAACGGTTTAGGTCTTTATTCTTTAGATAATCCAGCAACTTGCGACGCTGGTTAACCATACGCAACAATCCGCGACGTGAATGGTTGTCTTTTTTGTGTTCTGCAAAATGCGGAGTCAAATGAGTGATGTGCGCTGTCAATAAAGCGACTTGTACTTCAGGCGAACCGGTGTCGGTTTCTGATTGACGATAGGCCTCAACGACCGCTTTTTTTTGTTCTGCTGTAAATGGCATTTGTAATCCCTATTTAGATTAAAAATTAAAAATAAAGCCGCCATGATTGGCGACTCCTTAACTACACTGCTTCCACGATAGGGTGTAGAAGCCGGTGTATTCTTCTGCTGTAGGGACGAATCCGCCCTTACATATTAAACAACTTTTTCGGTGCTAGTTTACCATCTAAACGCATTTCCCCCAAGCCTAAAAACACGGCATCATTATACATGCGCACCGTGCCCTGCCTCGTTCCCACATTACAGCTTGGGAGCGCAAGGAGGTCGAGTAACTGACCGTGCTTTATGCAGATAGTCTGTTCATCAGTCAACTGCACGGCGGGCAAAGCTTCCAGCGGCTTATCGGCATTAATCAGGCATTGAAGCAGGCTCGGCTGATCCATTGCCGTCAACTGTTCGATGGTTCTGGCGTTTTCAATGTTGAATTGCCCCGCCTCCAGTCGCCGCAATTCCTTTACCGTTGCGCCGCAGCCCAGAAAATAACCGATGTCTTCGGCCAGCGAGCGGATATAAGTGCCTTTTGAGCAATGGACTTCGAGCATCAATTGATCCGGTTCCCGAGCTAAAGCATGGGAATCCGTCAGCAGCTTCAGTTCAAATATGGTGATATGCCTGGCTTTACGTTCAACAGTTATACCTTCCCGTGCCAGTTCATAAAGCTTTTTGCCGTTAAGCTTTAAAGCCGAATACATAGGGGGAACTTGATCGATTTCGCCGGTAAATTTTTCCAGACAGGATAGTACATCGTCAATAGATAACTCAGGCACAGGCTTAGTCTCTATCACTGCGCCTTCAAGATCGCCGGTATCGGTCATCACCCCGAGCTGAACCACAACCTGATAACGTTTATTGTCATCGAGCATCAACGCCGACACCTTGGTCGCTTCGCCGAAACAAAGCGGCAACAAGCCGGTGGCTAATGGGTCGAGACTGCCGGTATGCCCAGCCTTGTTGGCATTAAACAAGCGCCTGACTTCTTGCAAGGCTTTGTTTGAAGAAACTCCCAGGCGCTTATCCAATAACAAAATGCCGTGGATGTTAAGGCCGGATTTGCGTTTGCTCATGTATGATAATGGAACACGGATGACACGGATTTAAACGGATTTACACAGATATAATCTATGGCGTTTTATTTTTGCCAAATAATTATTCATCTCATTATCAGACTGGTAGGGTGGATAAGCGTAGCGCATCCACCAAAATTGCTGCGTGAATTTCACTTATCTACGCCATGACTTAATCATAAGTTAATGCACCCTTGGTGCGCACAGCGCACCCTACGATTTTTTAAAAATCCGTGTAAATCCGTCCAATCTGCGTCATCCGTGTTCTATTTTATTTCGTCACGTTTATCCACATCACTCAGCAACTCAGCAACCCGCATCCCGGTATCGAACGAATCATCGTAATGAAAGCGCAAGTCAGAGATATGCCGCAAACGCATCCTTTTGGCAAGTTGATGGCGTATCACCGGCGACATCTCGTTCAGCAATTTAACGTTGGCTTTCTTGCCCGCCTCGTCAACATTCAAAACGGTGACATACACCTTGGCAACGGCCAAATCTTTAGTCACGACAACTTCATTAATGGTAATAAAGCCCAGCCTGGAATCGTCAATATCGCGTTGCAGAACCAAAGAAAGCTCTTTTTGCATCTGCGATGAAACGCGGGCATTACGGCCAAATTCTCTTGCCATCAGGTTACAGTTCCCGCTTTACTTCAATACGTTCAAACACTTCGATCTGATCGCCGGGCTGCACATCGTTGTAATTTTTCACCCCGATACCGCATTCCATGCCCATCTTGACTTCGGCCGCATCATCTTTAAAGCGACGTAAAGATTCCAACTGCCCTTCATAAATCACCACGTTTTCACGCAGAACCCGTATCGGCAAGCTTCTCTTAACAAAACCGTCAATGACCATACAGCCGGCAACTGCGCCGAATTTTGGCGATTTAAATACATCGCGCACTTCGGCAAGACCGACAATCTGCTCTTTGATTTCAGGAGCCAACATACCGCTGATGGCTTTTTTGACCTCATCAATCGCTTCATAAATGATGCTGTAGTAATGCAGGTCGATGCCTTTTTCTTCGATCAGTCTTCGAGCGGTCGCGTCAGCCCGGACATTAAAGCCCATCAGAATCGCACCGGAAGCCAAGGCCAAATTTGCATCGCCTTCATTAATGCCGCCCACGCCGCCGAAAACAACTTTAACTTCGACTTCGTCATTCGATAGCGCAATCAAAGAGCTACGCAATGCTTCCAGGCTGCCCTGAACATCGGTTTTAAGCACCAAGTTGACGCTGGCAAGTTCACCTGTGGCCATTCTGGAGAATACGTCCTCCAGTTTAGAGGCATGTTGCACGGCATGGCGGGACAGTTTTTTGCGGTCTTCGCGATGCTTGGCCAGATCTTTGGCGATACGCTCGTTTTGCACCACTAAAAATTCATCACCGGCATTCGGTGGCCCCGAAAGCCCTAGAATCTCAACCGGCGCACAAGGCCCGGCTTCTTTAATAGCGATACCGTTCTCGTTAAACATGGCTCGAACACGACCGTATTCATGGCCGCACAGCACCATTTGACCGCTTTCCAATGTACCTTTTTGAATCAGCACCGTAGCCACGACGCCGCGACCTTTATCAAGCCTTGATTCAATAACGATACCGGATGCCGCGCCTTCAACAGGCGCTTTCAACTCAAGAATTTCAGTCTGTACAATTAAAGCTTCGATTAAGTCGTCGATGCCTTCGCCGGTTTTTGCCGAAATCTTCAGGAACTGCACATCGCCGCCCCACTCTTCGGCCAGCACGTTAATGGTAGACAGCTCCTGCATCACTTTTTCAGGATTCGCGTCAGGCTTATCGATCTTATTCATCGCCACAATAATCGGCACATTGGCCGCTCTTGCGTGCTCAACCGCTTCCTTGGTTTGCGGCATCACGCCGTCATCGGCTGCAACCACGACAATTACCACGTCGGTAACATCCGCGCCTCTGGCACGCATGGCGGTAAATGCCGCGTGACCCGGCGTATCCAAAAAGGTTACCGAACCGTGATCGGTTTTGACCTGATAGGCGCCGATATGCTGGGTAATTCCGCCCGCTTCACCTGCTGCAACGCGGGTTTTACGGATATAATCCAGCAACGAGGTTTTACCGTGATCGACATGCCCCATGATGGTAACAATCGGCGCTCGCGGTAATTCCACGCGGTTGTCTTCTTCCTGCGCCTCGGCCAGCATTTCCTGCTCAAGATCGTCATCACTCTGCATGATGGCTTTGTGACCCATTTCTTCAACCAAAATGACCGCAGTTTCCTGGTCTATGCTCTGATTGATAGTCGCCATAATGCCGAGCTTCATCAGGTGTTTGATCACCATCGCGGCTTTAACGCTCATCTTTTGCGCAAGGTCGGACACCATAATCATTTCCGGTATGGCGACCTCTTTTACGATAGGTTCAACCGGCATTTCAAACTGATGCTTGCCGTCGGAGTTTACATTGACCCGCTCGGTCTTCTTGCCTTTTTTCTTAGGTTTTCTGCTGTCTCTGCCGCCAGATCCCTCTTCCTGTTTTTTTCTATGCAGCGTTTCTTGCTTGGCAGATGCCTGCTGCCTTACCTTGTCAGCATTTCTTTTGATGGACTCTTCAAGCCGCTGATCTTTTTCCTGCTGTTTTTTTCTGGCTTCTGACGATTCTTTGGCTTTAAGCGGTTGTTCGTGGTCAATTGCCTGTTCTTCAATAATCGACAGGGCTTCAATTTTCTCTTCGGCTACCGGGGATGAAGGCTCAATAACGACTTCGACAGCAGGTTTAGTTTCGGGCACTGCTACAACTTCTATATTTTGTTCTGAAACGACTTCTTTTGCCTTTACCTGCCCTTCAACTGCCGGAGCCGTTTCGGCTTGTTGCGCCACCTGCTCTTTAAGAGCGGATTTAGCCAAATCCA
Source organism: Candidatus Methylobacter oryzae (assembly GCA_945861405.1). Lineage (GTDB taxonomy): Bacteria > Pseudomonadota > Gammaproteobacteria > Methylococcales > Methylomonadaceae > Methylobacter_A > Methylobacter_A oryzae_A. Next base: position 16,114 of record CAMAUL010000028.1, on the reverse strand, counting down.
GATTTCTTTGTTCGTCAGTATCGGCGACTTCGCTACGCTTGATATAGGTTTTCTGTTTGCGGACTTCAACGCTGATCGTTTTGGTTGTGCTGCCGGGGGCGCTGGCCTGCTTCAGCTCGCTCACAGTTCTACGTTTTAGCGTCACCCGTTTCAGCGTACCTTCGGCCTCGCCCTCATCCTTGCCATGGCGTTTGCGCAGATGCGCAAGCAGCTGCATCTTTTCGTCTTCATTGATGACATCATCAGGGGCGCTGGCAGATAATCCCGCTTCTTTCAGCTGCTCTAATAGTCGTTCCAGAGGTATTTTTACCACCTCAGCTAATTGCCGTACCGTTTTATTACTCATTTCAACCCCCTTACCTACTCGCCTGTTCCTCAGCAAACCAAGGCTCACGCGCCTTCATAATCAACTTTGCCGCCCGATCTTCATTCATTCCTGCAAAACCCAACAAATCATCTACCGCCTGCTCTGCCAAATCATCCATCGTAATAATGCCGTGACTTGCCATATCATAAGCCAAATCCTTGTCCATACCTTCCATTTCCAGCAAATCCTGTGCGGGCTCCGCCGTTTCTATTTTTTCTTCGGCGGCAATGGCGCTAATCAGCAAGGCATCTTTAGCGCGGCTTCTGAGCGCATTAACAAGATCTTCGTCAAAGCCTTCAATTTCCAGCATTTCACTGACCGGAACATAGGCGATCTCTTCAACCGTATTAAAACCCTCTTCAACCAGAATCAAGGCAATATCTTCATCGACATCCAACTGCTCGACAAACAACTGCTTTATTTTGTCAGCCTCGGCTTCGCTGTTTTCTTCCGCCTTGGAGGCATCGATCACATTCAGCTCCCAACCCGTCAACTGCGTGGCAAGACGTACATTTTGTCCGCCGCGGCCTATGGCCTGGGACAAATTATCCGAGCTGACCGCCAGATCCATGCTGTGTCTATCTTCATCGACAACGATAGACTGGATTTCAGCCGGCGACATCGCATTAATCACGAACTGAGCCTCGCTAGCATTCCAAAGGATAATGTCAACGCGCTCTCCGGCCAGTTCATTCGAAACCGACTGCACTCTCGAACCTCTCATGCCGACGCACGCGCCAACCGGATCCAATCTGGGATCATTGCCTTTGACCGCAATTTTGGCTCTGGAACCGGGATCGCGCGCAGCCCCCATCACCTCGATCATGCCCTCGCCCACTTCAGGCACTTCAAGGCGAAACAACGCAATCAGCAATTCAGGTGCCGTCCGACTAACAAACAATTGCGGGCCGCGCGGCTCTGAACGCACATCCTTCAAATAACCCCGGATTCTGTCGCCAATACGAATGGCTTCACGCGGAATCATGTCTTCCTTGGCAATATACGCTTCTACATGTCCGCCCAAATCCAGATAGACGCTGCCCTTTTCAATACGCTTGACGATACCTGTGATCAGTTCGCCCACGCGACTCTGATAAGCGTCAACAATTTTCTTGCGCTCGGCTTCCCTGACTTTGTGAATGATAACCTGCTTGGCCGTTTGCGCCGCGATGCGTCCAAAATCGACGGATTCGATTTCTTCTTCCACCAGATCACCGACTTGGACATCCGGATTATCAAGTCTTGCAACTTCCAGCAATACCTGCGTTTCCGGAAACTCCACATCGCCGTCAATTTGAGGGTTGGCATCAACCACTTCCCAGACTCTATAGGTAACGTAGTCGCCGGTTTTTCTATCGATGCTGACACGGGCTTTAATTTGGTTCGCGTGACGCTTGATTGTAGCGGCTTCCAATGCGGATTCTATGGCTTCAAAAATAATCTCTTTTTCAATATCTTTTTCATTAGAAAAAACATCCACCACCAACAAAATTTCTTTATTTGCCACTGCGTCCTCCTTTTTCAATGCTTTGTTTAAATACACGGGACTCAGGAACCAAACGCGCTTTGCTCATCGCGATAAATGGAACCTCAAAAACCTGATCGCCTTCCTGTAAGCGCCCGTCCTGAGCCTGTCGAAGGGTAATAATGTCGCCTTCAACTCTTTCGATCAGGCCTGTAATTTTTCTACGTCCATCGATGGCTTTAAATAAATGCACCGACACCGTACTGCCAATATACCGTTCGAACTGGCTCACTTTAAAGAAAGGCCGATCTTCGCCCGGCGAAGAAATCTCCAAAGAATAGTTGCCTAATATAGGGTCTTCCACATCCATGACCCCGCTGATTTGATGGCTGACCTTAGTGCAGTCTTCAACCAGAATTCCGTTTTCGCTATCAATATAGATTCTTAAGCACCCATGTTTAGGATGAGGATTATATTCAATGCCTACGCATTCATAACCTAAACCTTCAACAATTGGCTCAATCAGATTAACCAAATGCTCAGGAGCCTGTTTCATTTTTCCTCACTTACTTTCGCACAAAAAAAAAGAGCCTTCGGCTCTTCCATTAACAACCACACTGAGCTTTTAATCACCAAAGCCCAGAAAATAAAAAACCCCAAAATGGGGTTCCCGGCAACCGCTTCATTCGGCCATCTTATTCCTGCTTAAGCCACATGGATGTGGCGAATGCAGATTTTGCACGACTGCAGGAGGTAGAGTAATGCAGGAGCAATTACCGAGGAGCAGATATCTGTCCGTGCAGTTCTATATGGTAGCGGGGGCAGGATTTGAACCTACGACCTTCGGGTTATGAGCCCGACGAGCTACCAAGCTGCTCCACCCCGCGATTGATTCTGGGCATTATAGAGCATTCTCAGCATTTGGCAACCACTATTTCATTAGACTATGCCTAACACCGCCATTTTTTCACGCGCATAGGCTTCCAAGGCGTTAATAATCTCTGCATTTACATTGTCGGCGCTACGCAGCTCCTCCAATCGCCTGAAATAATCATCGAGCAAAATACCGCCGCCCACCTGACGCCCGGTTAACCGGTCAATACAAAATGTATTCCACCTGAGTTGTTCATCTGCGCTCAGGGTTTGGGGATAATTTCTGGCGCGGTATCTAAACAGCATTTCCGGCAAGCGGCTGTCGGTAAATTTGAATGCAGACTTGGACAATTGTTCAGGCGGCATAGCCCTGATTTTAATCATCTGCTTTTTATCGTTTTCAGAAAAGAAGCCGCCGCTATATATTTCCAGGTCGGGATCGGAGTCCTGTTCGGCGTAACTCTGACCGCTAAACACAGTCGCCAGTTTTTCAGCCAATCCGGCAGCGGCTTTAATCTTGTCGATGTTGGCATAACATTGTGCCAGATCGATTTGGAGACGCTCTGCATCATTCGGCCTGATAACCGACACCGGCGCCAAGACCGGACATTTGTTGATATGCACGGTTTTTAGCGGAATTCTTGCCACGCCTTCCGGCAGATCAGCCGTTGCGGTAAATATTCTTTGCTGGATTTCTTCCGCTGACAAGCTAAGCATCGGCCCCGGATCAACGGACAGGTCATAAACGATTATGCCGTTGGTGTTGGTAGGATGCTTGCAAACAGGCAGCACAACGGCTAAACAGTTTTTAACGGCGGGATACTTTCCTGAAATATGCACCACAGGCTTAAAGCTGCCAAACTGAAGCAAGTTAAGCACCTCGACCTTAACCCGGTGTTGCAGCAGGAACTCGTAAAGCTTGGACTGGGCTTGTTTGACTAATTTGGCGATTGCCACTGTGGCATAAACATCAGACAGCGCATCATGCGCAGCTTCATGGGCGATGTTATTGACTTGAGTAAGTTGATCCAGCCTAAAACTGGGGCCACCCTCCCCGTTAACCGGCCAAACGATACCTTCCGGGCGCAAGGCCTTGGCCGCCCTGAGTACATCAATCAAATCCCAACGGGAATTGCCGTTTTGCCACTCCCTTGCATAAGGATCGTAAAAATTGCGATACAGGCAGTTGCGGGTGACCTCATCATCGAAACGAAGGCTGTTGTAGCCCAAAGTACAGGTATTGGGCTGGACTAATTGGTCATGAATCTGGCGTATGAACTCGGCCTCACAAACGCCTTTTTGTTCGGCAAGCTGTGGGGTAATGCCGGTAATTAAACAGGCGTCGGGATTAGGCAGGCAATCTGCCGCCGGTTTGCAGTAAACGACTAAAGGGTCATCTACGACATTAAAATCAAAATCGGTACGAATCCCGGCAAACTGGGCTGGCCAGTCTCTTCGAGGGTCAGTACCGAAAGTTTCGTAATCGTGCCAATAAAAGCTTTGCGTGCTGCTCATTAGATTCGTCCACTAGCCATGCGGGAACTGCCGCAGCAGCGGTTATAAACAAACAGAAATTTTAATTATTTGAAGCCAAGGCCCTTAAGACATCGGTACGACTGACTATCCCGACCAGTTCATTACCCTGAAAAACCGGAAAACTTCTGACTGAAGTCTGCTGGAACTTCTCCGCCAAATCTACAATACTGGAGTCGGCATCAACGCTAATGACTTCTGTTGTCATATAGTCGCCAACCTTGCCGCTCATGCTTTGGTTGTAAACAGTTTCCAAAACAATGTTCATCACGTCCTTTTCAGAAAACATGCCCAGTAAGTACCCCCGCTGATCGACAACCGGGGCGCTGGTGATTTTATGATCCAATAATTTCTTTACGGCATCAATCACCTCGGTATCCTTGCCAAGCGTAACCAATCTTTTCGACATATAATCTTCAACAGTAATTTTTGCCAGCATGGTGATCTCCTGATTGTTGTTATTGCAAAATAACTTACGATCCTTGATTCAAACTCGCTTCCGCTTCCAGCTTCTTTCTTTTATCACATTTTTCCACACAAACACAATCCGCATTGTTCGCAGCCCCGCCGCAGGAGCCTTTAATCGCGCGCCTGCCGAAAATAACGCCTATCGCCATAATCGCAATAACTACAGCCATAAACACAAAAGTCACTAGAAAATAAGCCATGGTATCACCTCGTAAAATAGTTAAAGGCCTACAATAAAAAAACGAGGAGCGGGTCTAGCCGCACTCCTCGTTTTGTTTGATGCTACCCCTTATAAAGACCCTTTATGGGCAACCACAAGGGTTGCCCCTACCCGCCGAAATCGTCCAGCAGGATATTTTCCGGCTCTACGCCGTTATCCAACAGCATCTTGATGACCGCCGAGTTCATCATCGGCGGCCCGCACATGTAAAACTCGCAATCTTCTGGAGCTGGATGGTTCTTGATGTATTCTTCAAAAAGCACATTATGGATAAAACCGGTATAGCCCGTCCATTTATCTTCCGGCAACGGATCGGACAACGCGACATGCCACTCGAAATTATCATTTTCCTTGGCCAGCATATCGAAATCTTCCACATAGAACATTTCGCGTTTGCTACGAGCGCCATACCAGAAGCTCATTTTACGCTTGGATTTGAGCCTGCGTAATTGATCGAAGATATGCGAGCGCATCGGCGCCATACCTGCGCCGCCGCCGATGAAGACCATCTCGTTTTGAGTATCTTTAGCGAAAAACTCGCCATAAGGCCCGGAAACAATACATTTATCTCCCGGTTTCAGGCTAAAGATGTAAGAAGACATGATGCCGGGCGGCACGCTATCCGATGCGCCGGGAGGCGGCGTCGCAATACGCACGTTCAGCATGATTTCTTTTTCTTCAGGATAACTGGCCATCGAATAAGCGCGTAACGTCGGTTCTTTTACATCGGACACATAACGCCACAAATTAAACTTATCCCAATCGTCGCGGAATTTTTTCTCGACGTTGAAATCGCTGTATTTGGCGACATAAGGAGGGCATTCGATCTGAATATAACCGCCTGCGCGATACTTGATTTGCTCACCTTTCGGCAATTCGAGCACCAGTTCCTTAATGAAAGTAGCAACGTTTTTGTTCGATTTAACCTTACATTCCCATTTTTTAACGCCGAATACGCTGTCTTCGACTTCAATGTCCATGTTGTGCTTAACCGAAACCTGACAAGAAAGACGCTCGCCGTGAGCCGCTTCCCGCTTGCTGATATGGCTTAATTCGGTGGCTAAAATTTCGCCGCCGCCTGAATGCACTTTAACCTTGCATTGTCCGCAAGTACCGCCGCCGCCGCAAGCCGATGAAACGAACAAGCCGTTATCAGCCAACGCGGTTAATAATTTTGACCCTACCGGTACATGAATTTTCTTTTCATCATTGATCAGGATTTCAACATCCCCTTCAGCGACCAATTTGCTTTTCGCACCGATAATCACAAATACCAGCGCAATCACAAAGCCTGTGAAAATAATAATCCCTAATAGAATTTCAAGCATGTCGCACCCTTAAAGTTGGATTCCAGAGAAAGCCATGAAGCCAAGCGACATCAGACCCGCAGTTATAAAGGTAATACCCAGTCCTTGTAAACCAGCAGGTATATCACTGTATTTGAGTTTTTCGCGCACACCGGCCATCACGGTGATAGCCAGCGCCCAACCGAAGCCGCTACCTACGCCGTACACAACACTTTCAGGCAGGTTGTAATCACGTTCGATCATGAACAAACTGCCGGCTAAAATCGCGCAGTTTACCGTGATTAAAGGTAAGAATATGCCTAACGCATGGTACAAAGCAGGAAAGAATTTATCTAAAATCATTTCCAAAATCTGCACCAACGCCGCAATCACGCCGATACAACTTAACAGCGCCAAAAAGCTTAAATCAACGCCGGTGATGCCCATCCAGGACAAAGCATTTTCCTTTAACAAGGCGTGATAAATAAAGTTATTGGCCGGTACGGTGATGATTTGCACCATCATGACCGCAATACCCAAACCCATCGCTGTCGATATTTTCTTGGAAACCGCGATAAACGTACACATGCCCAAAAAGAAGGACAGCGCCAGATTTTCAATAAAGACAGCCTTTATGAATAGACTAATATAAGCTTCCATTAGTGATGCCCTCCTTCACCATGAGCTATCGACAGGATTTTGAAATCCGCAGCTTCTGCCTGTTTCGGCTTCCATTGACGGACAGCCCAGATAATCAAACCGATAATAAAGAACGCGCTCGGTGGTAACAACATCAAGCCATTTGGATCATACCAGCCGCCATCTTTGGTGAGCTTGAAGACTTCAATACCCAGTAATTTACCTGAACCTAATGATTCCCTGATAAAAGACACGGTAATCAGAATCAAGCTGTAACCCAAGCCGTTGCCAATACCGTCCATAAAGCTGGCTAAAGGCGGATTCTTCATTGCGTAACCTTCGGCACGGCCCATCACGATACAGTTGGTGATAATCAAGCCGACGAATACCGACAATTGCTTGCTGATTTCATAAGCAAAAGCTTTCAGTATCTGATCGACCACGATAACCAACGAGGCAATAATGGTCATTTGCACAATGATCCGAATGCTGCCGGGAATATGGTTTCTGATCGCGCTGATAGCCGCACTGGAACATGCCGTCACCAACGTCAACGCCAGCGCCATAATCAGCGAGGTCGACATTTGCGAAGTCACCGCCAACGCCGAACAAATACCCAGAACTTGTAAAGTAATCGGATTGTTGTCAACCAACGGCTCTATCAGTACTTTCTTGGTTTCATCATTTAAAATTTCACTCATGACTTAACTCCTTTAACCGCTCTTACTTTAGCTATATACGGGGCAAAACCTTCTTTACTCATCCAGTATCTGACCAGATTAGTCACACCGGTGCTGGTTAACGACGCGCCCGCCAGACCATCGACTTGGTATTGAGAACCCGGCTTGCTGTTATCGACCACGCCCTTAATCAGGCTCAACGCAGGTTCGCCAATCTCGGCGGCCTCTATCAGGCCTTTTTCCGATCCAGCCTGCTCTGTTTCGGCATAGACTTTCTTGCCTTTCCACAGTGCGCGCCAGTTAGGGTTAACCACTTCACCGCCCAATCCCGGAGTTTCCGCCTGATCGTAAAAGTTGATGCTTTGTACGGTCTGTCCATCTGGATCCAATGACAGGAAGCCATATAACGTTGACCATAAACCGTAACCGTGTACCGGCAGAATAACCGACTTAAGCGCACCGGCCTCTTTCACCAAAAAGACCTTGGCGTATTTAGCCTTGACCCGGATATGAGCAATATCTTTTTCCTTCGGAATGGCGGCGCTTAAAGCAGGATCTTTCGCCGCTTTGCGCTGGTCGTATTCGGCAGGATTCATATCCTCAACATAGTCGCCTGTTTCCAGGTTAACGATTTTAGCTTCGATTTTTTCCGCAAACGCCTTGTCGATATCGCTGCCTTCCTGAAGCAAACCTGCTACATCGAGAATGTTCTTCTTCATGTCCAGTTCCTTGTTATGGACTTGAAGCGGCTTTAAGGCGACCGCAGAAAATGAAACCAGAACCGCGCAAACCAAGCAAAGCGCAGTTGCAATCGCGATGGTTTTTTCCAGGCTGTCATTGCCCATGGCAAGGACTTTATCCCAGTAGACCCTGAATTTTTGGTAATGCTCACAGCTATCCAGCTTGGCGCAAATTTTATTGAATTGCTCACACTTAGGCATGACGTTTCATCCTTCTTCTGATATTGGCCTGAATGACGAAATAATCAATCGTGGGCGCGAACATGTTGGAAAACAAAATTGCCAGCATAATTCCTTCCGGGAATGCCGGATTAACAACCCTGATTAATACCGTCATGGCTCCAACCAGCCCGCCGAATATCCAGCGACCGGTATCGGTCATCGCGGCACTGACCGGATCGGTCGCCATATAAACCATGCCGAACGCAAAACCGCCCATGGTCAAATGCCAGTACCAAGGCAACGCAAACATGTGGTTGGTATCGCTGCCGATAAAGTTGAACAGCAACGAAGTCGCGACCATGCCTGCAAATACACCGCCCATGATCCGGTACGATGCCACTTTGGTGTACAACAGGAAGGCCGCGCCAATCAAAATAGCCAGTGTTGATGTTTCGCCCAGACAGCCCGGTTCAAAACCGAAAAAAGTTTGCATCCAGCTGTAATTAGCCGCGTAAACCGCATCAAGACCGCCATTTGCCGCCAAGCCTAAAGGCGTCGCTGCGGTAAAGCCGTCAACGGCAACCCAAACCGAATCGCCGGAAATGGATGCAGGGTAAGCGAAATATAAAAACGCCCGTCCAGTCAACGCAGGGTTCAGGAAGTTTTTGCCGGTACCGCCGAACACTTCCTTGCCGATAACGATACCGAAAGAAATGCCCAAAGCCACCTGCCATAAAGGCATATCGGGCGGCATAATCAACGTATACAGCATTGACGATACCAAAAAGCCTTCATTCACTTCATGGCCGCGAACGGTTGCGAACAATACTTCCCAGACACCGCCGACAGCCAACGTGACTATATAGATAGGCAAAAAGTACAACGCGCCGTGAACCAGGTTCGAAAACGGATTCATCGAGCTGTAGCCGAACACCGCCATCGGGATACTGCGCCAACCCGGAGCCTGTTCCAGACCCATCGTTGCCATCGCTAAATTGGCTTGATAGCCTGTATTATACAAGGCCATCAGGATGCAAAAAAACGTCGCAATAACCACAAAAGTCATGGTTCGTTTCAAGTCGTTGCCGTCACGAACATGCGTAGTGCCGCGCGTTACATCCGCCGGTGTATAAATAAAAGTATCTACCATCTCATAGAGACCGTAATACTTTTCGAGCCGCCCACCTTTGGTGAAATACGGTTCTATGCTGTCTAAAATATCTCTAGGCGACATTATCCTTCCTTCTCAATTTTAGTTAAATTCGCTCTCAAAACAGGCGCGAAGTCATGTTTACCGGGATCCACAAACGTAAACAAGGACATATCTTCCTCATCCAACTCCAGACAGCCTAATAATTGAGCCTGATCCGAATCGCCGACCACCAGCGCTTTTAACAGCGGTGTCGGCAAAATATCCAGCGGCATCACGGTCTCATAAATACCGACAGGAACTATCGCCCGGTTGCTGCCGTTTTTATCGGTCGTTAACGGGAACTTGCGGCTCAACTTACGGTCAACGCTGGAGGTATAAACATTCAGCGCCGAATATTTGTCCTTACCCGGCACTATCCAACCGAACAATTCGCGTGCACGGCCTTCTTGCAACACCGAAACCTGATTGTGATAGCAACCCAGAAAAGCCATGCAATCCGCAGCAAGATGCCCATAAAGCACAGAACCTGCAATCACCCGATTTTCAACTGTCTCCTCCACCTGACCGGCAACCAGATCATTAGTGTTAGCACCGACTCGGGCACGAATCAATCGCGGCCTTTTAACAGTCGGCCCGGCCAATGACACAACGCGCTCAACATTGAGTTTACCGGTGGTAAATAACGCGCCGATAGCCATCACCGCCTGATAATCCAGATGCCAGACGAATTTATCGATACTGACCGGATCAATTGAATGGATATGGGTGCTGGGCAAGCCCGCAGGATGGGGGCCGGAAAACTCGGCGACAGTTACAGGCGCGTCGCCGGTTGCAACTTCGGCACCGGTCGCCTTGCACACGTAAGTCTTGCCTTCCGTCAGCTTGGAAATAATCGTCAAACCATTGGCAAAATCGTCTCTGCGCTCTTGAATGATAACCGCAGGGTCTGCCGCTAACGGGTTGGTGTCGATAGCCGTCACAAAAATTGAACGCGGCTTGCTGTCTACCGTAGGAATCTTGCCGTAAGGACGGGTACGCAGCGTCGTCCACAAGCCGGATGCCAACAGGTTCTCTTTAATCTGTTGCACCGATAAATTCTTTAACTCGGACTCTTTGTATTTAGCAAAAAGCTCCTGAGTATTGCCTCTCAGCTCGATAACAACAGACTGCAAAACCCGCTTAGCGCCGCGATTAATGGATTTCACCTCGCCCGCGCCGGGTGAAGTAAAATTGACACCAGGATTCTTCTTGTCGGTAAAGAGTACCTGGCCCAGCTTGACCATGTCCCCCTTAGCAACCATCATGGTAGGCTTCATGCCCACATAATCCATCCCCAGAATCGCAACGGAATTAACCTTATTGCCATCCCTAATAAGCTGTTCTGGCTCTCCGGTAATCGGTAGATCCAAACCTTTTTTAATACTAAATTGCATAGTGTGAGCCTGCTCTCCAATCAAGTTGCTTTGATCCCATCCTTTTATTTCAAGTACAAATAAAACAAGAGGCGCATTAAGACGTAAATCGATGGCATTAAACCACAAAAACGAGGCATTCTCAACCGTGAGCCAGCATCGATGCTCGCAGAAATGAGAAAGGAAGAAGGATTTAAAATTATTACCGTAAAGTAACGCTAAAAAACTTAGCGAAACTTTGCGATTAACTTAAGTGTTTTTCGCGGTTGAAAATCTTTTCCCAACTTCCATCCGTGAAGCACTGAGGCTTATGAAAATTAACGAAGAGCTGAGCAACATCTTGAGGGCATCAGGTTTTATACGCTTAACGAATGCAGGTTCTTATTATCCCTTAAAGCATTAATTGTCCATGGCTCCATAACTCGTATTCGCTAATATCTATATCAGCGCTCCAAATGACAGCGTACCCCCCCTGTTCAACTTTTACAGCTTTGAATAATGCGGGATTTTTTAACGGAAAAAACATCTCTTTTTCAAGTAGCGGCGCTACGTCGTACTTCTTCTTTAGATTATTATCGAACTCAATCATCAGCGTATGCTCATCAATGGCTACAGCCGATTTTACCTTTGGACATTTCATTTCTTACTCCAGCGGCGGCAGCTTGTGAAACTCTTGATTCTCCCACATCAGCTTCAGCTCGTTTTTGTGCATATTAGCCCATTCAATGACCATTTTCTTAGCCCTGTTGGGTAGATCGCCCTCTACCATTTCAAGAGTGTCAATATTGAACAAGCCAACATACTCACCAAAGACCGCGTGAAAATGCGGCGGCGGATGATCTCCAAAAAAGAGCTTTATCACGATCCCGTAAAATCTTGCTATTTCAGGCATATCAGCTTCTCATTGTTAACAGTCATATCGCTTTGCGTAACCTACACGGATTTTCCCTATGGTGCAATATGCTATTTTCAAAGCACAACATCCGGTGCAATACGGCTAAGGCCATTGCGTCCTCGGATTATGTATTTCAGCACTCATCCAGCCAAAAATAGCAGCTTCCCCCAATAAAATCTCCATTAGAAAAAACAGCTTGCATTCAAAATTACTGCGTACTAAAGTTCGCCTTGATATAAATCGAAGGAATAAGCCAGTGACCGACACGACAATGCCAAAGCGGGTTATCGTCTATGCCAAGGAAAGCGGAAAAGAGCCTTTTACCGAGTGGCTTTATAGCTTGCGGGATGCCATCGTACGAAAACGCATCCTTGCCCGCGTTTCCCGTCTGCAACAAGGCAACTATGGAGACTGTGAACCAGTCGGCGAAGGGGTTAGCGAATTGCGATTATTTTTCGGTTCCGGCTACAGAGTTTATTTCGGGGAACAGGACAACCAAATCGTCGTCCTGCTCTGCGGCGGCAACAAGGGAAGCCAAAGCAAAGACATTGAACAAGCCAAAACCTATTGGCAGGAGTATCTAAACCATGAGCACTTATAGAACGATTGGCGAAGTTGAAGAACAATACCTTCGCGACCATCCCGAGGAAGTTGACGATTATATTACCGTCCTCTTCGACGAATATGCCGAAAGCGGCGATACCGCCGTCCTGCTGTCGTCCCTGCGCGTGGTTAGTCGAGTGAAAGGAGTAAGCCGAGTCGCTGAAGTTTCCGGCCTAAGCCGCAAGGGTGTGCAAAAAGCCCTTTCGGAAAACGGCAATCCGCAATTTAGCAGCGTAAACGCCATTATGCACGCAATGGGCTACCGACTGACCCCACAAAAAATTCCTGCGGCGAATCACGCTTCTTAATTTAAGGAATCGCAGTTGGAACGCGTGGAGATTTGTTCGAGCTGTCGAAGTTCGGTAAGGTGCGCGATACGCCCCCTACTTATCTAAAGCTCTTGATAATGTTTTCTCAAAAATCTTTTGTCTTTTGTAAATGAAGCTACCTTATAATTATTTACATCCATCTTCAATGACTTGATTTCATCAGCATGGAGCTTGTCCTTATTAAGCGTTAAAATATATTGTTTATTCTCTAAAGCACTAGTATTTTCAGCAAGAACATTAAGGCTTTTAATCAAAGTATCTTGGTCAACATCAAATATATTGTCATGCACTAATAGTCCGGGATGACGCTCAGCTATTTCAGGAGTCAACAGCATAGCAATATCGTAAAAAAAGACTTTCTCGCGTTCATTACTATGGCTCCCATCATCATGGATGCGTAACTCATAGTTAACTACCTCTTTTTTATTGTTAATTTCAATATTGAACGAGCATGCCCTATTGCCCATTACATAATCATGAATATCAAGAATATATTTTTCAAACGCAACTTTAATTGGGTTAGCATCAATAACCAATGAATCTAAAACTGTAATTTTATTATTGCGTTCTTGCTTGGTGAGCTTAATGTGATGCTCATATTCATTATGTTTTTTGATAAAGGAAGAAAGTCGAGATTGTTCTTCCAATTTATGTTGGTAAGTAGAAATAGTTATTTTTAAGCTTTTTAAAACGCCTTCTTTATCAATAATATTAAGCTTGTCTTTATAACGAATATCCAATGCTTTAATATTTTTATCAACTTCCTTTAGCTGATTAACTAAGGATTCTTTACGCGATTCAATTAATGTTTGTTGAAAACTATCAATTTTTTTCTTAAACGCGGTTACTTCCTGTATTTCGCGTTTAATCATGTCGCCCAGACCTTTTTTAAATCGTTCATAAAGGTCTGCAACTTCTGAATCATCAATATAATTATCACCTTTAAAAAGCCTAATCTTTGATAATTCAGACTTAATGACTCCAGCACGTGCTTTCTGGTTGTCTAATTCTTTTTCAAGCTCAATAGTCTCGTCTCTAACTATCTCGAAACTTTTTGCATTTTCAAGCGCATCCATTTCATGCTTTATTTTATCTACTTGCCCAGTAAGTTCATTTAAATCTGAATTAGCTTCTTTAAAGCTTTTTCCGGTTAAGCTCTCTACATCTTTTTTTAGTTTCCCACTAGCCTTAGTCGTATCATCTATTTCCTTTTGAAGATCCTTTGCTTCATGATATAAGGAGGGGTTTATACCTAGTAAATAGAGATGAGGGGTATAATCGGCAGGTATATTTTTACTTGTATCGTAACATTTAATAATTGATTTAAATTCTGATCGTTCGTCTCTAATGAGTAAACCAATAATTTTTCTAAAAGAAGGATGCTCATAATTAATGGCAGAACCAAATAAAAGATTTGTCAGCTGATTTGTCGCATCTGTAATATTAAAATATTCAGTTGATTCACCTTCAATTATTAGGGTAGGACATTCATGATTTTCAATACTCCGTTTCGAAGTTATTGCTTGACCATGTATAAAAAAATCTAAACAAATTAAAGTATCATGAGAAAAAGCATCAGATGGGATTTTAGAAACACGACTTTCAGAAAACTTCTTTAATAGACAATAATTTAAAAACTCAATAGACAGCGATTTACCTACACCATTGGTTTTCACAGATGATTCATTGGTTTCGCCGAAAATGAGATTGATGCCATCTAAAAAAATAATTGGCTCAAATAACTCTGGCTCACTATATAGGCGATGTAGTTTTAACATTTTGAAATTAAGTAAGGCGCTTCAAATTCAATAATACCCAATGAGTATAAAAATAACATTCCGTAATAAATAGTTCTGACGCCCAATTTATTTTTCTTTTTTAATTTACTTGCCACATCAAAAATACTGATACGATGCTGCCCTGATTGTTCAAGTAATTTAAGGATTTCTGCTCCAATGTAAGGCGAAGATTTAAAAAGGTCTTCATCTTTTGAAAATAAATTAGCCATTGATTGCCTCATTTTTAGGAAAAACATTGCATCGTATAAGTTCATTAACAAGAAAGAACGTTATTGCTGTTTCATCGTATTCTATGCCTTTTTGTCCAACAATCCGTGCAAACTCTTGTGTAATTTTATCTAAGGCAACTTTAGGATTTCCATCGGACTCAGTTAATACCTTATCGCTATATGTTTTAAGATATAAAGCCATTTTCGCGACTTGAACAGTTCCTATATCAGTCATTTCTTTAACGGTCTCTAAATTTGAGATATATACATTATATAGTTCAGAATATGTCTGTGTTAAAAAGCCAGAATGTTCAGCAAAGCGTTTGTAGATTTTACCTTCTGGATCAGGCTCTTCGATAAATATTTCATCGGTAGCAGTATAAATGCAATTACTAAGGTGGTCTATCAGGGCAATAATAGTTTGTACTTCTTTTGGTAATTTAGAATCAGGAATTAATTTCAATTCCTTATGCAAAAAATCAGCAATATTTTTCAATGTTGCTGAATCCTTACTACTAATTTTACGAGCTAAATCATTGTAATCCCATATATCTTGTTTAGTGTCTATTTGAAAAATACCAGTTATTCCAATTGATTTTTCTTTGTGCGGTGTCACGCGAACTAAATTCAAAATAACCAAGCGATCATAATCACGATAAAGCTCTTTTTCGATAAATTTTGTAACTGTTTTTCGTGTCTTAACAATAGCCGAAGTAGATGTTACCTGAATTGCAATTCGATTCTCAGAATCGAATAAATCTATGGCTTTTGCATTTGGCTTACTTTCATTTAGATTTCTTAACTTGTAACCAAAAGCCAAATTTAGCAAGTCTTTATAAAAATCTTCGGCACAAACATTTATATCGGTTAAATTAAGAGACGCCCTTATTTCAACCTTCCGAGAAAGAATCGCCAAAGCATCTGTTATTTGTCCTATGTAGTCTTGTCGATTCATTATGAGTTCAAGTTTATAATTAATGCGTGTGGCGGTTTGCTGCCGAGACTATGAAAGTATTCATTTTAGCGCAATTTAAAGAATAACCACGAAGAACACGAAGATTCCAATGCACTGAATTAAAGCAATTATGTTCTTCGTGCCCTTCGTGTTCTTCGTGGTAAATAATTTTTTTAACTGGCGGATTCAACTCCGAAGTGCAATCCTAGTAATCATGCGGCATCCCTCTCTTTTTCAGAAAAAAATACCTCATGCGGTGTTTTAAAGTTGAGCGTTTTTCGAGGGCGATGATTGAGCTTATGCATGACTGCCTCAACATCGTCATC
>CAMAUL010000027.1 GCA_945861405.1 Candidatus Methylobacter oryzae | reverse complement strand
GATGCTAGTCCATGGCTTCACATCCATGTGACTGGATTCCGGCATAACCCACAGGGATGTGGGGAATGCAGATATTGCAGGAGCAAATATCTGTCCCTGCCAGAATGACGAACTTTTTAGCGCTGGCTGAAGCATCTAGCTAATCAAGAAAACTATTGATGCTGAAAGAGCTGTTTACCGTGCTGTATGGCACGTTATTTATCGAAAAAGAGAACTTCATTGAGCGCGATGTGTACGTTAACAAGGGTGTGAAAGAAGTCAAAAATGAAGTAGGTCTTCTGATTTCACCACGGCCCAAGCAGAAATTCGGCACCGATAAAATCATGACCAAGATTGATGAGTTTTTGGCGCACGAGCCAAGAGCCGGATTATTTTGAAAAGCTGTTGGAAAAACAGTTGGCGGGCGTAGGTGAGGCCAAGAAAAAAGAACTGCTGGAAAAGCGCAAAGCCTATTCCAATAACAAAAACGTGTATTCCTTGCTGATGCAATACGCGGCAGGATTCGGCAAATCCAATATCATCGGCTGGTCTGCATTGCAGTTGAAGGACTTGCGCCGGGACGGTGAATACGTTTACGACAAAATCATGATTGTGGTGGACAGGTTGCAGTTGCGTAGCCAGATTGATTCACTGATGCTGAACATGAATATCGACAAGCGCATGGTTAAGGAGGCTGCCAATAAAAAATCTTTTCAACAGGCGCTGGCATCCGATACCCGTTTGGTGATTGTAAATTTGCAGAAATTCGGCTCGGTGCGCGAGATGCTGGATGAGGACGTGCTGCAAAAGCTTGCCAAACTGCGCATTGTATTTCTGATTGACGAGATTCATCGCTCCAACAGCGGCGACCAGCATGAAGAAATGTTGAGTATTTTCGATGAATTGCAAAGCCCGTTTGATAATGCGGCGTATGCCGTAGGCAGCACCAAAAAGAACCTGATTATCGGCTTTACCGCCACCCCCGATGACCATGTGTTGGCGCGTTTTGGTGAATTCAGCGGTTATGCCGAGAGTGAAAAACTGTGGCGGCCTTTCGATAGCTACACCATGAAAGAGGCGATTGAGGATGGATACATTCTGAATCCGCTGAAAAATATTGTCCCGGTGGCGTCCAAGATGTTGTTTGATTTACCCAGTAATCCGTTGGAAGGTTTCACCGAAAAAGAATACAAGGACGCACAGAAAAAGCAGGTCTACGAAAACCGTGAGCGCATTGATGCCATCGCCAAGTATGTGGCGGACTTGTTGGTGAAAGACGTGTATCGCCAAATACGCGGCACGGGCAAGGCGATGTTGGCGGTGCATTCCATTAAAGCGGCGATTGCATATAAAGATGCCGTTGCCAAGCACTTCAACGCCCTGGTGCAACAACCTAAATATGCCAAGTATGCCAAAGCGCCGATTCATGTGGTGTATTCAAGTAATCAGGACGAGCAAAGCGCCGCAGGAAAGAATGGCGGCTTATCGGAAGAAAATGTTTTGGAAAACTTTGCACGGTCTACTAATAATGGATTGATGATTGTGGTGGCAAAGCTGCAAACCGGCTTTGATGAGAAAAGATTGCATACCTTGTTTTTGGATAAAGAGATTAAAGGCATTAGTGCCATTCAAACCACTTCCCGAGTCAACCGCACAGCTAAATATAAGAACGACTGCAAGATTGTCGATTTTTCTTACAATAATGTGAATGTGCAAAACATCAAAGACGCGTTTGAGCATTTCTCTGATGTGGTGGTGAGTGACTTTGATCCATTTGGCGATAAGAAGGTGTTGGATATTCTGCTGAGTGAGCTGAAAAAATCGGTTCCCTTTGCTATGTTTTTTACGGTGTTCTTAGGTATCTACAAAGACCAAGCCCAGCGTGACGACCCGGAAAGCTATCTGGATTTTGAAAGTAGCTTGAAAGAACACATTGAGGCTAACCCGGAACCTGCCGCAGATACAAAAGCCAAGGCGGCGCAGTATTCACTATCCCCAATCGCATTGAATATGTGATTGAGCTGGATGCCAAGTATAGTGAGCCGGGTTTTTTATTGTTCCGGCGCAAGTTCAATACACTCTACAACATGATGCACCGTAGCACCGATGTGAAAGACCCGATTGAAGTATATTTCGACAATCAAATCGGCATTATTGAGGTCGTCACTTACGAGCCGGTAGAAAAGAAAAAGAAACCACTCAAAGTAGCGGAGGGGGCGGAATATGGGGGCGGTTACCAGTTTGATGTTCTACAAATTATTGCTGCGCGTAATGAGCAAGAGGCTTTGGTTGGTAAAAGTATCCAGGATTTTGATTCAAAGATTAAAGATTTTTTTGATTATGTTCGAACCGCCAACGAGGGAGAGCGACTGATTGTCAAAATTAAATCGCATGCATCAGAAGCGGAAATCTATGGTGATTTTGCCAAGCTATACCGTCGCTACAAAGCACTAAACCGCCAGAAAGTGGGAGATTATTTTTTAAGGAAATGGATGATTTGGTTGATAAGCTGTGTGATGATTTTGAGGATACAATACATTAAGGCATTACTAAAACGCTAGATTGTTTTTTATAAGCTGTTGAGAAATGCAGACAGTCAACTTGAGTTTTATGGCTAGTCTGGTTTTCTGTTGATTTGCAGCGATAATCGTAACCATTTTAATGAACCCGGATAAAGAACCCGAATGTTTAAAAACCCTTTTATCAAACAGCTGTTCGGCAGTTTTCTGGATTTGGCGCCTATCCTTGCGGTTGTTTTGGTATTCCAGGTTTTTATTATCAGGCAACCTGTTCCCGATGTCGGCAGTCTAATCGCCGGTACTCTGTTTGTCATTTTTGGCCTTACCCTGTTTATTCAGGGGCTGGAACAAAGCCTGTTCCCGGTCGGCGAGTCGATGGCTTTTGCATTTGCCCGCAAAGGCAGCTTGTTCTGGCTGCTGGCCTTTGCTTTCTGCCTGGGCTTTGGCGCAGCAGTCGCCGAACCGGGGCTGGCCTCGGTTGCTGAAAAAGCCGCAACCATTGCCAGCCATAGTAACCGGATAGGACAGACCGAGGCGGTCAAGGTCAGCTATGCGTTAGGGCTGCGCATTACGGTCGCGGCGGCTATCGGTCTTGCTATTTTGGTCGGGGTTTTGCGGATACTCCGTGGCTGGCCGGTGTATTATCCGGTTCTGTTCGGCTATGCGGGTATTGCGGTCATGACACCTTTCGCGCCTGCCGAAATCATTGGTATCGCTTATGATGCAGGCGGTATCGCCACGTCCAGTATTACCGTCCCACTGGTCATTATTCTGGGTGTCGGCCTGTCCACAGCAATCAAAGGCCGTAATCAGCTGACCGACGGTTTTGGGCTGGTGGTTTTTGCGACCTTGATGGCGACGATTTTTGTGTTAGCTTACGGGATGATCCTATGATCGACTGGATAATGCATTTTGCGCTGAAGCTGTTGGAAACAGGCCGGAATATTTTACCGATTCTCGCCATTATTATCGGTTTCCAGTTGTTGGTTATCCGAAAACCTTTGCCCTATCCTAGAAAAACGATTATCGGTTTTTTCTATGTTTGGCTGGGTATCACGTTTTTTCTGGAAGGTCTGGATCTGGCGTTGTTCCCGCTTGGAGACTTGATGGCGTCGCAGTTGACCACTCCTGAGTTTTTGGGTGTGAATCCTGTTGAGCAGGCCGTCTCCTGGCAAGCTTATTACTGGGCGTATATTTTTGCCGCCAGCATTGGCTTTGCGGCTGCGTTGGCTGAACCTTCGTTGTTGGCTGTCGGCATTAAAGCCGAACAAATTTCAGGTGGCGCGATCCGAGCCTGGGGCTTAAGGATTTCTGTCGCTATCGGCGTGAGTTTTGGCCTTGCGCTCGGCGCTTTTCGGATCGTTACCGGTTCGGAGCTTTATTTATATATTGTCGGGGGCTATTTTCTCGTAATGATACAAACCCGGTTCGCCCCTAAAATGATTATCGGTCTGGCCTACGATTCGGGTGTGGTCACGACATCGATGGTTACCGTGCCGCTGGTTAGCGCGTTAGGCTTGGGACTGGCTTCCGCCATTCCCGGCCGCAACCCGTTAGTGGATGGCTTTGGCTTGATCGCCTTTGCCAGTTTATTCCCCGTCATTGCTGTCTTGGGCTATGCTCAAATCGCACAATGGCGGAACAAAGGCAGTCTTTCACCCAACCCCTGAGGACAACTATGCATTTCAAATTAATTATCGTATTTGTCGAAGACGACAAGACCGACCTAGTGCTTGAGACGGCGCGGGAAAACGGCGCTAAAGGCGCAACTGTGGTCAATAATGCGCGCGGCGAAGGCATGAAGCAATCGAAAACTTTTTTCGGCCTGACTTTGGAAACTCAGCGCGATGTGCTGCTGTTGCTGGTCGAGGAGCATCTTAGCCGCCACATACTGGAAGCTATTTCCAAGGTTGCGGAATTCGACAGCAAGCCCGGCACCGGTATTGCCATCCAGATCGATGTTGAAGACGCTGTCGGCGTCATGCACCAAGTTGAAAAATTAACCCAGGAACTTGAGGATAAAATATGATTGCGCCACGCGTTGTAGTTCGTGTCAGAGATGTGATGAAGGCTGACTTCGGCACCATCGACGGCATTGCCACCATCGAAGATGCCCTGAAAAAGATGAAGTCGCTTAAAACCTCGGTGTTGGTCGTCAATAAACGGCATGACGATGACGAATACGGGATGATTAATTCCGGCGACATTGCCCGCCATGTGTTGGCTAAAGACCGTGCGCCGGATCGGGTCAACGTCTATGAAGTGATGAGCAAGCCGGTGATTTCGGTATCTCCCGATATGGACATCCGCTATTGCTCCAGGTTATTTGCCAACTATAATTTGGTTAGGGCGCCGGTCATTGAAAACAACAAGATTATCGGCATGGTTAGCCCGAATTCGCTGGTGTTGGATGGGATGTACAGGGCTTTTAAATAAGGTCAAGGTTCAAGGCAAAAGGCAAAAAAGAATAGAACGCGGATGACGCAGATTGCTTATGATTTAATAAGATTTTTTTTGTGGATCTTTAGCTCATATTTGAACTAGAACACCCGCCCGCGATATGGATTAAACTGATAAACACTGATTTAAAAATCCGCGTAAATCTGCCTAATCCGCGTCATCCGCGTTCTATTATTTAGTTAAATTTTTTATAAAGGCGGTTGAGCATGTTGGAGTTGTTAAAATTTAATTCGAGAATCTGGTTTTTTCTGGGCTTTCTCGGTTGTGTTTTCTTGCTGGCTATGGGCGCTTATTTCCAGTTTGTCGGCGGCTTGGATCCTTGTCCGTTGTGCATTTCCCAGCGTATCGCCATTTTGTTGACCGGTTTGGTTTTTTTAAGCGCGGCCATCCATAACCCAGGCCAGACCGGCGTGACGGCTTATGCCATTGTAGGCGCAGTCACGGCTTTGTGCGGCGCGGCGATTTCCACCCGGCATGTCTGGATACAGCACTTGCCGCCTGATAAGGTGCCGGAATGCGGCCCCGGCCTGGAATATGTGCTGCAAAACTTCCCGTTGTTCGAAACGGTCAAGCTGATGCTCAGCGGCACCGGGGATTGCGCCAAGGTCGATTGGACTATGCTGGGGTTCAGCATGCCCGCCTGGACATTATTGGCCTTTTTAATGCTGGCAAGCTTAAGCCTGCTGCAAATCTGGAATTATAAAGCGGGAGATCGGTAGGGCATTGATGCGAAAGGTCTCTCTTGTAAAAAATGACGTATTGGAATAGAACATGAAAAATATTTTATTGACGCTTTTGCTCGCAGGCAGTTTTTTATCGTCGCAAGCTGGAGCAAAGCCAAGTTCTTTGCATCAGGCAATCGCAGGGAAACAACGCTCTGTAGAGCATAAGCACCGGGATAAATACCGGCATCCACAGCAAACGTTGGGATTTTTCGACGTTAAAGACAACATGACGGTCGTCGAAGTCTGGCCGGGCGAAGGCTGGTACACGGAAATTCTTGCGCCTTATCTAAAAGACCACGGCAAACTGTATGCCGCGCATTTTTCAGCCGATGCCGACCAGCCTTATTTTCAAAAGAATTTGCATGCGTTTGTTGAAAAAATAAAAAGCCAGCCCAAAGTTTACGGCAAGCTTGAGCTAACCGTGTTGCAGCCGCCGAAATTTTTGCAGATAGCCCCGGACGGTTCGGCTGACCGGGTTCTGACGTTTCGCAATGTGCATAATTGGATGAAAAACGATCAGGCCGCCGCAGTGTTTAATGCGATGTATAGGGCATTAAAGCCCGGCGGTATTCTAGGCGTGGTCGAGCATAGGAATTCAAACTTAAAGCCGCAGGATACCAAGGCGGCATCCGGTTATGTCACCGAGGATTATGTGATTGCGCTGGCAAGAAACGCAGGCTTTGAGTTTCTGGCTAAATCAGAAATCAATGCCAATAGCAAAGATACCAAGGATTATCCCGAAGGCGTCTGGACGTTGCCGCCTGCTTTAAAACTCAAGGATAAGGATAGGAAGAAATATCTGGCTATCGGTGAAAGCGACCGGATGACGATTAAATTCATTAAGCCCCGATAAATATAAATCGTCGTTTTTGTGGAGATGTATATCTAAATTTTAGGAATGCATATCTAAAAGTTGTGAAGTAATCCACAAATTAGGCTAGCGTTAAGAAAAACTAAAATGCGGTTAGCAGAACGGTTAATATTTGCGATATAAAACGATCTAAGTATTTGATATATAGATAAAATTAATTGATGCATAAAAAGCTTCCAAATTAACAAAACTTCAATAAAAACCGCAAGTAAGGGCTATTAGAAACCACTTGCCCACAAAGTTATCCACAGATTCTGTGGGTAACTGGAATAGTCCAATATGTATAATCACTTAGCCTCAAAACATCAAAAATAATTCAAACACTATGTCCAAGTTGCAAAGTGGGAATGCGCTGATTTTCAGGGTTGCCATTGCCGTTCCAATTTATCGATTATTTGATTATCTGGCTCCAGATAATATCGAGTTGGCTAAGATAAAACCGGGCATACGCCTGGAAGTGCCGTTCGGGAAGGCTAAGAAAATCGGTTTTTTGGTTGAATGCGTTCAGCATAGCGATATAGACATCGGCAAGCTAAAACGCGTCGAACGGATACTGGACGAAACACCGTTATTATCAGCAAAAGACTTGGCGTTGCTGCATTGGGCCAGCGGTTATTACCATTATCCGTTGGGTGAGGTGTTCAGCGCCGCATTTCCGGTGGCGTTGCGTCAGGGCAAATCAGTCGTTATCCAGACAGAAAAACACTATGCCTTGACTGAGTTGGGCAGGGCTGTCGATACAGAGCAGATCAAACGTTCACCCAAGCAAAAAAGCGTACTGGAAAAATTTCAGGCACACTCAAACCCCTTGTCCGAAGCGGAACTTTCCGCATGGAATCAAAACTGGCGCACTTCGGTAAAGCAGCTGCTGGACAAACAGCTGCTGCAACTTGCAGCAGCTGGGGTTGCGGGAAAAAATGTTGAGTCGATCATCAAAAGCGATGCCCTGCACTGCAACCCGCAGCAACAAGCGGCGATAGATGCGGTATGCGAGAGTCTGGGCCAGTTTGGCGTGTTTTTGCTGGAGGGCGTGACCGGTAGCGGTAAGACCGAAGTGTATATGCAGATCATTCGTGCTGTGCTGGAGCGGGGTCAGCAGGTTTTGGTGCTGTTGCCGGAAATTACCCTGACGCCCCAGCTTGAAGACCGGTTCAGGCAACGGTTTAACGTCAGCATCGCCATTTCGCATTCCAAATTGACCGACCGGCAGCGGGCTTGCTCCTGGCTTACCATGCAGCGAGGCGAGTGTTCCATGTTGCTGGGCACGCGATCCGCCCTGTTTACGCCGTTAAAAAATCCCGGCCTGATTATTCTCGATGAAGAGCATGACGCTTCGTTCAAGCAACAGGAAGGCTTTCGTTTTTCCGCCCGCGATGTCGCCGTGGTGCGCGCCAAGTTGTTGAATATTCCGGTGTTGCTGGGTTCTGCAACGCCTGCGCTGGAGAGTTTGCAAAACGTCGAAAACAAGCGTTACCGCTTGCTGCATCTGCCGGAAAGGGCAGGCATTGCGACAGCCCCGGTGTTGCAGCTGTTGGACATCAGGAACAAACGAATGCTGGAGGGGCTGTCTGAAGCGCTGGTTGCGGAGATGCGCAAAACCTTGGACAAAAACGAACAGGTATTATTGTTCCTGAACCGGCGCGGCTTTGCGCCGACTCTGATCTGTCACGGCTGCGGCTGGGTTGCGCGTTGCCAGCGTTGCGACGCCAATCTGGTGATTCATTATGAGGTAGGGGCGTTGCGTTGCCATCATTGCGGACAGGAGCAGCGTTTGATTAAACAGTGCCCCGCCTGCAAAACCGGTGAATTGACGCCGCTGGGGCTGGGCACCGAACGGGTAGAAAAGGTATTGGCGGAATTATTTCCCGATAAAACGATAGTGCGTCTGGATCGGGATTCCACCCAGCGCAAAGGCTCCTTGGAAAATTATTTGCAGCGCATCAATCAGGGCGAGGTGGATATTATTCTGGGGACGCAAATGCTGGCGAAAGGCCATCATTTCCCCAATGTGACGCTGGTGGCGATATTGGATGTGGACAGCGGCTTGTTCAGCATCGACTTTCATGCTCCCGAAAAACTGGCGCAAATGATCGTGCAGGTCTCAGGCCGCGCCGGGCGGGCGGAAAAGCCCGGCAGGGTCATCATGCAAACCCGGCAGCCGGAGCACCCTTTATTAACAACGCTGATCGCACAGGGCTATAGCAGTTTTGCCAAAACCGCTTTGGCGGAGCGCAAAGAAGCGTCATTGCCGCCGTTCAGTTATCAGGCCTTATTAAGAGTGCAAGCCACAGACGCCGAGATGCCGAAGCTGTTTCTGCATGCGGTTGTCGAGTTGGCGCAGGAACACGGCAAAGGCCGTACTTTGATTCTAGGGCCGGTAGCGGCGCCGATGGCAAGACGTGCCGGGCTATACCGCTATCAGCTATTGTTTCAGAGCAGCAACAGGCCGGAGCTGCATGCGTTGCTCGATGTGCTGATGCCGAAAATTGAAAAACTCAAGCAGGCCAAAAAAGTGCGCTGGTCGCTGGATGTTGACCCGGTGGATTTGTATTGAGACCGGGTTTCTTGTTTGACGAGGTCTAATTTTGAACGACCAAAGCAAGCTTTGGACTCCAAATAGCGGAGTTCAAAGCTTGCTTTGACTATTTTTCCAAGCCAATAAAATCCCAAACCTGATGCGAAAAGGTTGAGTCTTTACGTTCAGGTACCGGCGGGCCGTTCGGATAGTTTAGTTCATAGACTCGGGTGGTATCTGCGGCCAGATCCGGCAGTTCCAGCTTGGTATAAGCCTCCTGCATGATTTGCAAGGCAAAAGGAACCGCCGGTGTGCGCTGGTATTTGTCAACGACGGTAGACGCCCTATTAATGGCGGCGACATAGGCTTTGCGTTTCATGTAAAAGCGGGCGACGTGGACTTCATACATCGCCAGATTGTTTTTAAGCGCGATCATGCGCAGTTGGGCATCGGCTACGTATTTGCTTTGCGGGAACCTGCGGAGCAGTTCGGCAAAATTGTCATAGGCGTCACGAGCCGTTCCAGGGTCGCGTTGCGACGTATCGGTAGGTAGGAAACGGTCGATAAAACCGATGCCGCGATTGTAATTAACCAAGCCTTTTAAATAATAAGCATAATCGACGCTGGAGCTGCGCGGGTTGATTTTGATAAAGCGGTCTGCGGCGGCTATAGCGCCTTCTGGGTCGCCGTTTTTGTAATACGCGTAAGCAACGTCCAGCTGGGTTTGAGCTGACTCATCGCCAAAAGGGTAGCGGGATTCAAGCGCTTCGTAGAGCTTGATGGCCTTGTCGTAATTACCGTTATCCAGCGCCGTTTTGGCTTGGTCGCGAAACTTTCCGGCATTCCAGTCGGCATATTCGTCCTCGGTGTCGGAATCGCCGGAAGCGAGGCTTTTAAGTGTTTCGCAGCCTTGAAGAGACAGGGCTAAGCAACAGATAAATAAAAATTTAATTAAAATTAATCGCATAGTGTTAACGACACGCTGTAATATAAGAGGTTTTCTCGCCGGATTTAACTGCGATACTTGGGATGGCTTGAGTATCATGCGAGTATAACTTAACAATGGGTTAATCAGAAGAACTTGTTATGACGAGATTAACGGCAGAAGTGCCATTTGAAATGGCTGGCATGCGATTAGATCAAGTGCTGGCGGAACTATTTACCGATTATTCGCGCAGCAAGCTGCAAACCTGGGTTAAAGCCGGTCGGGTGCAGGTCAACGGCTTGGCGCTTAAACCCAAGGACAAGTTGGTCGGCGGCGAAACGATAACGCTGGATGCCGAAGCGGAAATCGTGGTCATAGCCGAGCCGGAGTCCATTCCGCTGGAAATTATCTTTGAAGACGAAAGCCTGCTGATTGTGAATAAACCGGCAGGTCTAGTCGTGCATCCGGCGGTGGGTAACTGGAACGGAACGCTGCTGAATGCGTTGCTGAACCATGACCCCAAGCTGGAAACCTTACCCAGAGCGGGTATCGTGCACCGGATCGATAAGGAAACCAGCGGATTGTTGATGATTGCAAAAACCTTGCAAGCGCATAACAGTCTGACCAGTCAGCTACAGGACAGGGCTATTACCCGCGAATATCTGGCGATTACCCGAGGCCGCATGACCGCAGGCGGCACCGTCGATGAGCCTATCGGCAGGCATGCTACCGACCGTAAACGCTATGCGGTCAGGGAGAACGGCAAGCATGCAGTGACCCATTACCGGGTCGGCCAGCGCTTCACCCGGCATACCCTGGTTCAGGTCAAACTGGAAACCGGACGTACCCACCAAATCAGGGTGCATATGGCGCATATCCGTTTTCCGCTGTTGGGCGATCAGGTTTATGGCGGACGTTTTCAAATGCCGCCGGATTGCAGCGAACAGCTGGAAAAAGAATTGCGCAGTTTCAAGCGCCAAGCTTTGCATGCGGCAAAGCTGGGTTTGCAGCATCCTGTTACCGATGAATATCTTGAGTGGGAGCAACCTATGCCCGATGACATGATCCGATTGCTGGCAGCATTGGCGGACAATGAGCGGGATTAAACACTGGCTGACCCCGGATTGGCCTGCGCCTGCCAATGTCCACGCGGCGACTACCTTGCGTACCGGCGGGGTCAGTTGCGGCGCATACGCCAGCCTTAATCTGGCCCTGCACGTCGGCGATGATGCTGACTTGGTTGAACAAAACCGCCAGATAATTAAAGCATCGCTGAGTTTGCCTAGCGACCCGGTCTGGCTGGATCAAATCCACAGCAATCGGGCTGTCCCGGCGATAACAACCGAACCCTTGCAGCAAGCCGATGCCAGTTATACGGCTGAGCCGGGCGTTGTTTGTGCGGTATTGACGGCGGACTGTCTACCGTTGCTGGTTTGCTCGGCTGACGGCAGTCAAGTGGCCGCCATTCATGCCGGTTGGCGTGGCTTGCTGGCAGGAGTGATCGGCAATACGGTAAGCTCAATGCAAATCCCCCTCAATCCCCCTTTTTCAAAGGGGGAGGCAAGTCAGCCCCATCTCAATCCCCCCTTTTGTAAAAGAGGGGCTAGGGGGGATTTTCTGGTTTGGCTGGGGCCTGCAATCGGCCCGGACTGCTTTGAAGTTGGTGCTGAAGTGCGCAATGCTTTTCTGGAGAAATCGGCCGCATTCATAACGGCTTTTAAAGAGCAAGAAAGTGGCAAGTGGCTGGCGGACATTTATCAGCTGGCCCGGATTGATTTATCCATGCTAGGTATCGATAAAGTTTACGGCGGCGGTTTTTGTACCGTCACCGAACAGGAACGGTTTTATTCCTATCGCCGGGATAAACAAACAGGGCGTATGGCTACGCTGATTTGGAGAGAATAAAGAGTGAGTTTACTGCTATTAATTATCATCTTTACCGCAGTTGGCGGTGTATTAAGCGTGATGGCGGCTGCGGTTTTCCTGTTATTGCCGGATTATCGCAGGAACGCAGTGCTGCCGCACGGGATCAGTTTTGCGATAGGCGCATTATTGGCGGTCGCCTTTTGGGGGCTGATTCCTGAGGCATTTGCAAAAATTAAACCTGAGCAGTTTCAAGCCTTATCCGGGACAATTTTAGCGGGCGTACTCGGGTTTTTTGTGCTGGAAAAACTGCTGATCTGGCGGCATTGTCATTCCGGCAGCTGCGAGGCGCACGGCGAAGAAGACGATCACGATCATGGACACGGGCATAGCCACAGTCACGGCACGGCTAAGTCGGCTGGCGCGTTGATTATTCTCGGCGACGGCATTCACAATTTTGTCGATGGCGTTTTAATCGCGGCGGCATTTTTGACCGATGTGCAATTGGGCATTGTCACCAGCTTGGCCGTTGCGGCGCACGAAATTCCCCAGGAAGTCGGCGATTTTGCGATTTTACTGCACAGCGGCTATTCCAAAAGCAAAGCGCTTTTTTACAACATGCTCGCCAGTTTAACCACTGTGTTGGGCGGCGTTTTGGCATATTTCGGGCTGGAAGGTTTACAT
This sequence comes from Candidatus Methylobacter oryzae, assembly GCA_945861405.1. Classification (GTDB taxonomy): domain Bacteria; phylum Pseudomonadota; class Gammaproteobacteria; order Methylococcales; family Methylomonadaceae; genus Methylobacter_A; species Methylobacter_A oryzae_A. Next base: position 26,235 of record CAMAUL010000027.1, on the reverse strand, counting down.
GACAGCCTGCCGTATTTTCTGGCGCTGGCGGCATCAAGCTTTATCTATATCGCGGTGGCCGACTTGATACCGTCATTGCACAAAAAAACCGACATGAAAACATCATTGCAGCAGATCGCCTTGATTGCTATGGGGGTGTTGTTGATCTGTTCATTGCACGGCATTGCGCATAATATGTAGATTTAGGCGGCTTTCGCCCTTGGTATAAGTAAGTGCTTGTTATTAAAGTTGCAAAGCGCCATAGGCAATTGCTCAAGGCCATATTTTACGGTTACTTGGCCCATTTTATGGTCACCGATTCCAGCTTTCCGTTTCGACGGATAGTTTGCTCAATGTAAATAACATCATGACTAAACTTCATAATCATGCCGGTGTTTTCACCCATATAATCTCCAACAGTCAATTGATGAACAACGCCTCGCTCATCTTTGATCAGCACATATTCTTTCTCACCTTTTTGAATTGATCCTACGTAGGTCAGGCAATCGAGTGTTACTGTATCCTGCAACTCACCAAACGAGCCTGGCCCATCAAATTCCGGGATATTTAATGGTTTGGCAGCGGCGTCATAGCGGACGCATGCACCATGGGCGACGGCCGTAAACACAGACATAACAATAAAAAGCGATGCCCTCACTTTTTACCTTGCAACTGGTTAATGGGGTTTTGAATCTTTGCTGTAGTCTTGGCGGGCATATATATTTGGATAAACGCGTCACAGTGCTTTTTTGTCAGTAGGCGAGCGGGCGCGGTTCGCTATTGCCGACCTGTGACCTGACTTGATCGAGGGTCTGGTTGAGACGCCGGACTTCATCTTGGAGGTAATAGATTTCTTGAGTCATTTTTTCCCGGTTATTCTCAAGGTCTTTGATTTGGCGTTGTTGCTGCTCACAGAGTTTTGCCGGGGCGATTTCTTTTGACGCGTCAGGGCCAGCGGCTTGAGCAAAAAATGGCTGAAGTGAAAAAATAAAAACAACGGCCAGGAATAATTTTTTAGTCATGATGGCATCCCTTTATTTAATATTTAATGGGTTGTTGCTGCGCAGGCGATTGTGCAGATCGGGCTTCAACTTGTTTTCGGTAATCCTCCCCCTCTTTCTTAAACGCAGGGTAGCCGTGGTACGCAAAGGCAAGGGCGATTGCCAGCATTATGCCCCCTGCAACACGGGTCTTCTTGGCGCTAAATAATGTCGGGACTACCGCAAGAACGGCAGCAACTAGGCATGATAGAAATTGAACTCCGGGCGACATAACACTGAGGCCAAGGATGGTTACCAATGCTGCGGCCCAGACCAGGGTAGAGGCGGATTTAGGGTTCATAATCTTGCACATTGCCGATTAAAGCTAGTCAAGGTATATCCATTCTTTACGATCAAAGACATAAGTCGGCCTACCGAAGGGTGGTGTAGCGTGATAAAAAAGCGAAATGCTTCCGTCATGATTAATATAGTCAAAACTATTGAAGCCTAAGGCGTACTTTGCCTTCGGTATCTTTGGAAGATACGAAGGCACTAAGTCATTTAAAGATTTAGGATAGTCTCCGGTAGCTTGGTGGAAGTTCTCAACAATCAGGACGAGGTCATTGGCTCGATTTTGGGCAATCGTGTTATTAATGCTGTTTGTCGTAAAAACCGCGATTATGATGAGGCCGTAGATCAAAACCTTGGTAAGCTCTTCCTTCGGACTTTGTATTTTTTAAAGGCGGACTTTGGCAGCCACCATAAAATAATTGTAAGAAGCAGAAATAATGAGATGGCTCCTTGATTCATAACAAGCGCGTCTAGAACAAATAAAATGCCCCCGTAATGATGCACTTTTTCACGGTATTAGATTGGTGTTCCATATTGTGCCTAACGCTTTAAATAAAAGACCTGATTTAATCTGTCGATTGGTTTGTATGCCGGGGGCAGTGATAGCCGTAACACAGGCTGATTTTACGAGTCGTGAGTGGCTCGGATGACTTACGCTTCAAGATTAAATTCAGTGTTCCGTAATTTCATATCGCCACGCGGACAAACGAAGTAATCATTGCAAAGAGCTATTGAGATCCACGCCAGATCCTTCAAGATTGATGGTCTTGTTGGCCCAGTTTTACTGGAACAGGTTTTACCCACTCACCCATTGAAATAAAAGACTTTGCCTGTCCGCATTGACGCGATAGCCTCTGCTTTTACTTCTGCTCGATTGGGCCACCAGGTGCCTGCCCAGCAGGTGTGGTGTTTTCAAGGCTTGGCGAATGAACTACGTCAGATTGTTTGTCGGAGAGGTCAACCGTGCTGGTGTCCTTTTTTTCCTCTGGAGCGGGTGTGCTTGGGGTGTCTCTAAGATCGACTACAGGTGCATCATCTGCGGCGAAAGATGCGGAGCTAGTCATGGCAATCAGTAAACCTATCAATAAAATTTTCATCGTTTTTTCCTTATCTGATTAATAGTATTTCAGTAGCGAATCCTGCATACAAATGAAGGATGCCAAGATCGTCCATTTAATAATAGGATTGTCATCTGAATTTTATGGCGTTTGTATAATTTGGGACATTGGAGTGTCAATCGACGTAAAAATTGACTATGTGAATATTGATGCCGTTCAGTCCGGGGTGTCGCTAACAATAGCGACACCCCGAAAACTTCAAATCCGGCAAAACAACACTTCAATTCAAGCGTTAAAAGATTTTTAATGCTCAAAAAGCCAAGTTGTTATTTGGCATTAGTTGCCATCGGAGTTGTGAGGTGTGTCAAAAGTCTCACCCGATTCAACTTTGGCCTCTTCGGGAGTTGGGGCAGCAACAGCTTCCTGGCCGTCTTGATTGGCATTTTGTAAATCCTGCATAGCTGATGAACTTGAAGAACTTTCTTCAGCAATGGCAGGCAAACTAAAAAGCGAAACAGCAAGCAACAGGGTTGTAAGGATAATTTTCTTCATTTGAGCAGTCCTCATTGATTATATTTGAATTGATCGTTTTGCACATTGGTTCAGAGTGCCGGGTTTCCTTAAAAAACCTTAACAATAATAATGCAAGTTATGTTGGGACGCTATGATTTATTTTGGCGATGCCAGCGTTAATTGTTGGAAGATTTTTTTGCAAAAGTCTTATTTAAAATGCCACTTAAAAGCAATTTGCTTCATTTAATATGGCTTTTATAATGTGCTACCCAAAAAATGCCTTATGTATCGATCCGATCACTCCCAGCAATAACACTAGTCCGAAGATTAGAATAGCAATATCCATTTGGGTTCCCAGAAAACGTTTTGGTAGAGCTCCTTTGATCGGCGCGCTGACTGCATCGGGATGCCCGGACTTATTGCGGAATAACAAACTTGCGAGGGTAGGCACGACCGTTACAAGCAGTCCCAAAAACAGCAAAAAAGCCACGACTGGCGTATCGATTAGAAATTGGATGAATGTCATTTCATTTCCTGTATTAGATATTTTTATCTAATATTGGCGCATGGGAATACATATGATCGGGCAGCTTTTTTTCGTTGCCCGGCATTTTGGCTTGGAGCATAGGGATGTCGAGTATAGGCAGCATGCCCGATTTGTCGGGCTGATCAACATGCATCGTCCGGCAGGCAGACACAAAGCGCAAGATTTTTCGTCTTGCGCCTTTCATCCGCTTTTAAGTGATCACGTTAGGCTCAATTCTGCCTGTGCGTTTTTTAACTTCGCAAAACTGCTCGGCAAGGCTGATCAGTTCTGCCAAGGCCACTTGGGCATCCTGATCATGCTTGGAGGCATCCGCTTCAAAGCGTTCCAAATAGATTCTTAAGGTTGCGCCGACGGTTCCGGTTCCCGATAAACGAAAAACAATGCGGGAGCCGTTCTCAAAGCCGATGCGTATGCCCTGATTGCGGCTGACGCTTTGGTCTACCGAGTCTTCGTAACTGAATTCGTCGGCATAGCTAACGGTATATTCGCCGAAAGTTTGTCCCGGCAATGCGAGTAACTGGGATCTTAAGTGCTCGACTATGCCGTTGGCTATATCCATTTCTACGGCTTCATAGTCGTGGCGGCAATAAATATCCCGACCGAATTTTTGCCAGTGTTCATGCACGATGTCGGCAACGGACTGGCGTTTGATGGCGACCAAGTTCAGCCAGAACAGCACCGCCCATAAACCGTCTTTTTCCCGTACATGATCCGAGCCGGTGCCGAAACTTTCCTCGCCGCACAGGGTGATTTTTCCTGCATCCAGCAGGTTGCCAAAAAATTTCCAACCGGTCGGAGTTTCGTAGCAGGGAATGTTGTAGCAGGCGGCGACGCGGTCAACGGCTTGGCTGGTGGGCATGGAGCGAGCCACGCCGCGCAAGCCTTGTGCATAAGCCGGAATTAAATGTGCGTTGGCCGCCATAATGGCCAGACTATCGCTGGGCGTTACGAAAATATTGTTGCCGGTAATCATGTTGCGGTCGCCGTCGCCGTCGGATGCCGCGCCGAAAACCGGGGCTGTAGGGCTGAACATGCGCTCGGCCAATTCCTGGGCATGCGCTAAATTGGGGTCGGGGTGATGGCCGCCGAAATCTTCCAGCGGTTCGGCATTGATGACCGAATCCGGCGTTGCGCCCAGCATGTCCACCAGTATTCTTCTGGCATAAGGGCCGGTGATGGCATGCATGGCATCAAAGAGCAGGGTGATATAGCCTGAGCCGATGCTTTGTTTGAGTAAATTGAAGTCGAAAATAGACTGCATCAGTTCGGCATAGTCAGTTACCGGGTCAATGATGGTGATGGTAAGGCCGTCTATTTGCTGAGTGCCGATGCGATCCAGGTCTATGTCGTCGATACGGGCGATTTTGTAGTCGAAAATGCTCAGGCTGCACTGATAAAACGCGTTGGTGTCTTTTTCCGTGGCAGGGCCGCCATTGTCGGCATTATATTTAATGCCGAAATCTTCGTCAGGGCCGCCGGGATTGTGGCTGGCTGAAAGGATCAGTCCGCCGAATGCGTTATTTTTTCTGATGATATGTGATGCCGCCGGGGTAGACAGCAGCCCACCTTGTCCTATAATAAGTCTACCGAAACCGTTGGCGGCTGCCATTTTAATGATAGTTTGTATGGCCGGTCTGTTAAAATATCGTCCATCTCCGCCCAGCACCAGCGTTTTTCCGGTGAAATCATGTAATGAATCGAAAATCGATTGGACAAAATTTTCCAGGTAGCCGGGTTGCTGAAATACTTTAACTTTTTTTCTGAGACCGGATGTGCCTGGATTTTGGTCGTTGTATGGCTGCGTGGTGATGGTTTCTATTTGCATACTGGATCCTTAGTTCGACAATTAACATGGTGGACTAAAGTACACCAAAATTCTTATCTAGTGTAGATCATTTATGTTACGAATCTATTTATTGCTGTGTTGCAGTTTTTTTTCTTTTGCTGTTATGGCGGACGATGATGTTTGGCTTTTGGTGGATACCAAAGCCCTCACCATTGAGGTAAAAAAAGGCCAGCAGACGCTTGAAACTTTAAATGACATTGCGATAGGCCAAGGCGGCGCCGGTTTTAAAAGCCATCGGGGGGATAACGTCACGCCTTTTGGAAGTTACAGGATAGGTTGGGTTGGCGAAAATAGTAATTTTCGGAAGTTTTTCGGCTTAACTTATCCGTCCGCAGAGGATGCCCAAAAAGCTCTGGAGCAGGGTGTTATTAATAGGGGGGCTTATAACAGCATCATCACCGCTCATCGGTCGCATCAAGTGCCGCCGCAAAATACGCCTTTAGGCGGTCGGATCGGCATTCATGGCCTGGGGCGAGCGGATGAAAAAATTCATAAATCGATGAATTGGACCCATGGCTGTATCGCGTTAACTAACGGCCAGATCGACCATTTGAGCCATTGGCTGGACAAGGGAACCGTGGTAAAAATAAAATAAAACTGGAAAATAATTTCAAAACAGTGCAAAATTAAAATTAGTAAGCGTTTTTTTTGTAGTAATAACTTTGAGAAGGAAAATAAGATGAAAAAAGTAATGAAATTATCTATGGTTGCTATGGTTGCATTATTGGCTGTTGGTTGTGCAAGCACTTCTGATATCGAAAACTTGCAATCACAAGTTGATGGCTTGAAAACTTCTGTTGCTCAAGCATCTGCTGACGCTGCTTCTGCTGCTTCACAAGCTGCTGCTGCTGAAGCTGCTGCTAACCGTGCAGCACAGTATGCTCAAGACACAAACAGCAAACTGGACAGCATGTTCAAAAAATCAATGATGAAATAAATCATCACTGATTTAAAGAAAAAAGCCCGGTGGGATTCCACCGGGCTTTTTTTTTGAGTGCATGATTGAGTTATGCGGATTTGAATCCAAGCCCCGCTCATCCATGATAGAATAAACCTTTTTTGAATCCATCACCTTCATGCGTTTAATTAGAGGATTATCTCATTTAAAACCGTTGGAAAACGGTTGCGTATTGACGATTGGAAATTTTGACGGCTTGCATTTAGGTCATAAAGCCGTGATAGAAAAGCTGGCTGAACGCGGCAAAACATTAGGCCTGCCAGTCGCGGTGATGACTTTTGAGCCGCAACCGCTGGAATATTTCTTGGGTGAAAATGCACCGTCACGGTTGATGCGCATGCGCGAGAAAGTGATCCGGTTTGCTAAATTGCCCGTTGATGATTTATTGATATTGCGTTTTAATCAATACTTTGCCGATTGTGATGCCGAGCAGTTTATTGAAGATGTTTTAGTGAAAAAGTTGAATGTAAAGCATCTGGTGGTCGGGGATGATTTTCATTTTGGCAAGGCACGACGCGGTAATTTCGCGATGCTCAAGGATAAGGGCAAGAAATTCGGTTTTGATGTCGAAGATACCGGATCTTATCTAGTCGCCGGGCTTCGGGTCAGCAGCACTTTGATCAGGGACGCGCTAGGTGATGGCGATTTGGCGCTGGCTGAAAAACTGCTCGGTTGCCGCTATTCGGTTTGCGGACGCGTGGCGCATGGCGACAAGCGCGGGAGAACCATCGGCTATCCCACCGCCAATATACAGATGTTTAGAAAGAATGTCCCGGTTAACGGCGTATTTGCCGTGACTATGGCTGGTATCGATGGTCGCGAGTTTGAAGGTGTCGCGAATGTAGGTACCCGACCGACAGTTGATGGAGGGTCGAAAGTTATACTGGAAGCGCATTTGTTTGATTTTGATAAAGAAATATACGGGCGTTATGTGGAAGTGCATTTCAAACAAAAAATCAGGGATGAAATGCGCTTTGGGTCACTGGATGAGCTTAAAATTCAGATTGTGAAAGATGTGACCGAGGCCAAAGCCTCGCTTTGATCCGGCAGACGTGCAGCATACTCCCATCCCTGGTGATAAAGATTTTTGCCGAGTGAAATTGTTATGACGATGGACTATAAAAAAACACTGAATTTACCCAACACTGCGTTTCCGATGAAAGGCAATCTGGCCCAGCGTGAGCCGGAACGGCTGAAAAAATGGAACGAGGCCGACCTGTATAACAAAATCAGGCAGGAGTTTGCCGGAAGGCCCAAGTTTGTTTTGCATGACGGCCCTCCCTACGCCAATGGCGAAATTCATATCGGCCATGCGGTCAACAAGGTATTGAAAGACATCATCGTTAAATCCAAATCGTTAAGCGGTTTCGATGCGCCTTATGTGCCGGGTTGGGATTGCCACGGTTTGCCGATTGAATTGCAGGTAGAGAAAAAAATCGGCAAAGCCGGAGTTAAAGTTTCTCCCGCTGTGTTCCGCAAAGCCTGCCGCGAATATGCCGGTAAACAGGTCAACATACAGAAAGAGGCGTTTATCCGGCTGGGCATTTTAGGCGATTGGGGAAATCCGTATTTGACGATGGATTTCGCCTTTGAAGCCGACATCGTGCGCTCGCTGGGCAAAATCAGCCAAAACGGCCACATAGCAAAAGGCGCAAAGCCCGTACATTGGTGTACCGATTGCGGTTCGGCGCTGGCCGAAGCGGAAGTCGAGTATGAAGACAAGCATTCGCCTGCGGTCGATGTGCGTTTCCAGGTTGTTGATGAAGCCGGATTTTTGAGCCATTGCCATCATGTACCTGAGCATGAAGGTGCTGGGCCATTATCGGTAGTCATCTGGACAACCACTCCGTGGACATTGCCGGCAAATCAGGGTGTTGCGTTAAACCCCGAGCTGGAATACTCGGTGGTGCAATGCGAAAAAGACGGCAAAAAAGAGCGTTTGGTCGTTGCAGAAGCTCTGCTTAAAGATGCGATGCTGCGGTACGACATCGAAAACTACCATGTGATCGCCTATTGCAAAGGCTCCGAGCTGGAGCATCAATTATTGCAACATCCTTTTTATGATCGGCAAGTGCCGATCATTCTGGGCGACCATGTCACCACCGAAGCCGGTACCGGCGCGGTGCATACGGCGCCCGGACACGGCCAGGACGATTATGTGGTCGGCTTGAAATACGGCTTGCCGGTCGATAACCCGGTCGGCAACGACGGCGTGTTCCTGCCCAGCACGGAACTTTTTGCCGGAGAGCATGTATTCAATGCCAATGCTCATGTTCTGGAAGTGCTGGAACAACAAGGCAAGTTGCTGCACCACGTCGCGATACTGCACAGCTATCCGCATTGCTGGCGGCACAAAACCCCGATTATTTTTCGGGCCACGCCGCAGTGGTTCATCTCGATGGATAAAAATAAGCTGCGCGAACAGGCGCTGAATGAAGTCAAGCGCGTCGCCTGGATTCCCGAATGGGGCCAAGCTCGCATCGAAAGCATGATGGAGGGCCGCCCGGACTGGTGCATTTCCCGTCAGCGCACCTGGGGTGTACCGATCACGTTTTTTGTCCATAAAGAAACCGGCGAGTTGCATCCGCGCACGGCTGAATTGATTGAGCAGGTGGCCCTGCGCATCGAACAACAAGGCATAGAGGCTTGGTTCGAACTGGAAGCGGCTGAATTGTTGGGCGATGAGGCTGAGCATTACGAAAAAATGACCGACACACTGGATGTCTGGTTCGACTCCGGCGTGACCCATGCCTGCGTGTTGGATAAGCGCGAGCAGCTGCACTTTCCGGCCGATTTGTATCTGGAAGGCTCCGACCAACATCGCGGTTGGTTCCAATCATCTTTGTTAGCCTCGGTAGCCATGAAAGGGGTTGCTCCCTACAAGGCAGTGTTGACGCACGGCTTTACCGTCGATGCCGACGGCAAGAAAATGTCCAAGTCCAAGGGTAATGTCGTCGCTCCGCAATCGGTGATGAATAACCTGGGCGCGGATGTGTTGCGTTTATGGGTTGCCGCAACTGATTATCGCGGCGAGATGACCGTGTCGGATGAAATTCTTAATCGCACCTCGGACGGCTATAGACGTCTAAGAAATACTGCGCGTTTTTTATTGTCCAATCTGGACGATTTCGACCCTGCGCAACATGCGGTTGCAGATAAAGATTTGCTGGCGTTGGATCGCTGGGTGGTGGACAGGGCGCACACGTTGCAGGAAGAAGTTAAAACTGCATACGAAACCTACCAATTCCAACATATCTTCCAGAAAGTACATCACTTTTGCGTGATCGATTTAGGCGGGTTTTACCTGGACATTATCAAAGACCGCCAATACACCGCCAAAGCTGATGGCTTGGCGCGGCGTTCGGCGCAAACGGCGATGTATCATGTGCTTGAAGCCTTGACCCGCTGGCTTGCGCCGATCATCAGTTATACGGCTGATGAAATCTGGCAATATCTGCCGGGTGAGCGTAGCGAGTCGGTGTTTTTGGAAACTTGGTATCAGGGGTTGGTCAAGCTGGATGATGATGCCGTTTTGAACCGCGAGTTCTGGCAAAAAGTCATGGCTGTTCGGGCTGCTGTCGGCAAAGAGTTGGAAAAAAGCCGGGCCAAGGGCGACATCGGTTCCTCGCTGAATGCGGACATCGAGCTATACTGCAATGCCGAGTTTGTTGATGACCTAAACCGGTTGTCGGATGAATTGCGCTTTATCTTTATTACTTCCAATGCCACAGTCATGGCTGAAGGCAAGGCTCCAGAAGACGCCATTCAGACAGAAATTGACGGCGTTAAATTAAGGGTTGTGGTTTCCGAACATGAAAAATGCGTGCGCTGCTGGCACCAGCGACCTGACGTGGGTAAACATTCAGAACATCCTGAATTGTGCGGTCGTTGTGTAGAAAACGTGGCGGGCGAAGGTGAGCGCAGGCACTATGCGTAATTTCGTTATGTTGAAATGGCTGTGGCTGTCGCTGCTGGCGGTTATTCTGGATCAAGTGAGCAAACTTACGATAGCGGGTTCTATGCAGCTTTATGAATCCATCGAGATCATGCCGTTTTTTAAGCTGACTTATGTACACAATCCCGGTGCGGCGTTCAGTTTCTTAAGCGAAGCTGGCGGCTGGCAGCGCTGGTTTTTTGCCGGATTGGCATTGGCGATCAGCACGGTCATCGCGGTGTGGTTGACCCGTTTGAAAAAGCACGAGACTTTGCTGGCAGTGGCTTTGGCACTGGTTCTGGGCGGCGCAGTCGGTAATTTGATTGACCGGCTGGCTTACGGCTATGTAATCGACTTTCTCGATGTTTATTATGAGTCCTGGCACTGGCCCGCCTTTAATATCGCAGACTCCGCCATTACTTTGGGTGTGATGTTAATGCTGGCCGAATCGTTCGGCTTGGTGCATTCGAAAGAGTCGGATGCATTGTAGATACGCAAGGCTATTTCAATAACTCTAAAAGCCTCTGCCAGTCAAACGATGCGCCCGGATCGGCTTTCCGCCCGGGCGCAATGTCACTATGCCCAACAATGCGTTGCGTCGATAGTTTTGGATAAGCTTCAAGCAAAGTGCGGGTCACGGCGGCGAGTTGTACATATTGCCGGTCGGTATAGTCGATCAGTTCGGTGCCCTCAAGTTCTATGCCGATAGAAAAATCATTACACCGCTCCCGGCCCTGATAGGCCGACTTCCCCGCATGCCAGGCGCGCTTGTCGAATGGCACATATTGAACACAACTCCCATCGCGTTTAATCAGCAAATGCGCCGATACCTTGAGTTGATAAATGTCTTTAAAATAAGGATGCTCGTCAGGATCGAGCTGATTGCAAAACAGCCGGTCTATAGAATCATTGCCGAACTCGCCGGGCGGAAGGCTGATGCAGTGGATCACCAGCAATGAAATATCCGCAGGCTCTGGCCTGTCATCAAAGTTTTGTGACGGAGTTTGGAGAATTCCGATTAACCGGTGTTGATTTAATTTCATGGGTTAGCCAAAGAAGTAAAAACGGAAGCAAAGCACACTATTAGGGGGGAATGCAGATATTATTAGCCATAACAGTACTTGAGGGCTAGGTTATGACCAATTTATTTTTAAATGACAACAAGATTATTGCTATGAACAACGAACAGCAAATCAATCCAAGTTTGGGGCAATCGAATAAAGCCCGGATGTTCGCCAATATAAAACCGGTTTTTTTGCAGCATTTTGAGCAAGCGGTTGACGATTGCTGTGCGCGGATTGACATTGAATTCGGCTTGCAGTTAGGCAAAAACCGCGAAAAGATAAACAAGGATCAATATATAAAATTGCTGGAGTATCTTCGTTCGGTTCGGAAAGAAATCAAGCACAATTATTTGCGCAACGTTAACGATATGATTGATGGCAGTCATCAGAAAACTGATAATAACCAGAGTGGGCAATTGGATTTTGCTAAAGTTTCGCTAATCAGCGATGACGCCGTAAAAGAGAGCCATGTGATTGCTGAAATTATTCTCCAGTGCGAGCATTTATTTTATGAGGAATTGACTAGTCTTAATCATACCCAGCTTGCAACCCAGACGGGCAGACAAACGATTGCGGGCAGTCAAAATCCGATATTTCCGGAGAAGTTGATTCGCGCTTTGGTTGATGTCGTAAAACCGTTGAAATTAAATGCAGATGCAAGGATTGCACTGTACAAGGCGTTTGAAATTAATGTATTCAGTCAGTTGGGTTTTATTTATCGTGAACTTATTAAACGGTGCGAAGTTACAGGCTCTAAGCATCTGTATCTGGTCAGCGAGATCAAGGAAGAGGTTGAGGCGGCGCCTGTAAGCGTAGAACAGCCTAGTACGGAGTTCAGATTGTTGCAAAAAAAACTAGAGCTATGGCGATTCGCTCAATTTCCTTCTTTATACGACCCCATTTCAGTTGCCGGGAACGTATTTTTTGAGCATTTTGAAATAAAAAACGCCTTGCAAGTTATTCAGCAATTTAGCGATGATTCAAATCAGGATGAAAGTAAGCAGTCGTTAAAAGGGTTGGTGCTTAAAAAACTGGAGGAGCTTAATTTTAGTGGTAAGGTTAAAAATCTGGCTAAAGATGATGAAGACATATTGGATTTGGTGGCGTTAATTTTTAACAAAATAGCTGAGGATGACCTACTTCAAGGTGCTGTAAAAATAGCGGTTTTACAGCTAAAGATTCCGCTGGCGGCAGCGTCTTTGGGGCGATACAGTATTTTTACCAGCCAGAATAATCCGGTCAGACAGTTGCTTGATGATTTGTTTGCCGCTGGGCTATTTTTAAATGCCGATGACCATGACGCCCGTATAATTCAGGAGCGTGTTGCAAGCGCAGTTAAGAAAATGACTCAGGCGGGTGGCTTCGAGTTTTCCGGTTGGACGGCAGAGGCTGGCGAGTTTTCGAATTATCTGGGTAAGCAAAAACAGTGTAGCGAGAGTATCGAGGAGAACACCAAGCAGTGTATGATAAATCAACAAGTTTTGGCGTCGAGCCGGAAAACAGTCGTTACAGCCATTGAAAACAGCATCAAGGGGAAAGCCCTGCCGACAGCGATAGTCGATTTTCTGCGTGATGTTTGGGCGGAGGTTTTGCTGGATGCATATATGGACAAAGAAGAACAGCCTGAGCAATGGGCAAAGTCGGTGCAGGCCATGGATGAGTTAATTATAAGCGTGATGCCTCCGGCAGATGACCATCAAAGAAAGCAGGTGTTAAAAGTATTGCCGGGGCTGATTGCAGAATTGAGAAAGGGCTTGAAACAAATCTCATACAATAAAGCTGCCCAATCGCGTTTTTTTAAAGACCTTGCGGTATGGCATATTATCTTAATGGATAAAAAGGGGGGAACGGCTAAAGATAGTGTCATAACTGTTCAGGACGATAAAATAAAAGCGGTGGCGATAAATGACGATAGCTCGGAGCAGGCGGAGAATCTTGCCGAGCAAAGCTGGGTTGCATACATTTCTGAAACCGGAAAGCAATGGGGCAAGCTGCTTTGGAAGGAAGCCGGGAATATGCTGTTTGTCGGGAAAAATGGAATGAAGCTATTTGAAATCCAAGCGGACGAGCTGGCAGAAAAGCTACGGCGCGGGCAGGCTATTATTGTTAAGATGAATGAAAAAACGATCACTGAACGGGTGCTGACAGAATTGATGAGCTTATGACAGAACAATTGAACATGATAGATATAGCGCCTTTCCTCGAAGAAGACATCGGCTCAGGGGATATAACCGCCGCGATCATTTCTGAAGCGATGATCGCTGAAGCCGAAGTGGTTACGCGGGAAGGCATGGTGCTTTGCGGTCAGGCTTGGTTTGATGCGGTATTTAAGCATCTGGATGCAAATGTTAATATCGATTGGCTGGCTGCTGAAGGCGAGTCGGTCGGTAAAAATACGCTTTTATGCAAACTCAGCGGTTCGGCCAGAGGCTTGCTGACCGGCGAGCGCACAGCACTGAATTTACTGCAAACCTTGTCGGCAACGGCAACCGTTGCCAGGCAATATGCCGATGCGGTTTCCGGGACGGGTTGCAAAGTGCTGGATACCCGAAAAACCATTCCGGGTCTTAGAAATGCCCAAAAATATGCGGTCGCCTGCGGCGGTTGTTATAACCATCGGATCGGCTTGTATGACGGAGTCTTGATCAAGGAAAATCACATCATAGCGGCTGGCTCCATAGACCAAGCAATCCGGTCTGCGCGTGAGTTGACTTCGGTTCCTGTGGAGGTGGAAGTCGAATCCCTACAGGAATTTCAACAGGCCATCGCCGCAAAGCCTGACCGGATTATGCTGGATAATTTCAGCTTTGAAGAGTTGGTCGCGGCGGTAAAATTAAACGCCGGGGCCATAGAACTTGAGGCATCCGGCAATATCGACCTGGACAATATCAGGGTGGTTGCCGAGACCGGTGTCGACACTATTTCGATCGGTGCCTTAACCAAACATGTCAGGGCGGTCGATTTATCGATGCGCATTAAACTGGTGCATTGATGATTGAAAATCCGGGTGCATTGGTCAAGCTGATCAGTCACGGCGTCTATGTGATCGGCGTTGGTGTCGGCGATCATCAAAATGCTTTCACTGCGGCCTGGGTGATGCAGGTGTCTTTCGATCCGTTGTTGCTGGCGATCAGCATTAATCCCGCGCATTATTCCTATCAATTGTTGCAGGAAAGCGGCGTTTGTACGGTCAATGTCCTGGGGCAGGATCAGTATGCGCTGGCGGAGCATTTTGGCCGATCCGCTCCAGATAAGATGGCTGGTTTTCAATGGCATCTGGCCGAAACCGGCGCGCCGGTTTTATCCGAAAGTTTGGCTTACTTCGACTGCCAGATCAGCCACTATGCCGATGCTGGAGATCATAAGATTGCTGTATGCAAAGTGGTTACTGCGGCAACGCTCAAGCAGGGGCTGCCATTGTTGTACAGCCAGACTGGCGACATGGACGGCAGCAGCGAATTATTCAGTAGTTAGGGAATAGACACGGATAGCACGGATTTTGATTAATACGCACTGATTAAAAGCACATAACAAATTATAAAAATACGCGTAAATCCGTCCAATCTGCGTCGCCTAGAGGCGCCTACTTTTGGCATCCGTGTTCTATTAATCGCAGTTAAACCAGCGGAAACATTTTATCGGGATTGAGTATCCCTTTCGGATCGAATTGGCGCTTAATGCCCCTCATCAGCTCCAAAGAATTCGCATCCAGTTCCCGGTCGACAAAATCCCGCTTTTCAATGCCTACGCCATGCTCACCGGACAGAGTGCCGTTTAGCGTTAACACCAAAGAAAATATTTCATCCAGACAGGCATGTGCTTTTTTGCCTTGTTCCGGCTCATCGGGATCGAGCAATAAATTCACATGGATATTGCCGTTGCCCGCATGACCAAAGTTAATAATCGGTAAATCGTATTTTTTTGACAGCTCGCCCAGTCCCGCTATCAACGCAGGCATTTCGGTCACCGGCACCACCACATCTTCATTGATCTTTTTCGGAGCCACCTTGCGTAGCGCCGGAGATAGCGCTTTTCGTGTTTGCCAGAGTGCTTTTACTTCTGCATCGGTCTTGGCCAGTCTGATGTCCAAAAGACCCTCGTTTTTGGCGGCGGCAGCCACCTTTTCCGCCGCCGTGTCCAGACCTTCCAGTTGTCCATCGACTTCGATCATTAACATCGCACCGGCATGTTCGGGCAGATCGGATTCCGAATACTGCCGGATCATATCGATTGCATTGCCGTCGATAAATTCCAGCGCACAGGGAATCACCGGTTGCGACATGATTGCGGAAACGGCTTTGGCTGCATCAAAAACGGAATTGTAGATGGCTCGGAGGGTTTTGGTGGCTTCCGGCAATGGCGTCAGTTTTAACGTTGCCTGGGTAATAATCGCCAACGTGCCTTCCGAGCCCAGGATTAGTCGGGTCAGGTCATAACCGACCACGCCTTTGCTGGTATGGACGCCGACACGGATTTCCTTGCCTGCGCCGGTGACGGCGCGTAGCCCCAAGGTGTTTTCCCTGGGCGTGCCGTATTTTACTGCTCTCGGCCCCGCGGAGTTATAGGCCAGGTTGCCGCCGATGCTGCAAAAAGCAGCGCTGGTCGGGTCGGGCGGCCAGAAAAAACCTTTTTCTTTGACGATGTCCTGCACCTGCTGGTTAGTCATGCCCGGTTCCACAATGATGTAGCGATTATCGGGAGAAAATTCGACCAGCTTGTTCATGCGTTCCAGCGACACAATCAGCCCACCTCTGAGCGGGGTGGTGGCGCCGGTTGTGCCGGTGCCGCGTCCCCTGGCGGTCAGCGCAACGTTGAACTTGTTACAGGCAGTAACGGCGCCGACGACTTGCTCATGCGTGGTCGGGAAAACCACGGCTTGGGGCAGCACATGGCGACGGCTGTTGTCATAGCCGTAAGTCCAGCAGTCTTCAGGCGCGGTCAGGATGGCATCGGGAGTAAAAATATCAGCCAGCAACGTTAAGAAATCTTCGGGCAAGGGGGCAATATCAGTCAATGTTTTCAAAAGTTGTGACCCATGAATTAACCGCCAAATAATTGATGGTCGATCAAATCGCACAGGCAATGGGTAATCATTGTGTGCGCTTCCTGAATGTGTATGCTGGAATTTGACGGTACGCGAATCTCTATGTCGGTTTCATGCAGGACTGGCGCAATCATTCCGCCATTATTGCCGGTCAGCGCGATCACGGAGATGTCCTTGTCGTGAGCCGTGGCAATGGCCTTGGCGATATTGGCCGAATTGTTGCCGTCGGTGTACGCGACCAAAATATCGCCGCTTTGTCCTAAGGCCCTGAGCTGCTTGGCAAAGATATCATCGCAATGATAATCGTTGGCTATCGCGGTGATGGTGATCGTGTCGGTGGTCAACGCAATGGCGGGCAACGATGGCCGGTCGCGTTCGTATTGGTTAAGCATCGCCGATGACAGCAACTGGGCGACGGCCGCCGAACGACCATTGCCGCAAGTGATTATTTTTTTATCGTTAAGCAAGGTGGCGACCAGCCGTTGCGAAGCAAACTCGATCAGCTCGCCAAGGCTGCTTAGCGTATCCTGTTGGGTTCGGATGCTGGATGTGAAATGGTTGATGATGCGATTTTGTAGGGTCATGGCGAACGATTATAAAGGCTATCATTCGAGCCTGCGACAGTTTTTAAATAACAGCTTGAACCTAGAAAAATCAGTTCGTCCACGAAAGGCACGAAAAACACGAAATAAATGCATCTGTATTAAATTTCAGGAAATTTGGCGCCGCGACTTTAGTCGCGCTGACGGTTGGTATCGGTGCCTTCTTTATATGATGTATCATGCGCGACTAAAGTCGCGGCTCCATTTTTAGCTTGAAGGTTTGGTGCGGTTAAAAAGCATTTTGTATCCAGTCGATGTTGCCGTTGCCGGAAATGGCGACCACGTCAAAGCGGACAGGGCTGTCTGTTTTATGGGTAGCAAGGTAAATATGCGTTGCCGCGATGATGCGGGATTGTTTGGCGCGGGTGACGCTCTCAGCGGCGCTGCCGTATTTGTCGGTCTTGCGGAAGCGGACTTCGATGATAACCAACGTCTGCCGGTCGGTCATGATTAAATCGAGTTCGCCCTGCTTGCAGCGGAAATTACGGCTCACCGGCTTGAGCCCCTTGTCGATTAGAAACTTGTGGGCTTGCTCTTCGGAACTCTCTCCGCGAATCAAATGCGCCGCTTTCGCTTTGAGTTTAGTGAACAGCATGGCTATCGGCTGCCGGGGCAGTGCGTTCGTCATCCCTGCTTATTTCAGGCTGCCCGGCCGTAAATTTGGCGCAGGTCAGCTCGCGGCGGATGCGCTGATCGGTGGTCAATGACAGGTTTCCGGTTGCGCCGGGATAGAAATTAGTTTCTAAAGAATCCAGGCGTGTGGACAGGTTGTAGGCATCGATCCCCATCGCAATCAGGCGCAAATAAGAGTTGGGAAATTGCTGCCAGGTTTCTTTTAGCGCGTCCATACCGAGCGCTCCCTGATAGGCTTTATTGAATAACCAAGGCGTGTCGCAAAAAGTGATTTTGTTGAGGTCGGCATCCAGCGACGCGTTGGCTTGTCCGGTGTAAACGGTCGGCATCGCATAAACGGGAAGATCGCCAGCCTGATAAAACTGCAACTGGGGATTGATGGATCGCGCTTCGGCGCTGTAGGCGCTTAACAAGATCGCATCGGCATCCTGCCGTCTTCGCGAGGTATATTTTAGCCTAGGTATCAACGCCAGAATTTTATTGTAACGCTGTTCGCTTTCATCCAGGTTCAGCAGTTTTTGAATCGGCGCAGAAAAGTCGGTTTCTTTGGGATTGTAGGTCTGGGTTTCCAGGATAGTGCCGCCCCGGCTTTGCCAGTCGTCTGTTAAATAATTGGCGATGCGTTTGCCCGGCGCGTTATCAGGAACCAGCAGCAGTACTTTTCGATGTCCGTCCGCCCACGCTTTATGGGTGATTTGCTCGGTGTCATCCAGCGGGCTGAGGCTGAACTGGTAGAGCCGGTTTTTTTGCAGGCCGGGGACATGGTTTAAGGCCAGCACCGGCGTGTTGAAGCTAACCGTATCGGCCAGGGTTTGAATCTGCTCTTTCGCCAGCGGGCCGATGACTAATTGCGCGCCTTCGGTTACGGCTTGGTTATACAGGGCTTGCGGCGTCGATTTTTCGCTGTCGTAAAAGCGGATCGCGGGCTTGGCGGCTTTGTCCGCATGGTCGTAGGCCGCCATGAATCCGGCACGAATGGCTTTGCCTGCCTGGGCAAAAGTCCCGGAATCGGGCAGCAATAGCGCGATGGTGGCTTTGGCTTGCGAGGGCGTATTGACCGGCATGCCCTCGGGGATGTTTAGAAAGCTTAAGTCGGCAGGATGCGCCGGATACGTTGCGCGCCATTGGCTTATTTGGGCATTAAAATCAGACTGGTTTAAATATTTTAAAATCCTGGCTAACGACAGCCAGCCGGACAAGGTGTCTGTCTGGTTGCTCTGCAAGGCCGCGTCAGGCAGCAGGCGTAAGACTTCAAGAATTGCGGCCTGATTTTTTTCGAGCTCATCGGGAGACGAGATTAACGGGTGCAGTTCGATTCTGGATTTGGCGCTGCCGAGCAGGTTGCCGGTCAATGAGTAGGCAAAAGCCTGCGATTGAAAATATTTAATCTGGTTGTCCGGGTTCAGCTGTTGCGGTTGAATCTGCGCCAAGCTTTCAATGGCCTGTTCGGCTTCGCCGAAGCTGAGCAGGATCTGGGCATAAAGCAGGCTCAGATGAGCGCGTTGCTCGGACGACAGATCGTTAGGATTAATGGTGTCGGCAGCCTTTTTAGCGGTAGTGCCGTCGCCTGCCAGGATAAAAGTTTCGATAGACTGTAGGCGCTGTTGGTTTTGCTCGGAAAACGATGGGCTTGGCCGCATCGGTTCCATACCGATTGCGGCACTTCCGCCATCCCTGGCGGTCGAAGATTGCTGGTATAATTCAAGCATCGGCTCCGGTTGGTCGTTTCTTATCAACGGCTGCGTTATCAATGCTTCTTGCTCAGGCAGGGCGCTCTTGGCAGGCGTGGGCGCGCAGCCGGAAAAAAACATTAGGCAGGGAATCAGGGCACATAACAATGGCGGCTTATAATTGGGTCGCATCTTTTTAGGGGTTTCAAGTGAGAGTATTGAATGTCAAGTGAATGCGGCAAATTATACGTTGTTGCCACGCCGATAGGTAATTTAGCAGATATTACCTTCAGGGCGGTTGAGATATTGAAACAGGTCGATCTGATCGCGGCGGAAGATACCCGGCATGTAAAGATGCTGCTACAGCATTACGGTATCAGCAACAAACTGATCTCGCTGCATCAGCATAACGAAGACCACGCATCAAGCGGGCTGCTGGATAAACTGCGCGAAGGCTTGTCGATCGCCTTGGTGTCCGATGCCGGAACGCCGCTGCTGAGCGATCCCGGCATGCCGCTGGTCAAGCTGGTCAAGGATGCGGGGGTCGATGTGGTGCCGGTGCCGGGTGCTTGTGCATTGATTGCTGCGTTGTCTGCGGCGGGCTTGCCGGTCACCCAGTTTACGTTTGAGGGCTTCTCGCCGCGAACCTCATCGGCCAGAAAAGCGTTTTTTAGCGAACGGTTATTATGTCCGACCACCTGGGTGTTTTACGAGTCCAGTCACCGAATCCTGGCGTCATTGCAGGATATGGCCGAAGTTTTGCCGTTGGATCGGCAAATCGTCATAGCCAGGGAGCTGACCAAGCTGCACGAAACCATCGTCAAAACCAGCTTGGGCGAGGCGCTAAAATTGGTCGAACAAGACTCCAACATGAGGCGGGGCGAATTTGTGGTGATAGTCGATGGCGCGACCATCGATAAAAAAGAGCAGATTATTACGCCCGAGCAGGAAAACATACTGCGCGTGTTATTGAGCGAATGCTCGATCAAGAGCGCGGTCGCCATGGCGGTGGAAATTACCGGGGTCAGGAAAAAGCTGTTATATCAGGCGGCATTGGATATGGATAAAAAGTAGCATTTAGGAAATATGCTGGAATTGTTCCTGTTTTACGAATTAAGCGCATTGAAGAATTCGTCAACAGAAACGCCAGCTTGTTTGAGCAAGCCGGTTAAAGTGCCTACTTTAATTTCTCGATGATTAGGAACAACGCAACCTTGAGAGCCTTTTCGCAGGATGATATGACTGCCTTTTTGCCGAGCCACAACAAAACCAAGCCGTTGCAAGGCTCGAACCGCTTCAGCGCCCGAAATGACAGGCAGGTTAGGCATGAGTGGCAACTTGAAAGGTTGTCAACAACGAGCGCCCAGTAACGGTCAGCGGAAATTCTTCCAGATAAAGTTCGGTAGCCTCCTGAAGATTTGCAAGCGCCTCCTCAATGCTTTCGCCCTGCGTTGTTGTGCCGGTTTCAGGGTTTAACGCGACATAACCGCCTTCAACAGCGGGAGTCAATATAGCGGTCAGTTCCATGTTTTTTCCTTGAGTCAGTTTCTATAAAAGTGCGCGGGGTTTAGCCATAAAAAAGCATGAGTATCCGGCAGGATATTCATTTTTCACCTAACCAAAAGTCATCAGCTAATGGTTTATCAAAATCCTCATGGATCACAATTTTATCTTTAATATTCACCTACAGTTCTTTTTTTAACAACCTGTTTTTGCTGCTGTTTACGCAAAAAGCCAACGAAGTCGGATACTTGTTTTTGCCCATTCTATCTTTCACGGCCTCTTGGAATTACGCAACCTCACGCGCCGCCTCTTCAATAACGCTATCAGGTACGCCGAGTTTCTTTAGCGCCGCAATCAACTTGGCTTCCTTGCTCAATGCAAACTGCGCTTCGTCGCGGCGCAAACACTCGCTAATGTACGATTTTAATAAGGCCTGATAGCCGGAAAAGCCTTTGCAGGGTGCTATAACCTTCATGGATTCCACCACATCGACCGGAATACGCAAAGTGATCGAAGTCATGGGGCGGTCTTTAGTTAAGCGGTTTTTAACTGTGTCAGAAATCATAATCTTTGCGCTCCGTTAGCGTGGCCTTGCGGGCCGAAATAAGCCGGATAAACTCACCTTCAATCTCAATATGTACAACAAACAGCAACCGGCCTTTTTCATCGTAGCCGATAACCGCATCACGCGATTCATGATTGCGGCCTGCATCAACCAGTTTTAAAAACGGATCGAAGAAAGCTTCGGCAGCTTGGTCGAAAGAAATCCCGTCATGTTTGATCAGGTTCGCCGCAGCTTTGCGGGCATTCCAAACAAAGCTGACGCCGTTTTTCTCGTAGTGAATATCCATGTAAACAAGATTAATATAATGTATTGGCTTTGTAAATACAAATAGTGGGTGGTTTGCTTGATTTGTCGATAATGGAGATGGTGAGATCAACCAAGTCCGGACAATAGCTTATCGTTGTCTGACGGTTTGGTATTCTATGATGGGCCGGAATGGGCAAGTTCGGGAGTCATAGCTCTATTGAAGCTTGGAAATGCCAGGCATAAAAAGCATGCCTGGCCTACAGGACTGATTCACCGCAAAAACTTCTTGCGGTGAATAGTTTTAAAAGCCGCAGTTGGAAAATGTGGAAACCTTACGTGCTGTCGAAACATGAGCATTTTTCACAGTCCACCCATTTTGCATGGCAGAACGAAAATTGCACATCAGCAGCTTGTCGGGATATATTAAGAATCGTTATAAGCCGGTCAATGGTAAAGTGGTCAAGCTCCATTCAGGCCTTGCAGCATAATATTTATGCAAAATCAAAACTGACTTAATTTTATCTGAACCGTTATCGCATATGATTACCGACTTTAAAGAAATTGACTCCCTTTCATCGTCTGACTTTGAAATTTTTGTCCGCGATGTGTTCGTTGCCGCTGGCTGGAGTGATGCCATCATTACCAAGGTTGGACAAGAGTTTCAGCACGGTGACGGCGGTGTTGATATTTTTGCCTATAAAAATAAGCGCAAATTTGCTATCGAAGTTAAACAAAGGGCGGTCGGAACAACAGTCGATGTTAAAGCCTTAAATCAATTAGTCACAGGCGCGAAACTTGCCAATGCCGCTAACATGATTTTGGTAACAAACTCTTATTTCACTTCAGAGGTGAAAGTTCGAGCTTTAAGGCTCGGTGTTGAATTAACTGATCGTGATGGTTTGCAGAACTTATGGATCCAAAAGCATTCTGAAATTGGACGCGAAATTAAACCCAGAAAATATCAAGAAACCGTTATTCAAGACAGTTTGACACGTTTTAACGCAGGCAAAAATCGCTTACTAATCGAAATGGCAACAGGCTTAGGAAAAACTTATACCGTTGCCCATTTGCTTAAACAGATATTGCAACAAGGCAAAGTTAAGCGTGTGCTATTTTTAGCCCATCAAGTTGAAATTCTATTGCAATCTGTGACCGCGTTTAAAAACGTGTTTGGCATTGGCTCTTACTCATTTTCCGCTTGTTTTGGTGGCGCAGACCCAGAAGATACCGACTTTGTCTTCGGCAGTTTCGACACGCTATTTAGCAAAATAGCCACACTGGAAAAAGAAACTTTTGACATGGTGATTGTAGATGAGGCTCATCACACCCCCGCCATAACTTACGCCACAGTCGTTGAACATTTTCATCCTAAATTGCTGATAGGTCTTACCGCAACTCCGTTTCGCGAGGACAACAAAGATGTGTTGGCATTCTTTGGCGGCTCAGCAGGGCATGTGGGTAAGTATGATTTAGCCTGGGCGTTACGTCATAATAAACTGGCATTTCCGAAATATTTAGTCTTGCTCGATGACTTGGATCAATCACGTATAGACCAACTTGATCGAGGTATGTCAATAAGTGACTTAGACCAACGGCTTTTTCTGCATAAAAAAGACGAGGAAGTTGTCCGCATCATAGAGAAAACAGTACAAGACAAACAAATTTCCAACCTTAAAGGTATAGTCTTTTGTCGCAGTATTACGCACATAAATTACCTCATTCAGTTTTTCCCCGCCGGTAGCGCAACTTTTGTCCATTCGAAAATGACCGATCAACAACGTTGGCAAAATATTCGTGATTTTCGTGAAGGCAATTATCGTTACATTTTAGTACGAGACTTGTTTAATGAAGGCGTGGATATTCCAGAAACCAATCTACTGGTTTTTATGCGTTATACAGGGTCGCATACGGTGTGGCTACAACAATTAGGTAGAGGCTTACGCAAAACACCGAATAAAGATTATGTTCATGTGTTGGATTTTGTCGGCTCATTAGAGCGCTTGAACGAAGTGCATCAACTTACTAAAAGTGTAAACAGCATTCCAATTGAAAAAGACAATTGGGAATCACCACCACGCGATAAAAAGGAAACCGTACATAATTCATCGTTAGAGGTGAACTACAGCCAATCCGCCGCGCAAGTTTTGCAACTGATAGAAGAACTTCAATATCGCCTAAAATCACGAATGCAAGCTATTGAAGTGTTGCGAAGATATTACGAGGATTACAATAGCATCCCTGCGCTGAAAGAAGTAGAGAGCGTTCTGACTGACATCACCGCAGACCAAATTGCTACGCACTTCGACTCGTATTTTGGTTACTTGGAAGCGGCATTAACGGGACAATACGACCAAAGTCTATTTCGTACCCTGTGCTTAGATTATGCACAGCATTTTTATCAACAAAACCATATCTGCCCAACCTTTAGAGCCATTAGCCTAGCTAATCAATATAACGGCTTACTCGCATGTTCTGAGCTAGAAGTTAAGTTGTTACTGGGTAATGAAAGTGAATTGGAAAATTATTTGTTAGGGACAAATAAACTACTTGAACTTAATAATCAAGTCGTTACTGAGAACATTGAAACAGAATGGCCTCTTGGTGAGACAACGACCACCGAAACAAATCATGAATCTTTACTCATTGATAAATACTTAACCACTATAAAAACACGGCAAGACTTATTAAAAATATCGGCCGAAGAAAGAACGGAAATTAAACAGGTATTTAATTCAGAGTTCCGTTTTTTCAAATGTTTACAATATCAACAAACACAAACAGATAACAATAATATTCCTTATCCTAAGCATCCGCCTCTTTATAATTGGCACTCATATCTAAAACGCGATATTAAAAAATAACAGAAAATGTATTTATGAACGAAAAATCAGTAATAAATATTTCTAAATATTATAAAACACCTCTAGCTAATCTTACGTTACAAGAAAACCATATAAAACTAATTCAGAGTATATCGAGACTTAGTGTTTTTAAAGATTCATTTAGGGGTAATTTTATTGCTAATGGAACTGTGGGTGATATTTTTGAACTAGAACCTCATCAATTTTCAAGATGCCTAGGTTATGGCGGGGCATACATTGCAACTATTATTGAAACGCTTATCGAATTTAAAAAAGAATTACCTAGCATTTTAAATGAATCAAACACGACAGCACAAAAAGTGGTGAACGAAAAAATTTTAACAACAAAGTTAACATTAGAAACAGAACAATCTCCACCACAGCTTACGCATTCAACAATACGATTAGAAACTCCTATAAACCAACTTGATTTATCAGTACAACATCAAAAACTCATAAAAAGAATTTTCGTCGTAATGGATAATATAGAGACGGTTAAAGATATTATTGATATTTACGCTTTTTCTAAATTACCGTATATCGGTAAATCGTATGTTGATTCGTTGGTAAACTTACAGAATACTATAAAACCTAAAGATATTAATCAGACCAATAGTTATATTGAAGAAATAGAAGAATTACCACCGCCGATCACGCTTTCAATGGCACAGTTAGAAACACCATTAAATCAGCTTGCCTTATCGACCAAATATCAAAGACTCATAAAAAGAATTTCAACAGCGATTGGTAATGTAAATACCGTACAAGACATTATTGATATTGACCCTATTCATTTCTCAAGATTACCCGCTGTAGGCAAATTGTATGTTAATCAACTAGTCGAATTCAAGAAACAATTGCCCGGTTTTTTAGAAAAACAAACGCAAAAATTAGCGTTTTTTAAAGAAAATTACTCAATCGAATTTAATGAAATTGATAATATTTTAATTGAAGATGTTGAAAGTTATTTATGGACATTAGATGAAATGAAAATGGATGTTGCGCTTTCACGTTGGGGTTTTAATCAACCACATGAAACCCTTGAAGAACTTGGAAGCCGCTATAACTTAACACGAGAACGAATACGCCAACTTGAAAAAACTACCAATATTAATTTGCCGTTGCATTTAACAATACAACCAAAAGTGTTATGGGCAAATATCCGTGAAAAGATGACCGAAGATTTAACGGTATTGCTACCCAATTTAGCTAAATGTTTCGAAACCGATAGATTATTCTACGCATTTATAGAATTATGCTGCCAAGTTGAAAGTGGCAGTATTCGTGAAATAATTTTTACAAAAATTAACACTAAAATTATCAATCAATTATTTTGTACTAATCCGTCACCTATTGCCCAAGAAATAATCAACAATGAACTAATGTCAAATTATGGTTACAGTAAAGCTTCGGCGATTAATGGGATTAAACAATTAGAAAAGATCAATAAAATAGAAATAACCGAACAAGGTATTTATCCTAAAAACCTTCGTAGAAAAGAAGCTATTGCCCACGCCTTAACTTTTCATCCTGCTGGTTTACCTTGGAAAGATATTACTAGAATAATAAATAAAAAAGGCTATTCAGGAGAGTTATTTGATGAAACAATTCAAAAAGGCGGTTCCTTTACCAATGAGTTTATTTATCTATCTGATCATGGGACTTATCGGAATTTGATATTTCTTGATGTTGAGCAGATCGACATTTCTGTAATCATGCAGCACATCCTTGATTATTTGGCGGATTCAACTCCGAAGTGCAATCCTAGTAATCATGCGGCATCCCTCTCTTTTTCAGAAAAAAATACCTCATGCGGTGTTTTAAAGTTGAGCGTTTTTCGAGGGCGATGATTGAGCTTATGCATGACTGCCTCAACATCGT
>CAMAUL010000026.1 GCA_945861405.1 Candidatus Methylobacter oryzae | reverse complement strand
CTGCGTGAAACCGATAGCATGCGGCACATCATGCCCTCGGGAAAATCATCTTCGTTGCCCTTAATCATGGCGTACTTCATTTGGGCATTTTCGCAAAGTACGCTGCCGCCTTTTTTAAAAAACTCACCTCTTCCTCAAGACGGGCGTTTTCTCGTTTGAGGCGCGCCAGCTCGGCTTGTTGGAGCTTTTGCTCTTCAAAAGGCTGACCAGTCTGACGGCGTTTTGACTGCCATGAATATAGCATCGACTCGGCAAGCCCTAAATCCTGCGCCACTTTCGCGGAATACCATCTTTGGCGGCACGTTCCAATGCTTGCTCTTTAAGCTGTGATGTATATTTGTTACGAACAGCTGTAGTAGTTGATTCTTTCTTGATTTTCATTGTTTACCTCGGTTTTAGAGATTATTCTCTTAGCCGGGTGTCCGCTAGATCGGGGCAAGATCAAAAGTGCAGTAGGCTGGCTGGCGATGCAAATATCCAGATAATCCAGCGCATCGCTCGGTAAATTATTTTTCATTTAACACCCAAACGCCATCCCAATCTGAACCGACCAAATCCTTCTCGGCAACACAGCGTTGCAAATACAGGTTAGCGACCGGATCATCCTGCAACGCCTCGAAAACTAATGCCGCAGCAGCCAGATCCCCTTGCTTGTATAAAGCCTGACCCTGATTAAATGCCTGCATTGCTGGCGACAGAGCTTCGCCTTTAAAACCCAGCAGTTCATAAACGGTTACCGGCGTTTTGCGCCCGACTACCTGAATGGTTCCGGTTTCACGCCAAAGAAACTCATCACCGGTCTGCTGTTTGGTCGCCTCGGAAATCATCGTATAGGTGCCGAAAAACTTGTTTGCGCCTTCTAATCTTGCGGCCAGATTAGCCGCATCGCCCAACATGGTATAGTTAAAGCGGGTCTTTGAACCGAAATTGCCGACCACTACCTTGCCGCTATGAATGCCGATGCGGTTATAAATCCACGCGCCGGTTTGCTGAAAAAACTCTTCGCGCCGCTCGGCCAATTTGCGCTGGCATTTTAAAACACTCCGGCACATTCGCACTGCATGATCTTCCTGAGTCAACGGTGCATTGGTAAAGGCGATTATCGCGTCGCCTTCGTATTTGTCCAGAGTGCCGCCTTCGTCCATGATGATATCGGTCATGTCGGTCAGATAGCTGTTCAAAAACTGCACCAATTGTTCCGGCGTCAGTTTTTCGGAGATCGTGGTGAAACCCTGAATATCCGAAAAAAAGATACTTAATTCCCGCGTTTCGCCGCCCAGTCTTAACAGCGAGGGATCCTTCTTAAGTATCTCGATATATTCATTGCTCAAGTAGCGTTGAAACATGGTTTGGATGGCGCGCTTTTTCCGGCCTTCAGTCAGGTATTTTAGGATAACCGAATTCACCAGCGCCAAAATAATCGCCGTTTCCACAAACAGTACCGGCCAGTCGTAGCTTTGTGAATACGCCGCAAAACCGGTCAACAATGACAACGGCGTAAATACGGCAAACGCCAACACCAAACCCAGCATGCGCTTACTGTGAATCAACAGGTAACTTGCCGAACTGGCGAGCACCAAGGCGATACAAAAAGCCAGCCATGCCGGAAACGGTTTAATAGCATCACCCGCCAGCAGATTGTCTAGCACCGTCGCATGAACTTCCACCCCCGGATAATCGCCGCTGATCGGTGTTGGCCGCAAGTCTTTTAAGCCCGGCGCGCTAAAGCCGAAAAACACATATTTATCTTTAAACAACGCAGGATCAATGGCGCTTTTTTCACCCGCCTGCAAATGCAGTTCAGACTGGATAATCGCCGCCGCGCTAAAAGCCTGATGCGTACCGGTATCGCCACGGAACTTTAAAATCAACTGCCCCCGGTCGTCGGTCTGGATACTTTTGTCTTGATAATGCAGCAAGCCGTCAAAACTTAAGGTGCTGTCCTGCTTGGCTAGCAGCAAGGCCGCCAAGCCCGTCGAGGGTATTATTTGCTGATCGAAAATGCGGAATAACGAAGCACGTCTAAACACGCCGTCAGGATCGGGCAGTTCATCAGCATGGGAAAGCAAACGAGCGGCATTAGCCAATCGGTCTATCGGAAAAGTGGCGTGGCTTTTATTAACCGCGCTCATATCGGTCTGCTTTTGCCAGTGCTCCAGCCCCTGAATCTTGACCGAACCGGGCGCAACAGTGGTCGGCCAACTCGCCCTTTGCTTGGCTTGCTCACCTAAAAAAATCGGCAACACGACCTGATTGTCAGCCATCGCGTCTGCAAACACCTGATCGTCTTCAACCCCGTAAACCGATGCCTCGGTAAACAACACATCGAAAGCGATAACTTTGACACCAGCCCGCTGCAAAAACCGGATAACCGGCGCATAGGCTTCTCGCGGCCAGGGCCAGGATAAGCCATTGACGGACGCGCCCCAATCCAGACTCGCCTGATCCAGCAGGATGATTTTAATATCTTGGGTATAAGGGGAAGGTTGCACCAGTAATTTCTCGCGCCACGACCAAGTGGTATATTCCCATTGATCCAGAAGCTTGGTTGATTGCAATATCTGGGCTAGCAATACCGTTGTCAAACCGATAATCAATGCGGAACGCAGCTTTACGGGTGTAGTTAAGGCCATATAATTATCTGATGTTGCGCAAATTAAAAAATCGAAAACTATTAATAGAATAGAACGCAGATGACGCAGATAATTATGATTAGAAAGCCTTCCTTATCCTGTATCAAGGGGATGGGCTACTTGACTATCTTTTAATTGAATTATCTGCACTCATCATAATTATCTGCGTCATCTGCGTTCCATTTTTCTAACTACTGAATAACTTCCAATCGTATTACGTACACAAAACTTAAAGTGCGCTCAACATCTCGCCAAAACGCTTGTCGCGGTTTGCATTCGCAGCCATTGCCGATAAGCTTTGCGGCAACAACGGCCTAATATCGGCAATCCGGTCATCTGCTGGCGGATGTGTTGAAGTAAAACCTGTCGCTCCCGGCTGAACCTTAGCCTTCATCGTTTCCAAAACCCGTATCAACGCTGCGGGTTCATAACCAACTCGTTGCATGATTTTAATGGCCGAGGCATCAGCTTCATTTTCCTGACCGCGCGCGTAGCCGCTGTTAACCAGCGTCTGGGTAATATCATCAATACTGCCTTCAAATATCCGGGTCAGTTCTCCAACATACCCGCCCACTGCTGCCTGAGCGCCTTCCGAAGCAATGATGGTCAATGCCGACGTGATGCGGCTGGTCGAAATAGCCTCAAGCGCATGCGATTTTTGTACATGGCCGATTTCATGCGCCAGTACCGCCGCCAGATCATCTTCATTTTTGCACAGCTTGACCATGCCTTTGGAAACAAAAACAAAACCGCTAGGCGCTGCAAAAGCTACAACCTCATCGGTATCCAGCAACAGAAAATGATAGCCTTTATAGGTTGACGGTTTGTCCGACGCCATCACCAGCACCTGTCCCAGCAAGTTAAGGTAATTATTGGCAGCCGGATTGGCTTTCACAGGATAACGATTGACTATGCCTGCGCTGACTGTCCGACCGATGTAATACTCCTGCGACGGGGTAATATCTTCCATGGTTTTGGCAACGGCGGCCCCAGCCCGCATCGCAGAGCCGACCTCGCTACCGTAAGGCATATAGCCTGAGGCACCCGCAACCGAAGCCATGCCGCTGACCACCTTGTTCATATCGCCGCAACTCGCCAAACCAAACGTCAGCAATGCTATTAAAATTGAACGCATCATAATCCTGCTCCCCGTAATCCGCCCTGTTTAATAAACTGCTCGACATCGGCATTGCTGACCGTGAATTTTTCCATGTTATCCACCCAGACAAAACTTATCTGTTGATGCTCTGCCTTGTAAGCGTTTTCTACATCCGGGTTAAAGCCTTTGCCGGCCAAAGCGATTTCCTTGCCGCTAGCGCCTTCATTAACATCACCGCCCGAAACCAACTCAACCTTGGACTCCGATACCGCAGACTGATGGACCCAGCCCGGTTTTCTTTTGGTGTTGACCATGCGCCATGGCCCCTGCTCTTTGACCAGCTCTACCGATTCGCCGTAAACGACTTTATCGATTATTTCCCCCAGAAAAGACGGGGTGCTTCTGACCTGCCCCTCTTCAACCTGGATGCTCAGTGATGTCGCAAAAGCCGAAACCGGCATCAGTAAAACCACGACGCTTATTTTTAATAATCGCTGCATATCTCTACCTCTTATAGTTTTTATTTTGTAATTATTTACACTGCCTCTATACCATAAAACGCTTTTTATTTCTCAAATAAAGCCATCGACTCCACATGCCCGGTCTGCGGAAACATATCCATCACCCCGGCTTTAACCAGCTTATAACCCAGCTCATTAACCAGTATCCCCGCATCGCGGGCGAGCGTCGACGGATTGCAGGACACATAAACAATTTGATCAGGCTGCCATTTTTTAAAATGATGCAAAACCTCAGAGGCACCGGCCCTGGACGGGTCGAGCATGATTTTGTTGTATTTACGGTTAGCCCAGGGCTGATCTGAAATATCCTTGCTTAAATCGGCCGCATAAAACTCGACGTTTTCGATGCCGTTATGGCTGGCATTTTCCTTGGCGTGATTGACCAAGGGCTGGTCGCCTTCCACGCCGACCACGCGCCCGGCAAATTTCGCCATCGGCAGAGTAAAGTTGCCTAAGCCGCAAAATAAATCCAGCACCGAGTCGTTTTCATTCAACGCCAAAGTCTCCAGCACCCGGTTGATCATTTGTTTGTTAATTTCATAATTAACCTGGGTAAACATCGCGGGTTTGAACTTAAACTCCAAGCCCTGATCCGGTAGCGCATACGTCGGTATGACTTCCGGATCGCCGTCCAGCGGCACTATGGTGTCCGGGCCTTTGGATTGCAGGCACACCGATATGTCATGCTGATGGGCAAACGCGCGCATCCGTTCCTTATCGGCATCGGTCGGCGGCTCCAGCACCCGAAACGACAACACGCATTGGTCATCGCCGATAGCCACTTCAATCTGCGGAATTTTATCCTTGATGGTCAAGCCGCCGATCATTTCCGACAAGGCCATCAGCCGGGTGCCGACGATAGGATTCATCACCACGCAGCTTTCAATTTCAGCTAAGTAAGGATGCCGTCTTTCCCTGAAACCCACCAGCACCCGGTTCTTTTTTTCGACATACTTAACGCCCATCCGCGCCTTGCTGCGGTAGCCCCAATGCGGGCCTTCCAGCGGCTGCCAAAGCTCGGGTATTTCAACCTTGCCGATGCGCTTGAACTGATCGACCAGTAACGCCTGCTTGATGCGGATTTGCGCAGCCGATTCGACATGCTGAAAACTGCACCCGCCGCACACGCCGTAATGCGCACACAACGCATCGACCCGGTCGGCGGCGCGACTCAACAACTTGACCACCTTGCCTTCCGCATAATCCTTACGGCTTTCGGTATAAACAAACTCCACCTCTTCGCCCGGCAACGCCTCATCGATAAAAATCACCTTGCCATCGACATGCGCCACGCCGCGCCCATCATGGGCCAAGGATTCTATGGTGACTCTAACCGGCTCTACCGGCAACTGCTTTTTGACTCTTTTTCTATTTGCCATGTTTACTTTTGTTTCCAGCTTCCTGAGGATTGATACCACCAGCCTGACTGGGCATTACTCACCCAACGACCGGCAAAAGTTGATTTAATTTGCGCCGCCCAATCAGGATGACCGTTGGCATCGGCAATCGCCTGATACAGACTTTGCCGATCGGCATTTTCTGCGGCGACCAGTTTATTGACCTGATTCCTGTCTTTAAGCGGCACGCTCTCAATATCCCTGACCGCCAACAAGCCGTCCGCCTGAATACCGATAAAACCCGCCGCATACAAAGGTTGCAGACTGGCAAAGCGGGTTTCCATAGCGGCGCGCAATTGCCTGATTTCAGCGCTGTCAATTGCCAAGTCCGCTTCCGCGGCCTGCGCGGGCGACACCACCACATTGATCGCAGTATCGATCATCTGATAAACATTTACCTGCCAATCCGGCAAACCGGCCTTAGGTTTAGGTTCCGTTTTCTGCGGCGCGACATTTTGAATATCCTTGATGATTTCATCCGCCGCTTTTTCAGCCGCAGCAGCCGGGAAATAAATGTTGATGGTGACGCAGGCAGTCAACAATATTGCGCTTAATACTGATATTTTTCTCA
The DNA here is from genome assembly GCA_945861405.1 of Candidatus Methylobacter oryzae. Classification (GTDB taxonomy): domain Bacteria; phylum Pseudomonadota; class Gammaproteobacteria; order Methylococcales; family Methylomonadaceae; genus Methylobacter_A; species Methylobacter_A oryzae_A. The sequence continues at coordinate 33,879 of CAMAUL010000026.1, read as the reverse complement.
TAACGGTCTCCTGATTATTTAACAATAACTTCGTCCGATGTCGAAATACGTTGCACTCGATCCATCAACACATTCCAGTCCAGGTGGAAATTATAGCTGATCACATCAATTCGCGGCAGACCGCCGTCGGGAATAAGAAAAATAAGAATGAGGAGCGGATAAAGCAATCCAGAACATACGCAGCCATGACCTTTGTTAAATGGAGTGCAAGCTTTGCTTGCGCTTGCAGGCGAAGCCTGCACTCCAACTATCAGAGCTCCATCATTTAACAATGACACTGCCTTTCGAACTCAGGTTTTTTTAGACCCGTTAAAAAACCAACCACACTCCGCGTCGCTGCATGTGTTTCCAACAGTCCTTGTTTGTGCGCACAATTGTACATATAATCAAGTCATGCAAATTGAATTCGATCCTGACAAAGCCGCAGCTAACCCATTGAATCACGAGGGTGTGACCTTTGATGAAGCTCAGGCAGTATTACTAGACCCTTACGCCCTGACGCGAAAAAATGGCGATACCGACAATGAACATCGTTTTATAACGCTGGGCATGGGTGCAAAAGGTCGAATATTAATAGTGGTTTGGACGCAACGCGAAGAAACGGTGCGTCTGATTTCTGCCTGGAAAGCCAACCAACCCCAAAGGAGGCGTTATGAGCAACAATTCTGATCCCCTGTTTGACCGTTATGCCGAGATGGATTTTAGCGATGCCAAGCCAGTCGCTGAAATTCCGGCGTTGGCAAAACTGCAAGCCGAGCACGGCGGCAAGTCGCGAATAACCATGCGTGTAGATAATGACACCCTGGCGATTTTTAAAGCTCGCGCTGAAATGAGCGGCGGCAACTATCAAACCTTGATGAACGAAGCATTGCGCCAGTTTGCCCAAGGCATAACGCTGGCCGATGTCGTACGGGAGACCATTCGCAAGGAATTGCATCAGGCTTGAATGGCTGCAATCCATCGAGTCACGCTCGGCTTTGGTGAATTTCTCGGTCAGGCATTTACCACCGAGGTGTGAATCTCCACTTTGAGTGCATGCTTAATGGCGACAAAAATCGCCGAGATATTGCTCATCGTCGGATTGCCGGACTTGGAAAGCATCCGATGCAGACTCTTGGCCGATTTGTGTATATCTTTTGCCAGCGATTCAAAACCCACAGAAGCATTCACCAAATCACGCAGAATCTGCTTGGCCGTATCGTGCTCACATATCAATTTTAAGTTGTATCAGCTTTTCTTAACAACTCGATGATATTGTTAATTACTTTATCAAGACACTCCTTAATCTCATGCCCCCATATCCGAATGACTATCCAATCCAACTTCGTAAGTTGCGATGTAACCTGCTTATCTCTTTCAATATTACCTTTGATTTTATTTTCCCAGAAATCGGCATTAGTAACAGGATTTGTTCCATGAATTGGACAACCATGCCAAAAACACCCATCAACAAAAATTGCTAACCTCTGCTTAGGAAAAACAATATCAGGCCGACCTATCAAAGCCGCATGCACTCTATATCTTAATCCCCTGGCCCACAAGGCCTTGCGAAGTTGCAATTCGGGTTTAGTGTTTTTTCCCTTAATATGAGACATACACCTACTTCGTTGCTCTGATGTCATAACATCGTTTCGGTTGATGTTGTGCTTAGTTTTCCGACTCATAACTGTTTTCAACAATATCAGACAAATCAATCTGAATCTCTTCACCAAATTTTAATACTTTGGGCGCGACTGAAATACTGTCTACTTCAATACCGGCAGGAAGCTCTGCAAAATGCTTTCGCAATTCGATTGCTGTATTGTTTAGCTCAGTTGCTATCCGAAGTTTCGCTGACGTTTCCGTGACCCTATAGAGCCGATACAAGTCATAAGGAGCTTTCCCGTCAGCCATTTCATAAAGCTCACCCATGGAAATATGTATTGGGTTTTTAAAATCTCCGGCAGTTGATTTGGCATCAACATTCCTGACTAACCCACTCTTCTCAACAATTTCAAAATCATAAGACGCTATCGCATTTTCGTCAGATACCCAACGATAATCCATAATACGGTTTGCCTGTTTCTCCATTTCAAGCCAAGCGTTCAAGATTTCTTCTCCCAATCTGCCAACCAACTCCGCAGATCGCTTTGCTTTATTAAACTCTTCTTGGCTAACACCACGTGCTTGGCGTCGTTTTATTAATTTGCGAAAACCATCAAATCCTCCGGTTGCGGCATCTTCGAGTATATCCTGGTCAATAAGGTCAAGAAAAGGATGGCCCTCGTCAAGGTCAATATCACTGAAAGCATGCATAAATTCATCCGCATCAAGAGCGATCATCCCTTTTTTAGCAGAGAACCCCTTAGCATATTTCTCTTCTATTGCTTGATATAGTTTGGCATCTGCGGACAAGGCACCGGCAATAAGATAGAGACTGGCTGCGTGAGGTTCGGTATCTCCTGAAAATTCAAGAATCGCATAATCTCCTTTTTTCAAAGGGGCATAGCGTTCCAATTCCTCTGGTGGATCATAGATTAATTCACCATTTAGCCGCCAATTCTTTTGTTGCTTGAGTATTTTTCGCTGCAAGTTGTGAAGACCGGCACCTCCCGGTCCATAAATAGATAGATTCAGGGGGATACGATTACGAGCGAAACTTATTGTTTCAGACAATCCCGGATAAAGAGACTGGACAAATACGGCTACATCTAAGTTAAGAGCTTTTTGTTTGGCTCCAGTGGTGTTTCTGTAGTGATGCTCGAACAATGTTAAGTCAGACGCAGATAGCCGTTTCAATACGAGTTTTCGTTTCACCTTTTGTTCCTCCCTTTTGCAGTTGCTGAATTATAGTTGTAGCAAGCGCCCTTGCCATAAGCGGTGGCACAGAATTTCCGATTTGCCGAAATGCCGGGTTCATGGTGCCACTAAACACAAAACCATCTGGAAACGATTGAAGCCTCGCAGCTTCCCTTACCGATATTGTGCGAGCTTGAGCGCTATCGTAATGAATATGGCTATAACCGTCCTTCCCAAGATGTGCCATCAAAGTACGAGCTGGTTTATCAGCCTCCATTTTTCGCCACTTATTCGGGAATTTGTTGACATCATATGGCGGCACTATCTGAGCCTTCAAACATTCATATTCAGATGTACCCTCAATAACATTAACGCCTTCACTCTGAAGTTGCGAAATCCGTTCAGTGAGCATGTCGTGAGCGTGTTTCCATGCTTCTGGATATTGATCTCCTGGATTAAGGCGGGCAAAAAGATCATAGTCGCGGGGTAGATAACGGATAACATGATCCATGAGATTTTCCGGCGCTTCAAATCCAGGCCATGTTCGCATCAATTGAGCATAGGTAGAATAATTTGAACGCCTGCCATACGAAATTGGTTTATCGAACCTCCGAGCCCCCCGACGCAGCTCTCCCGATTTCAGCAATTCTCTGGCATAAATAGGCGGCAAATCACAAATTGCTTGCTCCACAGTGATGGCTGAAATAAGTCCTGCTGTAACTTCAGGAGGTTCAACATAATTATGGGGGTTCCCAAAAAAATCACCGTTTTTTAAAAGCTTTAACGCTACGGCTCGTGAACCGTCATAACCAGCCGGAACATCAACCCAATGAGTCGGTGGCGGAAATATTACCTGATCGGTTAGTTCCCGGCGATAGGCGATAAGAAACATCCGTTGCCGCATCTGTGGTACCCCATAGAACGCTGCATGAAGAAGAGTGTAACGACATATGTATCCTTTACTTTCAAGAACCTCCCCTATTTCCTCGGCAATATTCTGACCTCCATGATTCAAGACATCAGGAACATTTTCTACTAATACAGCAAGCGGTTGAAATGCTTCTACATAACGAAGATATTCTAAATATAATTGTGCTCTTGGGTCGTGTTTGAATGCCTGCGGATGGGCATCGATTTCCCGTAATTTAGGTCGTCCAACGCGCGCGAAAGCCTGACATGGAGGGCCACCCACAATTACGTCAACTGCTTCATTTATAGTCCCTAGCCCTAATTCACGCACTAAATCCTCAGGGTGCGTTGTTATAATGTCTCTGGCTTTACAATGCTCTTCCCTCCCATTATGAAAATTGATACCGTGTGATCTTGCAGCATCAGGATCAATCTCAATTGCGGCAGCAATATCGAATCCGGCAGTTTTGAATCCAAGTGAAAGACCGCCACATCCGGCAAAAAGGTCTAAAACGCGAGGTGTTCCACCTGCTTGTAGTCTAGCAAGCTTGTAAGCAATTGCTTGTTTTGTCGTTAAATTAAGGTTTAGCATAAAACTTTATTTAGGCAGGAAAATTGTATTCATCATATACCTTTTCTTCTACTTGTTCATCTGCACCTTATTCTCACTGAAATGATATAAATTCATTCAATCATGCCCAATTCAATGGAATAAACTTTATACCCCGACAATTAGAAATATGATAATTATATGGTTCCATATTTACGCTGATCGGGTTACTGGTTAATTCATACCATTCTTCCATATCATTCGTGGTAAAAACTCCTTAACTATTTGCAGCATCACTTAATAATAACTTCATCCGATGTCGTTATACGCTTCAACCGATCCATCAACACATTCCAGTCAACGCGGGGGTTATAGCCGATCACATCGATACGCGGCAAGCCGCCGCCGGTGATGATGGCGTAGCCGGATTCTGTAGCCTTGACGCCCATCAGCTGACACACGCCGTCATGCAGGTAACAACCCAAACCGAGCTTGTCATAGCCGAAGGTTTCAAAAAACCTTAAGAAGCTTTTGGACAGTAGATCAGCCGCGCCACCGCCGCCGATGTTGGCGATGTTTTGCACCGCTTTTTGACTGATCCTGTGCCGCGAATCATCGTTTTCCGGCGTACCCAGCCAGGCGAAAAAAGTGACTGGATGCCAGTTTTCCATGTACAACTGCCGGACGTATCCCGACAACTTGCCGGTAATGCCGCCAAATTTAAACTTGCCGGTTAGCTGATCCAAATCCAGATTTTCGATCTCCAGATCGCTTTGAAACTTGGGGAAATCGGTAAACAATCCCGACGAGGTCAGATTGCTGATTTTAATCTCGCCGTCGAAAACCTTGACGATCAGTTCGCCGCCCAGACTCAGGGTTTTGTTGCTGTACTCGACTCGGGGAATACGACCGCTGATGGTACCGGATAACGGCGTCCAGTTCAGGGCTTGGGATAGTTGTTCAAGCGATACATCGCTTACGTCGCCCTCAAAGGATACTTCGGGGTTTTGCTGTTTTTTGGTCTGCCAACTGAATTGATTGATAGCGATTGCACCGCCTAATAAAGGCAGCTGAGTCTTTTTTAGCAGCCGGATATTGTCGGCCCGGCTCAGCAACGACAGCTCGGCGGGGCCTATCGGCACGGAGCGCACTTGCAATTGCTTCCAGGCAAATTTCGATGGCTGGTTAAAGGTTTCATCATTCGACCAGTTGAGCGTACCTGTGCCGCCCTGAACTTCGCCGCGACCTGCGGCGTCTTTAACATCGAGATGATTAAAGCTTGCCGTTAACGCGGTTAAGGCTTGCTTGTTAATTGAAAAGTCGGCTTTTAAATGACCTGCAAGCGTAACGCCTTGCAATGCCGTCTGCTCAGAAAACGGTTTCAGGTAGATTTCGGATAAGTCCTGCAAGTTGTCGCTGTTCAATGAGAGTTCGGCCTTTTCAATACTTGCGCCATCCTTGTAGCGGACGGTTGCACTGCCGCTTAATTCCCCGGCTTTTGAATGTTTGTAACTTATGGAACTGATTTCGACTTGTTTGTTTGATGCGTTCCAGTCGCCTTGAGCATCCAATGCTATATTTTGCCCGGCCGCTTCCAGATATAGAGGTTCAACATATAACGCGCCGCCGTTAAACTCAACATGGCTTTGCCATTGCCATATGCCCTCACCCCAACCCTCTCCCTGAGGGAGAGGGAGGCAAGTCGTCCCACAGTCTAGGGCTGTATTTTTGGCGTTCAACGTTGATTTCAGCATTAATGCCTCGGTAGCCATCCGCCCGTCTTTGGTTTGTCCGGTCAAGCCATTAAGCCAAGTAGTTAAGGTGAACTCATTAACCAGTGCATGGCTGCCGGACGCATTTAACTTAACATCGATTTTACCGGCTTTCAGTTTGAAGCGTTCCTGCGGCAACAGCTGTTGAATCAACTTGCCATCCACGGCTTTGGCGTTAATCTGTAACTGCCAGTGCTCGCCCTGCTCTTCGCCGTCAATTGCAACGGTTCCACCGGCCAAGTGCAAATCGGTTAACTTGAATGAACTGCGTTTTTCGGTGATATGAAAAGAAAAATTGGCGGTCGGCGACTGCCAGCGTTTTGATTGCACCTGTGCCCTGCCCTGTTCGCACAACAATTCCTTGTTTTGCCCGGTGAATGTCGTGCAGCGAATATTGACCAGATTGAGATCGTCGAAAGGTTTGGGTAGGCTTAATTTGGCGATCGTTAAAGCCAGTTTTTGCGGATCTTGCGACAAGTCGGTCAGGGCGATATTGATGCCTTCCAGCTTCCATTGGCTTCCTGCAATGGTTCCGACATTAAGCGATATGGTCTCCAGCGCATTGGCGGTGGGTGTTGTTAAAGTAACGATGATGACCAAGGTCATCACTACAAAACGCGCCCACATTAACTTGACTCAACACGACGCTGGAGCGTCAAACACTGCATTCCCACGCCGGAGCGTGGGAACGATAATAAATCGTTATACACAAGTGTCTGCGGAACACCGTCACTACTCCTCGTTCCCACGCGCTGCGTGGGAATGCTGTGCCGGACGCGCTGCGTCCAGTATTCGCAAGACGCTGGTCGTGACTCGCGGCGCAGCGCGCCTTGACTGCATTCCCACGCAGCGCGTGGGAACGAGGGCATCCCTGCGGATTTCGGACGGAGTTGTGTATAACGATGAGCGCAGGAACGTGGGAACGATAATAAGAGCGACCGGTTGGACACCTCTCTACAAATCCTTCAACAGGGCTTTCATCAGCCAGGAAAAACCCCCGTAGACAAATACCGGTCGCCCCGATCACAGATAATCACCACAATCACTGCATTCTCAACTTCTTCAGACAAGTTCAACGCCGCATGCACAGCGCCGCCGGATGAAACTCCGGCAAAAATACCTTCTTGGGCGGCCAATGCGCGGGTGACGTTTTCAGCTGAAATCTGATCGACATCGATAATCCGGTCAACCCGGTCGGCCTGATAGATTTTCGGCAGATATTCTTTGGGCCAGCGCCGGATGCCGGGGATTTTAGACTCGCCTTCCGGCTGTACGCCAATAACTTTAATATCAGCGCTTTGTTCTTTCAGGAATTTTGACGTACCCATAATCGTGCCGGTTGTGCCCATCGAGCTGACAAAATGGGTTATTTGCCCATTGGTATCGCGCCATATTTCAGGCCCGGTGCCTTCATAATGGGCGCGCGGATTATCGGGATTGGAAAACTGATCCAGCACTCGGCCCTTACCTGCCGCTTCCATTTCCCTGGACAAATCAATCGCTGCCTCCATGCTGCCAGCCGCTGGCGTCAGGATGATCTCGGCACCGTAGGCTTTCATCGACGCCCGGCGTTCTTCGCTCATGTTGCCCGGCATAATCAAGGTCATTTTATAGCCTTTGATCGCCGCCGCCATCGCCAGCGCAATGCCGGTGTTGCCGCTGGTCGCCTCGATCAGCCGGTCGCCGGGTTTGATCTCGCCTCTTAATTCGGCATGTTTAATCATGCTCAGCGCGGGGCGGTCTTTAACCGAACCGGCCGGGTTATTGCCCTCCAGTTTGACCAGAATGGTATTGCTGGTATTGCCGGGCAAACGTTGCAACCTGACCAGAGGCGTGTTGCCGACAAAAGATTCAATGGTTGGGTAAGTCATGATAGTCATAGCACTCGATTATGGGTGAAGAGTAATTTTTAATGGAACACGGATGAGACGGATAAAAGAAAATAAAATCCGTTTAAATCCGTCTCATCTGCGTCATCCGTGTTCTATTTAGCCTTCTTATTTATGAAAATGATCCGTCGGACATTGGCCGTTTCTGAGACTGATAATCGGCCAGTTGGCGGCATTGGCGAATTCGCTCAGTTTCTCATCGGGATCGACCGCAACGGGATTATCCACCAGCTTAAGCAGCGGCAAGTCGTTGTGGGAATCGCTGTAAAACCAACTGCCCTGCATGGTTTCGTTTGAGTTTTCCAGCCATGCTTCCAGCAACGTAACCTTGCCGCCTTGAAAGCAGGGGATGCCGTTAAAGCCGCCGGTATAACGTCCGTCGATAAATTCCGGCGTGGTCGCCAGCAGGTTTTCAATGCCGTACAGTTGGACAATCGGCTCAGTCACAAAACGGTTGGTTGCGGTAATAACCAGCAAGGTGTCGCCCCGCTTTCTATGGTTGTCGATCAGCTGTTGCGCGGATTTTAGCATCAACGGCTTGATGGCTTGTTCTACAAATTGCGCCCGCCATTGATAAAGTTGCTCGGGATTATTGTCCGCTAAAGGTTGTAGCGAAAAACGCAGAAACTCGACAATATCCAGCGTGCCTTGTTTATAGTCATCGTAGAATTTAGCGTTAGCACTTTCATAGAGATTTTTATCGACGATGCCCTGGTCGACAAGAAACTGCCCCCACAAGTAGTCGCTGTCATCGGCAATCAGGGTGTTGTCTAAATCAAAAATCGCTAAGCTCACGGTTAAACCTGTCTTGAGTAATTAAAAAGAGCTTTGCGCTATGGCGTAAGCACTTTATTTATGGAACAATGTGGTCATTAAATTAACTTACTAACCTATATTTACAATTTTACCATTAGCCAGAATAAAGATATAGGAAAGGTAAAGACACAGGTTTTAACATGATTGACTCTAAAGGATACCGGCCCAATGTCGGAATCATCCTTTGCAATGACGAGGGTCGCGTGTTTTGGGCAAAACGAATGGGTGTAAACTCATGGCAATTCCCGCAAGGCGGGATAAATCCGAACGAAGACCCAGAAGCCGCGATGTATCGGGAGTTGTGCGAAGAAACGGGACTGCAACAGCAGCATGTCCAGGTGCTTGGCCGTACGCGCTATTGGCTGAGATACCAGTTGCCCGAGCGCTATATACGCAAGAATTCTCTCCCCTTATGCATAGGCCAAAAGCAAATCTGGTATATGTTGCGTTTGATTACACATGAATCCAATGTGCGTTTTGATCAATGCGCCAAGCCGGAGTTTGACGACTGGCGCTGGGTGGATTACTGGGAGCCGCTTAAGGATGTGGTGTATTTCAAGCGCAAGGTTTATCTCAAAGCGATGAGCGAGTTGGGCGCTATTTTGACCGCCGACACCGTTCCTGTTGATGCCTCAGGGTATTTGGCTAAGGATTTTGAGCGGTTTAAAAGCAGCCGACGCAAGAGATAAGATGCACTGTTTTTAATAGCCCTGCGCATCGGGCTGCAATTCGGTCAACGGCTCCGGCAAACGGACAACCTTGGATTCAATCCGGCCGTCGGCATACAGCTCTATTAACCGATAACCCGGAGCCGTATCGTTTACTGCGGGTTCAGGACTTTTTGGCGTAAATTGGAAGCAGGTAGAGGGAGCGCACAATACCCGATAGGAGTTAGTCTTTATATCCATGACTTGATGGACATGGCCGCTGGTTATAGCTTTTACCTGCGGGTATTTGTCTGCTATCGCCAATAACTCCCGACTGTTTTCGATGATCATGGTATCCATCCAAGAGCTTTTAGTCTCCAAACAATGATGATGGACTGCGATCAGCGCGTGGCGATCCTGATTTTCACTCAAACAGTTTTCAAGAAACTCTAATTCCTCATTTGGCAGCCGACCGCCGGGATCTCCAGGGATCTGACTATTCAGGCTAATCACCTGCCAGTTATCCAGTAAAACCTGTTTGCGGCAGTTAATCCGGTCGGTATTAAACACCTGCAGCATCAGATCATAATCATCATGATTACCAGGCAGGCAGATGCATGACGTTTGATAGGCTTCAAGAGCGGTTAAGATGCGCCGATAGCTTTCAGGAGTTGGCTCCTGAGCCAAGTCGCCGGTCAGCAGAATCAAATCAAAATGCTGTTGCTCCATATCGGCTTGCAGTGAGCGTAGTCGAACAGCCTGTTCAAGACAAGCATGAAAATAATGCTCGGTATTAATGCCAAACATTTCATCATCTTGAGCCGCCAGGATATGCAAATCAGACAATTGCAGGATTGATATGCAGGCGGCGTTATTAATCATCGGAAGAGGCTATGCGATGTCTTTGCAAAGGACTTTGGAATTTCTTTCGGGGTTATACAGCACCTTCAGCTGATCGGGAAGATCGCTAATATCTGCCGATAAAAATCCCCGTTCAATAAACCAGTGCATGGTTTGTGTAGATAACACGAATAATTTTTTAAGCTTGAGCTCTCCCGCCTTGCAGTAAACATATTCGAGCATCCGATTGCCTCTGGCCGATCCCTGATAATCAGGATGCACGGCAAGGCAGGCAATCGCACAGAACCGGCCTTGCAGATCCGGGTGCAGCGCGGTGCAGCCAATAATCAGGCCGTCGCGTTCGATCACGATATAGTCGGCAATTTCCATTTCGATTTTTTCCCTGGAGCGTTTGGCCAGCTTGCCTTGTTGCTCCAACGGTTTGATCAACTCCAAAATACCGCCGATGTCGTCCAGTGTCGCCGGGCGCAACTCTTCAAACGCCGTCGAGCTGATCAGCGTACCGATACCGTCGCGGCTGAATAACTCCAGCAATAGCGCACCGTCGATAGTTCTGTCAATCAAATGTACGCGGTCGATGCCGGATTGGCAGCTTTGCATCGCAGCTTTAAGCGGCAAGCTGATGCTGGTTGATATGTCCGGGTGTTGCTGCAAGAAAGCGTCGGCTTCGGCAGTGGTCATTTGCTGGACTTGTTCGCCGTTATCAGGATTGCAACAACTTTGTTCGGTTAATAAAACCAGTTTTTCCGCTTTTAACGCAATCGAAACCGCCGTGGCGACTTGTTCGGCTGAGAGATTAAAAATTTCCCCGCTCGGCGAATAACCGACCGGCGAAATCAACACGACATTGTCCTGGTCGAGTTGCTGATGAATCGCTACGCTATCGATACGGCGAACTTCGCCGGTATGTCCGTAATCAATGCCGTCAATCACGCCTATGGGTTTGGCGACGACAAAATTGCCCGAGGCGACCTTGATCTTGGCCCCCGCCATCGGCGAATTAGCCAGCCCCATCGATAACAGGGCTTCAATTTCCACGCGGACTAATCCGGCGGCTTCCTTAACGCATTGCAGCGCCACATCGTCGGTGATGCGCAAGTTTTTGTGGAAACGGGCGGGAACGTCCAGTTTAGCAAGCCGCTGGTCGATCTGTGGGCGTATGCCGTGTACCAAAACCAGACGTATGCCCAGACTGTTCAGCAAGGCGAAATCGTGGACATGGTGATCGAAATCATCAGCCAGCACCGCTTCGCCACCGAATGATATGACAAAGGTTTTATTGCGATGAGCGTGGATGTAGGGAGACGAATCCCTAAACCAGCTGACGAATGATTTTTGTGGTTCCATGGTTTGTTAGGCAAGAATGTTATTGGCTAGTTCCCAAGCTTCAGCTTCAATCACCATAGTGATAACGGCATTGGGCAATGATAATTTTTTTATCGCTCACCGAATAGATAAGCCGGTGTTCGTCATCAATACGGCGCGACCATAATCCCGCCAGTCCATGGCGCAGGGCTTCGGGCTTACCAACGCCATCGAATGGATCGCGTTGAATATCCCTGATTAACTGATTGATACGCTTAATCTTAGTCTTGTCGGTTTGCTGCCAAAACAGGTAATCTTCCCATCCCTGCTGCTCGAAACTAATCATCGGGCAGCAATTCCCGTTCTTCAATGCATCGTCCAGCCCGGATGTTGCCCGCCGCCGCCAGCAGTCTTCGGGCATTTGCCGGTTCTTGCAAAAGATAGGCAGTTTCGCTTTCGCCCCTGCGCTTGGTTTCCAAAAACTCCATGAAATCCAGAATTTCCCGCGCCTCAACCTCGGGCAATGTCTTTGCTTTTTGGTAAATCAATTCCGCTGTATTCATTATGTCACCCTCATTTCAGTCAGATGTATGCATATTTTGCTAGCTTTCAAGCTCCAGCCTATATATCGGGTTACGTTATATCGCTACACTCAATAAGCTAACCGAACCTACATGACTACATTTCTCCTGCATTACTATAAGTTTCATCATAAATATCTTTCAAAAGCTTACTTTGATATGTCCAATGCGGACTTGGTTGAACGCTGTGTTCTATGCCTAGCACTTGACGAGTAGCTGCTGTTAATGACATTTCCTCATTATTAAATATAATTTTCTTAGCGGTAATAACTGTAACAACGAAAGGCCCATGCACTGAATGTAATTCTGCGCCAATGGGTATACCCATTTCTAAAAAATTCATATTCGGTCGCTTAGACTTTAACTGTTCAGCGGCAATCACCGATTCTTGGTCTATGTTGGTAGGCTGCCGCTCAATTTCTGCGGTAGCGTCCTCGGTGTGTAGCAATTTTAATATGGCGATAGCTTGCTCGGGTTCAATTTTGAAAAACTCGCGCTTAGGATTGATTCTCTGAGGAGAAAATGCAATATGTAATGCTTTTTCAACTTCCTCCGCGTTTTGAACCTTGCAGGCATAATGAAGCTCGAATGGGACTGGAACGCCTGTTGTATACAGTTGTCCAATTCTAGAATTTGCGTCATCTTGTGTTGTATAGCCAATCTTCACCAATCCAGGCATAGCTGAGTTAGTAAGCACGTAAACAATATTAAATGACGCCATAGACTTTTGTAGTCTCCTCTAATTAATGCCGTAGGATGTGCTGACGGCTGCATGAATGCAGCAACGCAGAAGCAGTTGCCGAGGTAATAAGCGCATCGTTCGAGTTACAAACTAAAGCAATTTAACCAACGTCGCAACAACTGCAATTGATACCGCCATCAGCCCCCCAACTTGATGATAATTCTGTATTCCAGTTCGCGCATATCCCGACGTAAATTATTTTCCAGTTCCATTAAATCATTTTTGGTTGCCAGTTTATCTTCAATCAGGCGCGCTTGTTCACTGGCGAATACTTCGGCCTGCTCTTCGGTAAAGCCTACCGCTTTGAGCTTTTTCACAAAACTGTGCGTATCGAAAGTAATGGTGGTCATGGCTCTCTCCTGATGCTGGTTCCCAAGCTCCAGCTTGGGAACCAGCGTATATTCAGAAGGCACGCAACAAAGCGCACATCAATCCAAATTATCCGTTACTGCTCCTAACGAAGCCGAACTTACCAATTTGGCATATTTCGCCAATACGCCACGGGTGTAACGCGGCGCAGGTTGTTTCCATTTTTCAAGGCGACGGGCGATTTCATGTTCGTTGACATGCAGTTTCAGTTCGTTGTTTTCCGCGTCGATGGTGATGGTATCGCCGTTCTCGACTATCGCCAGCGCACCGCCGACATAGGCTTCAGGTGTGATATGCCCGACTACGAAACCGTGGGTGCCGCCGGAAAACCGGCCATCGGTAATCAATGCCACTTCCTTGCCTAAACCTTTGCCCATGACCGCCGAAGTCGGAGACAACATTTCCCGCATGCCGGGGCCGCCTTTGGGGCCTTCGTAGCGGATCACGATCACATCGCCCTTGACGATGTCGCCGTTCAGAATGCTTTGCAGCGCCTGCTCTTCGGCTTCGAACACTTTGGCTGTGCCGGTAAATACCAGCCCTTCTTTGCCGGTGATTTTGGCAACCGCGCCGCCGGAGGCCAGATTTCCGTATAACACGACCAAATGGCTGTCTTTTTTGATCGGATTTTCCAAGGAGTGAATCACTTCCTGATCTTCAGGATACGGTAAGACATCAGCCAGATTTTCGGCCAGCGTAAGGCCGGTAACTGTTAAGCAGTCGCCGTGCAGCAAACCCTTAGCCAGCAGGATTTTCATCAACGGCTGAATGCCGCCGATTTCAATCAATTCGGTCATCAGGTAACGACCGCTGGGCTTTAAGTCGGCCAGCATCGGCACATGTTTGCCGATACGGGTAAAGTCATCCAGCGTAATATCCACGCCGGTTGCGTTGGCCATCGCCAGGATATGCAATACCGCATTGGTCGAGCCGCCGAGAGCGATGACGACGGTGATCGCGTTCTCGAACGCGGCTTTGGTCATGATGTCGCGAGGCTTGATGTCTTTTTTCAACAGCTCTAAAACCGCTGCACCGGCGCGTTCGCAATCCAGGCGCTTGTCGTCTGAAATGGCGGCCTGCGCGGAGCTGTTCGGCAAGCTCATGCCCAACGCTTCGATGGCCGAAGCCATGGTATTTGCGGTGTACATACCGCCGCAAGAACCCGCGCCTGGAATGGCTTTGGCTTCGATTTCGGCAAGCTCCGCATCGTCGATCTGGTTGTTGGCTCTGGCGCCGACCGCTTCGAATACCGAAACCACGTCCAGTTTTTTGTCTTTGTGACAGCCGGGCATAATCGTCCCACCGTAAACAAACACCGCCGGACGGTTTAAACGCGCTATCGCCATCATGCAACCTGGCATGTTCTTGTCGCAGCCGCCGATCGCGACTATGCCGTCAAAGCCCTGGCAACCGACCACAGTTTCAATCGAGTCGGCAATCACTTCGCGGGAGACCAGCGAATATTTCATGCCCTCGGTACCCATCGAAATACCGTCGGAAATGGTGATGGTGTTAAAGATCACTGCCTTGCCATCGGCATTGTTGACGCCGACCGCTGCCGCATCGGCCAGCTTGTTGATATGCATGTTGCACGGCGTGACCATGCTCCAGGTCGAAGCAATGCCTATTTGCGGCTTTTTAAAGTCGGCATTACTGAAACCGACAGCATGCAACATGGCGCGGCTCGGTGCGCGCTCCATGCCGTCAACGACCAGGGAAGAGAAAGTGCGGGTGGTTTTGTCACTCATAATTTAGGTTCAAGGTGAAAGGTTCAATGTGAAGGGTGCATGGCACAAGGAACTCAGTCTTTTTTAAACCTTGAACCTTGAACCTTTCACCTGATTTAATACGAATCCCAACTGCTACGGCTGCGACGCCAGCTGAGTTTAGGCAAAATAAATCCTAAAACGACACCGATCAGAGCAAGCAGGCCGCCGTATAAAAACCAGTCTTGATTGCCTGTGCCTTGCAGGGCCAAATTTTCAAGCTTGATTTGCTGCAATTCCCGCTCGACATTAACCACGCGTTCTTGAAGTTCATCACGCTGGTTCTTTAGCTCGACAGTGCTGGCGGCGGTTTTTTTCAATTCGCTAAGTTCCCTATCCAACTGATCCCTTTCTTTAGCCAAGGACTGTTCCAAAGATGTTCCCGGCGTGATGGATTCCTTTATGGTGGCTAGCTCAGCCTTGAGCGAGACATTTTCAGACTGCAACGTTGCCAGGTTTTTATTGGCCGCTTCCAATTGACCATGACTGGGCGGCTCCTTCATGGTATTGCGGATCGGCATGTAGCCTTCTGTACCGTCATTCATGCGCACGTGCAAAAACCCGGTCTCTTTGTTTTCTTCTATGACCGTAAGCGGAGTGCCGGTTGGGAGCAGTTTTACAACTTTACTGTTGTTGTTTTCCTCGCTCCTGAGCGATAAGTTCAGGGTATCGGTAACATAAACAACTTCAGCCTGTGCTGAACCAAAGGTTACCAGTAGGATAAAAAACGAGCTTAATATTTTTTTCACTTGAGTCTCTATTATTTAGTAGGCTGATGGGTTTAATTCTAACGTGATTTTTTGCACATGAGAAATTCCAGCAGTGCTTTTTGCGCATGCAGGCGATTTTCGGCTTCATCGAAAATAACGCTTTGAGCGCCGTCTATCACGTCAGCACTGACTTCCTCGCCCCGGTGTGCGGGTAAACAGTGCATGAATAACGCATCAGTATTTGCCGCTGTCATGACCTCGGCGTTGACCTGATAATCTTTAAACGCTAATTCGCGTTGTTTTTGTTCTTCTTCCTGCCCCATGCTGGCCCAGACATCGGTAACAACCAGATCTGAATTTTGGGCGGCGGCCACTGGTGTGTCAAAGAACCGGACGCGCTCGCCTGCGGCATCGACAATGTCTTTTAGCGGCTGATAAGCTTTGGGGCAAGCGATATTCAAGTTAAAATCCAGCACCGTTGCCGCATGAATATAGGAGTGGCACATATTATTGCCGTCGCCGATCCAGGTCACTGTTTTGCCTTGGATGTCGCCGCGATGCTCAAAATAGGTCTGCATGTCGGCCAGCAACTGGCAGGGGTGCTGCAAATCGGTCAAACCGTTAATCACAGGAACGCTGGAATATTGGGCGAATGTGGTCACCGTTTCGTGCTTATCGGTTCTGAGCATGATGCCGTCAACCATGCTGGAAATGACCCTGGCGCTATCCTGCAACGGTTCGCCGCGGCCCAGCTGGGTATCCCTCGGCGATAAAAACAACGCGCTGCCGCCGAAGTGGCTCATGCCGGATTCGAACGAAATGCGGGTGCGCGTCGAGGACTTTTCAAAAATCATCGCCAACACCTGGCCTTTTAACGGCTGGTAATCGGGATCGCGGTTATTTTTTAGAACGATGCCTCTGTTGATCAAGCGACGGAATTCGTCACCGGATAAGTCAAGCAGGCTGATGAAATGTCTAGGATTCATAGTGTGTCTGTATGCTTATTAATAAGCGTCGATAAAGTTTCTACGAGTTGGGTTATTTGTTGTTCGTCGATAATTAACGGCGGCAGCAAACGAATGGTTTTTTCATTGGTGACATTAATCAACAAGTTATTTTGCAACGCGGCCTGCACTAGCTCAGTGCATGGGCTGTCGAGTTCGATGCCGATCATCATGCCTTTATGACGAATATCGACGACATGCGCATTGCCATCTAACCGTTTCTTAAACGCCAAACTGATCGCATCGCCTTTTTGCGCAGCCTGCTCGATCAGGTTTTCGGCATCCAGCGTCGTCAATACCGCCAAAGCCGCGCTACAAGCCAACGGATTGCCGCCGAAAGTGGAGCCGTGATTGCCGGCGGTTAATACCTTGGCCGCTTTGCCTTTGGCAAGACAAGCGCCAATCGGCACGCCGTTGCCCAGTGCTTTAGCCAAGGTGCAGACATCGGGCAATATCCCGTTGTGCTGGAAGGCCAGAAATTTGCCGGTACGGCCGATGCCGGTCTGGATTTCATCAAGCATCATCAGCAGGTTATGCTTATCGCACAGGCTGCGAATTTGGTTAAGGTAATCGGTAGCGGGAATATTGACGCCGCCCTCCCCTTGTATGGGTTCAACCAACACGGCGACGACATTGTTATGCTGTTCAATTGCTTGTTCGATGGCCTTGATGTCGTTATAAGGTACGCGGACAAAGCCTTCAACCAACGGCGCAAAACCTTGCTGTATTTTGGCGTTGCCGGTAGCGCTCAACGTCGCCAGCGTACGGCCATGAAAACTTTTTTCCATCACGATAATCGCCGGATTGTCTATGCCCTGCTCGTGACCGTATTTGCGTGCCAATTTAATCGCAGCTTCATTGGCTTCCGCACCGGAGTTGCAAAAAAACACGTTATCCATACCAGTTTTTTCGGTCAGCCGGTCAGCCAACTGTTCCTGAACGGCAATGCCATACAGATTTGAGGTATGCACCAGTTTTTCGCTTTGTTTACAGATGGCCTGATGCACGGCAGGATGAGCATGGCCCAAACTGCACACCGCGATGCCGGATACCGCATCCAGGTAGCGATTATTGTTTTGGTCGAACAGCCATGCGCCCTCGCCCCGTTCGAAGGTGATCGGTAAACGCCCATAGGTTGGCATAATGTGGCTAGTCATTGTTCTGTCTATAAATTTAATGATAAATAGGCCGCAATCTGCCACCCATTAAAAAAATGCTCGATTATAGGTTCCAATTTCGTCTCAGGCAAGCGCTACTACACACAATGGAACACGGATGACACGGATTAGAAGGATTTACACAGATTTTAATGGGGGTTTTATCCGTGTTTATCAGTCTAATCCGTGTCATCCGTGTTCTATTCTGTATAAACTGAAGCTTGGTATGCTCAATCACCCAGCCAGTTTTGCGGCTTTAGATAGTCTTCATAAAGTACGGCTTCGGCGCTGCCCGGCTCAGGTTGCCAGTTGTATTTCCAGTGCGCTACCGGCGGCATAGACATCAAGATCGATTCGGTACGACCGCCAGATTGCAGACCGAACAACGTGCCTCGGTCATAAACCAGATTAAACTCAACATACCGCCCACGGCGGTACAGCTGGAAATCACGCTCCCGGTCGCCATAAGGCATGTCTTTGCGTTTTTGTACGATCGGCAGATAAGCCTCGATATAATGATTGCCGACGCTTTGCATGAAAGCAAAAGACTTATCAAAGCCCCACTCGTTCAAATCATCAAAAAACAGCCCGCCGACGCCACGAGTTTCACTCCGGTGCTTGAGGAAGAAATACTCGTCGCACCATTTTTTGTAAGCCGGGTAGATGTCATCGCCGAACGGTCGGCAGGCAGTCCGGGCGGTTTGATGCCAGTGCAGCACATCTTCCTTAAACGGGTAAAACGGCGTTAAATCGAAGCCGCCGCCGAACCACCAGATACTCGGTTCACCCGGTTTCTCGGCGATTAAAAACCGCACATTGGCATGCGAGGTCGGCACGTAAGGGTTATTGGGATGAATCACAAGCGACACGCCCATCGCCTGAAACTGACGATCCACAAGCTCCGGGCGCTTGGCTGTTGCCGAAGGCGGCAAGTTAAAACCGGATACATGCGAAAAATTGACGCCGCCTTGCTCGATAACCTGCCCATTAGCCAAAACACGGGTTCTACCCCCGCCACCTTCAGCCCTATCCCAAAGATCTTCAATAAATTTAGCTTCAGGCTCCACGCTTTCCAGCGCCGTGCAGATTCGCTCTTGCAGGTTCAGCAGATAGTTTTTTACTTCAGTGATGTGATCAGTATTCATGCGTTGGGCTGTACCAGTTAAGGGTTTAGGGTTCTATCGTTGCCCAATGATGCGCGTATTTTGTAATTTAACAAACAGAAAAAACGGTGACATACCCCCAAAATAAAGGCTGTATTTACGCAATTGTTAAAAATATCAGCATTGTAAACAAGGCTGCTAGTACAATATACGAAAAAACATCTTAATATTTAAGGAACCCTCATGGAACAATACCTGCCCTTTATCAAAACTCTTCTTTCCGAATGGTATCTTCTTACCCTGAACAATCCGTTGTACGCTGCGGCATTAGCGGCAACAGTCTGGTTGCTGACGGCAACACTATACAGCATCAGGATTGCCTCTTTAAAAAGAGGGAACCGTGCCAATGAAAAGAAAGTCCACGAAAACCTCAATGCCGCACAACAACAACTACAGCACACTCAAGCGGAATTGGTGGCGACTAATGAGCAACTGGAAAAAGCCCAGAGCACAGTTCAAGTTAAAACACAACGGGCATTGGCGCTTGAGCAGCTGATTTATCAACGCAACCAGCAAATTGCCGGAATCATCCAGACGCTGGCGACCAGTTTCGATCTTGGCGAACGGCCAATATTAGCAACCGAGGATGCAAAGGCTGAGTCTTTATGGGAACAGCATGGTAAAGTCGTTTTGCAATTGATTGAACGCCTGCGCAACGCACTGCAAGCAAAAACCGAGTTACAGCAAACTTGTCAGGCAGAAACGGTAAAACTGGCCGAAAAAGAAGCGTTGCTCGACGTTCTGCAAACAACGTTATCCAACCAGCTTTCCAGGCTGGAACAAGCAGTTGAAGAGCAAAAAATAATGCTGCAACAGCAGAGCGATGCTCAACAGGCTTTATCCGCCAGCCTGAAAACCTACCAGCAACCTACTGCGCCACAACCCGTAAAGCCCGAACCGGAACTATTTAAGGCTTGGCAACAGCAAGAAAGTCCTGCTATTGAAGAAACCCTGATTACCCAGACTGTTGACAATTCCATAGTCGAACCGATTATTGAAGAGCCTCAAGCTGCTGCGACTAGGTGGCCGGATGAAGTCGAGCAAGAAATTATTGAACAGCCGCAAGCTGAAACCAGGTGGCAGGATGAGGATGAACAAACCCCCATTACGATGGAGGAACCGACTATCGAAGCCGCACCATCTACATCGCCATTCTCAGCATCTCAACAGATGTACGAAAAAATACCCCCTGAATCATCAAACTCTGAACAGCAACCGGCTAGCCCCGCTAAAGGCTCGTTTGGGAAAATAAAAAATCTGTTTGGTAAATCAAAACAACAGCCCGTTAATCCCCCCAAAGGATCACTTGGAAAAATAAAAAACTTGTTTGGTAAATCAAAAAAATAAAACAGTGCACGGAGAGCCATCACAGAATCCGATAAAAATCCCGGCCGCCGCTATGGACATGGGCAACGGTTTCTGGAAAAGGGGATGGCTCATCAAATTCGCACCTATATTAGGCGATTAAATTCGCACAAGGGAAATTTCGTTGTACCTTGCCCGCTTCATATCTTACAATCCTTTTAGGTGTAGATCGGGTTACGACTGCATGGACGCAGGAGGTAGAGCAATGCAGGAGCAATTGCCGAGCGATAGCGTAACCCGGCAATTGCCGCTTGAATGTGTTGGGTTACGCTATCGCTACCCGACCTACAAGCTATTTAGGTTCCCCCCACATCAATAACATAAATAATATTTTGGAGGATAGTATGTTTAAAATTCGTTCGCTGGTTACAGCGTTGGCATTAGCCAGTTCAGTTTCGGTGGCTTCGGCTTGGGAAACATTACCGACAGAAGCACCGGCACCGGCTGATAATGCTACAACGCCTGCTAAAGTTGAGTTGGGGCAAATGCTCTATCATGACCCCCGTTTGTCTTCTACAGGCACGGTTTCCTGTTCTTCCTGCCATAACACCATGCTGGGCGGCGAAGATAACAGACCGAATTCCATGGGCGTTAATGGCCAAACCGGCGGACGCAGCGCACCGACCGTTTGGAATGCGGCGTTTAATACCGTCCAGTTTTGGGATGGCAGAGCGCCAAGCCTTGAAGCTCAGGCCGCAGGCCCAGTGACCAACCCTATTGAAATGGGCATGAAAAGCTGGGATGACGTCGTGGCTCGTCTAAAATCGATTGAAGGTTACGAGCAGCCCTTTGAAAAGGCTTTCGGCAAAGACGCTATTTCTAAAGACAATGCAACCAAAGCGATTGCAGCTTATGAAAGAACCCTGATTACGCCCAACAGTCCTTATGACAAGTATGTTTCCGGCGACAAATCTGCTTTATCGGCGCAACAAATTCGCGGCATGGAAAAAGTTGCGGAATTGGGTTGTACCCATTGCCATAGCGGCCCGGCATTTAACGGCCCCGGCATGTTCCAGAAGTTCCCTATGATTCCTGACGGCTATTGGGAAGCGCAATATCATATCAGCAAGGATAAGGGTTTGGCGGAAGTCAGCAAAAATCCGGCTGATGAGCATTTGTTTAAAGTGCCGACTCTGCGTAACATCGCTTTGACTGCGCCTTATTTCCACAACGGTTCTGTTAAGACGCTGGATAAAGCGGTCATGTTGATGGCTAAACTGCAATTGGGCAAGACTTTAACCAAGGAAGAGATTGCCGATATTGTGGCATTTTTGAACGGCTTAACCGGCGAGTTCCCTAAACAGAAAATGCCTGTATTGCCTGGCACACCGGGTTCTACTTTTAACTAAGGTATCCACCCAGCACTATTAAAATACAATAGAACGCTGATGACGCAGATGAATATGATGATCGCAGATAATTATAACTAACGTTTCTGGGTTCATTTTGAGTCGTTTTCCTCTGGTTCTCACGCTCCTCATGGGAATCAGAAAAAATCTTATTTAATCATAATCATCAGCGTTCTATTTTTGACTGCTGAGTAGTAACAATTTAGGGAGCTTTTAGCTCCCTTTTTTATTCCGCACTGTAAATAGGCATCGCTGAAACACGCTCATCAATCTGCTTTGAAATCTCCTGGTAAACAGGGCTATTAATCGACTCAAAACGCTGTTTAAAATCAGCCTCATTCATGTGCTCAGGAAGATCCCTGGGATCCGGCATGAAATCGCTGTAATCTTTTATCATAGACATAGCTTTTTGCATTTTCCGTGCATTTTCCGGCGATGAGGTTGCCATTTCACCAAAGCGGGTACCGGCTTTGTCTGCGGCCAAATCAATAAAACTAAAGCCACTGCCGCTGTTTGCGTCGCTTAATTCTTTTTCTTCACCGGCAATTTGGGCGGCTTGCTTGTTGACCGTCGCAGTAAGCGCGGCTGAACCGATAAAATGCTGTGCTAAATCGATGCGTTTATACAAAAAAGCAGCATATTGTTGCCCGGTTGCTGGAACAGATTCAGGTATCGCCAGGAGTTTTTTGGTCTCCTTTTTATTGACGTAGTCATTGATCGTGGAAATAACCACCCTGTTCTCGTCTATGGCTGTTTCCAGCGTAGATCGTTGGTAAGCTAGCTCAAACAGCGGACGCAAAAGCTCAGCCAACGATAAGCGCCATTCCGGGTCATGCTTGGCAACGATGTCGGCCAGTTTTTGCTGATAAATATTCAGCGTGGCATTATCGCCTGTGTGGGTCAGGAAGTTTCGCGCCTGGATCAAGGTATCCTTGTTCGGAAAGTAGGTAATGGTGATTTTTTGCGCGTCAATTTTAACCGCCTTGATCGGGCGGGTTGCCAGGATGAAATATTCATTCAACGATGAATGCTGAATAATAGTATCGATAACAAAAGCGGCCATTTTTGCCGGCAGCAATAGCTTTCCGGCTTTAAATTTGGTGATGACAGGAAGGTCGCTACCTATAACATTGCCTAATCTAAAGCTGATGTTCAAATACTTGCCCAAGCTGTTTTCGGGCAATGTCATGGTGACTTTAAATCTCAATTCATCGTTTTTAAACTCTAAATCGGCCGCACTTTTGCTGTAGCGGTTTAACAAATAATTACCGGCGAGATTGAGATCGGCTTGGGTTAATTCAATGATGCCGATCTCGTCAGGCTTGGTTTTAGAACCCTCATGCAGGATTTTTTTGGCCCTGACCAAATCATCACGGGTAGGCGACCAACCCACTGCAAGCTCGGGTTTGTCGCCGACGCCAAAAAACACCAGCATCGCGCATAAAATTAACAGTGCACCAAAGCAATAGAGCAGAAGATGGATTAAAGTTTTCATCGGTCGGCGCTTAGGCAAATTCCAGTTTAAATCCTGCCGATTTTAAATAATCGGCTTCCTGAATCAAATCGGCATAGGTCAACGGTGCCTGAGCCAGCCACTGATCAGGAAACTGTAGGCGGATTTTTGATTTTATCATCGATATTTTAAAGTCGGGCAGCTCATGCTCCTGGCGATTGCGGTGCAACAATACCGACAGCCGCAAAATAATGGTCAGAATGGGGGCGTCAACATTCCAGGGCGCCGGTAACTTATTGAAATACGTACGCGAAAATTTACGTCGATGCGCTCTTACGATGATTGACAATAAAATCTGATCCTGCCTGGAAAAACCGGCAAAGTCGCCGTTCTCAATAATATAAGCGCTGTGTTTGTGATACTGGCCGAGGGCGATGTCAAGCCCTATCTCATGCAAATCCGCAGCCCAATTTAAAAACTGTACGACATGCTCATGGTTAGGCCCGCAAAAATCATCACCCAATTGTTCGAGCATACAGCTAATCGTCCGCTTAATGCGGGCGGCATGGTCTTTGTCGATATGATAACGATCCGCCAAAGCCTGCACGGTCGCAGAACGAATATCATGATCGTAAATCCGGCCCAGCAAATCCTGAATCAACCCTTCCCTCAGCGCGCCATCGGAAACGGTCATCTGCTCGATGCCTAAGCTCTTGAAGGTGGCATAGAGTATCGCGACACCGCCTGGGAATACCGGCAAACGCTCGGGGTCGAGTTCAGGCAAGTTAAGCTCATCGACATGATTGCACTGGTTGATATGGGCGACCAGAAGTTCCAGGCCTTCCCGGGTTATGCCGTTATTGCTCCAGTTTTTGGCTTGCAGGACTTTATCAATGGCTTTTAAACTGCCCGATGCGCCGATAGCCTCGTCCCAATTCTTGCGCTGAAACTGTTTCTGGATAGGTTCCAGCTGCTGCTGCGCGAACAAGGTTGCCTGGGTGAACGCATTTTTGGATAGTTTGCCATCCTTAAAAAAGGCATTGCTGACCAGCACGCAACCCATCGGCGTGCTTTCTTTTATTCTGGGCGTATCGCCTGAACCGATGATGTACTCGGTGCTGCCGCCGCCTATGTCCATCACCAATCGCAGGTTGGCGTTGCTGCCCAAACTGTGCGCAACGCCCTGATAAATTAAGCGGGCTTCTTCGATGCCTGAAATAATATGGATAGGATGGTTTAACGCTTTTTCGGCCTTGTACAAAAACTGTTGCGAGTTTTTAGCCTGACGCAAAGTACTGGTGCCGACTACGCGGACGCTTTCCGGCGAAAAGTTGCGAATTCTTTGCCCGAATTTTTCCAGGCACACCAACGCTCTTTCCTGAGTATCGGTATCGAGGTAATTCCTACTGTCCAGCCCGGCCGCAAGCCTTACCATTTCTTTCAGCCGGTCTAGCGTTTGTAAATTGCCGTCAGTTAGGCTGCAAACAATCATGTGAAAGCTGTTGGAACCCAGATCCACGGCAGCTACGATTTCGGGCGGTTTCTTCGGCACAAGTTATCCAGTTTCGTCTATGAAGCGTGTTAAAATCCGTTAAGGTTAAAGGTTCAAGGCACAAGGTTCAAGGTGTTTTTTTGCACCTTGCGCCTTTAGCCTTGCACCTTGCGCTTTTAACCTTTAACCTTGCGTCTTTAATCTTGCCCCGTAAAGTATGAATGCATTAACCCTGCGCGATCTTAAAAAAACCTACAACAATGGCTTTAAAGCCTTAAAAGGCATAGATTTGGATGTCGAGGCCGGTGATTTTTTTGCCTTGCTCGGCCCAAATGGTGCAGGTAAATCCACTGCTATCGGCATCATCAGTTCGCTGATCAACGCCACCTCCGGCTCGGTCAGTATCTTCGGGCATGATTTAAGCCGAGAACGGGAAAAAGCCAAAAGCTGCATCGGCCTGGTTCCTCAGGAAGTCAATTTTAACCAGTTTGATACCGTCAAAAGTATTTTACTCAATCAGGCCGGCTATTACGGTACGCCGCGCAAACTCGCCCTGCAACGCACCGAATACTGCCTTAAACAAATGGATTTGTGGGACAAGCGCGACACCGTTTCCAGGCGCTTGTCCGGCGGAATGAAACGCCGGGTCATGATCGCCCGCGCCTTGGTGCATGCGCCCAAGTTATTGATACTCGACGAGCCGACCGCAGGCGTCGATATAGAAATACGCCGTTCCATGTGGCAGATGATGCAGGACATCAATCGGCAAGGCACGACCATTATCTTGACCACGCACTATCTGGAAGAAGCGGAAAGCCTGTGCCGCAATATCGCGATCATCAATCACGGACGGATCGTTGAAAATTCCGACATGGCAAGCTTGCTGGCAAGGCTGCATGTGGAGCATTTTGTGCTGAATCTGGCGCGCCCGATAGCTGCGGCACCGATAATTGAAGGCTGCCAGATTGAGCGCGTGACCGACAAAACGCTTAATGTCGCCGTGCCTAAAGAGCACGGGCTTAACAAGCTGTTCAGCCAATTAAGCGCACAGAATATCGAAGTCATCAGCTTGAAAAACAAGACTAACCGGCTGGAGCAGTTATTTATGGATTTGATCGACTCAAACCCAACAGGTGATCAACGATGAATTACTCCATTGCTTTTAGAACCATTGTAATCAAGGAAATATTACGGTTTGTCAGGATCTGGCCGCAAACCTTGCTGCCCCCTGCGATCACCACTGCGCTGTATTTTTTGATTTTCGGGAAATTGATCGGCGACCGTATCGGCACCATCAGCGGCGCCAACTACATGGATTATATCGTCCCCGGCATTATTTTAATGTCGGTGATCAGCCACTCCTACGCCAATGTCGTATCTTCGTTTTACTCGACCAAATTCCAGCGCAATATCGAAGAATTGCTGGTTGCCCCGATCCCCAACTGGGTGATTCTGGGCGGGTATGTCAGCGGCGGCATTATCCGGGGATTACTGGTCGGCGTTGTGGTGACTTTAATTTCCATGCTATTTGCAGATATTCACATCAATAATATCGCGATTACCCTATCCATCGCCGTGCTGACAGCCACCGTATTTGCATTGGCCGGTTTTATCAATGCGATACTGGCCGAGAGTTTCGACGATATTTCGATTATCCCTAACTTTGTATTAACCCCGTTAAGCTATCTGGGCGGCGTGTTCTATTCAGTCGATATGCTGCCCGGTATTTGGCAGTCCATCTCGATGGGTAACCCGATTTTGTACATGATCAACGCTTTTCGTTACGGTTTTATAGGCGTGACCGATATTGATATTCAGCTGAGCTTTATCATTACCGGCGGGTTTATTGTTACCTTGACCCTGTTCAGCCTTTACCTATTGCATAAAGGGATTGGGATTAAGAATTGATTACCCCTACAACATAAAATCGAGAGGCCGATAAATGTCAAAAATACAAACCATCAAACTGATTCTAGCAACATTAATAGCGCTGTCCTTTGGCAGCATATCAGCAGTCTCAGCCCAAGAGAAAACCGGCCTGAACAGAACCGTCCTGTTGGATAAAAAGCTGGAACTTCCCAGCCCGAACATTGACGCCAAAGTGATACGGGTCGCGTTTCCATTCGGATTTAAAACCCCCTGGCATACCCACGAAGGGCCGGGGCCTCGTTATGTGGTCAAAGGCACATTAAAAGTCGTCGAACACGGCAAAGCCCGCACCTACTCTGCCGGTGAAGTTTTTTGGGAAACCGGCGAACTGATGTCGGTAGAAAACGTCGGCAACGATGCGGCGGAATTGATTATTTTTGAATTAGCGCAGGGCAAGTGAGTTATCCATTGGCGACCAAACCAGTCGCCATTATGCCCCCCAAACTAATTTAAACTAATGCGCATCTATCTAGCCTATATCAGTGTTATTTTACTTTGGGCGACGACACCGCTGGCGATTAAATGGAGCATTGAAGGGCCGGGGTTTCTGTTTGGCGTGACCGCGCGAATGGCGATTGGCTTGGCGTGTCTATTATTAATGCTGGTTCTGTCTGGACAACGTCTGCCTTGGCATCGTAAAGCACTGGAAACCTACTTGGCCGTGGCCGTGCAAATTTACGGCTCGATGCTGGCTGTTTATTGGGCGGCGCAATTTATTCCTTCCGGCTGGGTTTCGGTGATATTCGGTCTTATGCCGTTAATGACCGCGATATTGGCGGCAATCTGGTTGCGAGAGCGGAGCCTGACTTTAGGCAATCTGCTGGCCTATGTTTTTGGCCTTGGCGGCTTGTGGATCATGTTCGGCTCGGCATTGCAATTAGGGCATAACGCAGTGCTAGGTATCGTCGGCGTATTAGTATCGACGTTTTTACAGGCAGTCAGTGCGGTCTGGATCAAGCGCATTGATGCCAAAATACCGGCCTTATCCCAGGTAACCGGCGGCCTGTTATTGTCCCTATCGCTTTACCTGGTTACCTGGGCCATATTTGACGGCCATTGGCCGACTGAAATCTCACCGGTCAGTCTGGCATCCATCATCTACCTAGGCATGATAGCCACGCCGATCGGCTTCGTGCTTTACTATTATTTGCTTCTTTATCAGAACGCCACTAAAGTCGCGCTGGTTACCCTGGTTTCACCTGTAATGGCTCTACTGTTGGGTCATGCCGTCAATCATGAACCATTGACCATGAAAATCGTGACAGGCACCTTACTGATACTCGGCGCATTGCTGATGCATGAGTTTTTTGACCGATTAATGAGTTCAAAACAGGCTAAACGCCCTGGTAATTTACCAAAGTAATGCATATTTTTAGTTTTGCATAATCCCAACTTATCTTGGCTTGAGCCAAATAACATCAACTTTGATTCTGAAGATACACAGCAATTAATCTCATCAATCCTCCACCACTTAATATTACAAAATGGCAGACTCGAAAAATTATCTGAATGTACCTTTTGCCCAAAAGGATGAAGCAAAAGCATTCGGCGCGAGGTGGGATGCAATCGAAAAGAAATGGTTTGTTCCGGCAGATAAAGACATTGCGCTTTTTGCCCGATGGCAAGCTGAAGCCGGTGCAGCAGCATCGCCAATATCTAAGGCCGCACCCGCCAAAACCGGTTCTTCACCTAAGAAGGCCAACGCTGGCGTCAAAACGCATGCAGCGACTAAAGACTTTGTTGCTTATAACGGCGATACACCGCCATGGGATTAATATTTGCTTTTGTAAAATGGGCGAGATCGGTCAGGTTCAACCGCAAAATTAGATGGAGCTTGAAGGGATCAAGCCCGGGTAAAAGCTCGGTGTAAATCAGCCTTCTATTTGTTCAGTTATAACAATTCGCCACGCTAATGGCTGTAACTCTCATCATTTGATCCCGCGTCAAAAGTATACTCACTCTCAATATCGGAGATTTGCGTTCTTCTACGCTTCAAAAAAAACCGATTGCCTTCAATTGATTCCAGAATCATTTCAACACAACCGCCC
Source organism: Candidatus Methylobacter oryzae (assembly GCA_945861405.1). GTDB lineage: Bacteria > Pseudomonadota > Gammaproteobacteria > Methylococcales > Methylomonadaceae > Methylobacter_A > Methylobacter_A oryzae_A. The sequence goes on along the minus strand of CAMAUL010000026.1, from coordinate 5,224 downwards.
ACAACAAAGTTATACGAGAGTATTTTATAGTCCTCAGGCATACCCTCAACCTTCACATGATTGCCTACCACCCAAACACTGCTCATACTATTTTTCTTCTTTTGGTGAAATGACTATTGTGAAAAATCAATTTAAATGCAGATTGATTATAATCTATTCCGGACGATTTAGCAGGCAAATTACAATATATTCCTCTTTAAAAAATAATTAGTTAAATAACTCACTTAAACCATTCTATAAAAATAGTTGGCACTATCCGATACACCCTTGACGATACCGCTTAGACTGCGCCAAAACGCGCTGAAATCCTCCTGCACATCCATGTTAAACTTAGCACTACAAACCAAAACACACCATCTCCGATGCCTGAATTACCTGAAGTAGAAACTACCTGCCGTGGCATTGCACCGCATATTGAAGGACAAACGATTAAACAGGTCATCGTCCGGCAGCCAAAACTGCGCTGGCCTGTACCTGAATCGCTAGCTCAAACCTTAACCGGGCTTAGCATTCAATCGGTGACCAGACGGGCGAAGTACCTGCTACTTTCCACCGGTTCCGGCACGGTGCTGATGCATTTAGGCATGTCCGGCAGTTTGCGGGTTATGTCTACAGGTCAAGCGGTAGGCAAACACGACCATGTCGATTTTGTGTTTAATGACGGGACGATACTGCGTTTTAACGATCCGCGCCGGTTTGGCGCGGTGTTGTGGACAACAGAACCTGCTGCCGAACACCCATTGCTCAAAGATTTAGGCCCTGAACCGCTGTTATCCGGGTTTAACGGTGAGCTGCTGTATGCATTGTCCAGAAACCGCAAAACGGCGGTAAAGTCGTTCATTATGGACAGTCATATCGTGGTGGGAGTCGGCAACATTTATGCCAATGAAGCCTTGTTTATGTCCGGCATACAGCCTACGCGTCAGGCAGGAAAAGTTTCCTTGGCGCGTTATCAAAAACTGGCGGAGTGTATTCGCGTGGTGTTGCTGCATGCCATCGAACAAGGAGGCACAACGCTGAGGGATTTTGTCAATGAAGCCGGAAAACCCGGTTATTTTCAGCAGCAGCTTAGGGTTTATGGTCGCGCCGGATTGCCGTGCGTCAGTTGCAGCCAGCCGCTAACTGAAGTCAGGATAGCTAACCGCTCGACGGTGTTTTGCGGCGCTTGCCAAAGATAAGCAGCTTGTCCACGAAAAGCACGAAAGCCAAAAGTAGGCGCACGAAAAAATCATTATATTGCGTTGATTTAGAGACTATGAAAGCATTGTAAAAACCGGCTTAAAAATCTTTTTCTTATTTTTTTAAGTTATTGGTTTTTAGCTGACTGCTGGAGTACAAACCTAGGTTTGTACTCCAAATTATTAATACTTTCACAGTCTCTTTGGATATTTTCGTGCTTTTCGTGGACGAAATATTTTGTCTTACGGCGGGGATGCAACAGCCGGATCATCACCCTTCCCTGCCGCTACTGTTTTTACATCTGCCAATAATTGGGAAGCAGCTCCATCCGGTGCTTTATTCACCAAAGGCGCCAACGTAGGCTCCAAAAACTTGATGATTTGTACCGGCAATGAGCTGGTAAATTGGTATTTCTCGGCATTCGGCCCAGCCACATAAGCGGTAATCACGCCAAAAAACCGATCCCCGAGGAAAAACGTAAATACGGCCGCGCGGCTGATAAATATCGAATCAATCAAGCGCCCCCCGGCTCCCCATATTTCCCGGCGATGATCGCCGGTTCCGGTTTTGCCGCCCACCGACAACGGTTTGCCGTCGGCGCTTTTATAAATGCCTCTAAGCCGCCCTGCCGTGCCTGCCTCGACCACGCCGATCAGCGCACCTCGCGCCGCTTTCGCCAGTTCAGGGGCAAGCACCTGTTGACCTTGTTCTGGCAACTTGTCCAACACGGTTTCATAAGGTGTCGCTTGGGCGTAATGCAGGCTGTCAAACCGGACTGTCGGCAATCGCAAGCCGTCATTGCGTAAGATACCCATCAGTTCCGCCAATGCCGCCGGTCGGTCGCCCGACGCACCGATAGAGGTCGCGTAAGAAGGCGTTAATGAACCGAACGGATAACCCAATCGATCCCACGCAGTGTGAATCTGCTTGAAAGCCTCATCCTCCAGCAAGGTCATGATACGGCGCTGCTGGGCGCTTTTCCGGCCGCTTTTAAACAGCCAGCGGTAGACATTTTGCCGCTGTTCGGCACTGGCGGCGATAACTTCTGTGCGCGTGGCCTCAGGATGTTGAATCAGGTAACCGACCAGCCACAATTCAAGCGGATGGACTTTGGTGATATAGCCCTGATCTTGCAAATCGAAATTTGCCGGTGAATACTTACGGCGCAGCTGTTCAACAGTCTCGCCATCTAAATCCGTTGCGCTTAAATGGGCATTCAAATAATCGCTAAGCGCAGAAGTATCGGCATTCGGATAAACAGCCTGATAAAGCATAGCCAAACGCGATGGCTTGGCGAAGACTCGCTGGGTCAGCAATTCCATGATTTCATCGGTCGGCTTGCCGTGATATTTATCGTAAAAACGCCTTAAATAGACTTGGCCTTCCTTATCGGCAAAACGCTCAAGATATTCCATGCGCCGGGGGTCGTCAGGGATTTCCAGCCACCGCGCTATGCCTTCCGGTTTATAAAGATGATGGTAAACCAGATCGCGCATTAACCGGACGAACACCAGATTGACTGAATCGCGCAACGCATCGCGCACCGACATGATTTTAGAGTTTTCATCCGGGGTGAAATTATTAAAACTATGAACGCCTCCTCCGGTATAAAAATTCTCGTAGGGACTGGCTGAATAGCGCCGATCCAGGGCTTGGTTAAGCAAATCCTCCAGGTTAATGTTCGAATTTGCCCGCAACTGGGCGATAACCCATGCCGATAAATAGTCGCGCGGGTGCAGTTCAATCCGGCTCAACTCCTGCGCTGGCTGGCCTTTATATTGCTGATAGACCTCGGCAACAAGTTCCAGGTAATGCACCATGGTTCGCAATTTGGCGGTTGATCCCAGATCCAGCCGGATGCCTTCATTAATATCCAGCGGTTGGTCATAATTATCGGTCTGGACGCGCAGCAAATTGCCCTTTTCGCCGCGCTCGAACAACATAAGGCTGTAGACTATCGGGGCAAGATCGATATTTTCATTCAGCATCCTAAAACCCAGAATACCGGCGGCGCGGGCCTTGTCAGGCTCGCTCAACTGGCGTAGCGCTTGAGTGACCGCCTGCTGGGTGCTGTAGTCGAGCGTGGTTTTAACGGTTAAATCCAGACGATCCAAGTCATAATTAGACTTTACACCCAAGGCCTTTGCAAGACGAGTGCGCAACACGTTTTGGGTCTTTTGTTCGGCCATGAATTTAACCGGCAGCTGCTCCGACCTTGCAAGGCGAACGGTAGATACCTGTAGAGCCGCATCCCGCAGCGATGTCGAAATGACATGCTGTTCCGCCAGCACACGCAAATAACTGTCGGTAAGGTTTTGCAGCACGTCATATCCTGAACCCAATAGATAGGAAGGCCGTCTTTGCGACAACAGGATGTTAAGCACTTGTCGGTAGGCTTGCGCCTGTTGCGGGGAAACCTGTTCGGTAGACTTGATTGATTGTTGTCCGAGCAGTTGGTTAACCGCATTAAAATCGGCACCGAACCAAGCCGACAAGCCATCACCTAAGCCATGTACCTCGCCTACTTTCGCGGTTGCCGCCAGCGGCATGGAATTTAAATAAGCCAGCGCGATTTGCCGCCTCATTTCACGGGTATCCGGCCCCTGTATATAAGCGCGCAGAGACGCACTGCCCATTTGGCGAAACTTTTCCACCATCGATTCGGTATAGCCGTCCGGCGAATGCCGATACTTTTCCAGCTGCGTAGCCAAGGTACTGCCGCCCGGCACATTAATGTCCGCGCCCAGTTTTCTCGCCATCATTTGCAATGCGGCAAAGCCCAAGCGATCCCATTCGACCGCCGGATTAATATTTTTGTTAGTTTCGTCCAGCAACTCCCTGTTTTCTATAAACAGCAAAGTGTTCAACACCAGCGGTGGGATCGCATTAAAATTGGGATAACCGTAGCTGGGATAAATAGCGCCGAATATAGTTTGACCGCCTTGATCGACAATGCGCAGACCGGCGCGGGTTTTCTCTTGATAGATGGGGAACAGGCCGTAATCATCGACCAGCCGGGTCATCATCGGCGAAATGGAGGCCTGCGTGGTGACGCTATAACCGGATTTTTCCAGACGGGCAATCTCGCCCGACAGCAGCGTGTAGCCCAAGCGCTGATCGTAAGGGCCGTGATCGGGATAACGTATCGCCGAACTATGCCCCGGCTTGAGTTCCGAACTCAACTGTTTGCTTATTTCAGAAAGGTAACGCGCCTGATATTTGGAGGTCTGCACCTCTTTTTTCACCAGCAAGGAAACCGATAGGCCGATTACGGCAGATCCAGCCAAAACATAAACCAGCAACAGCCGAGAAAAAGCACGTTTAAGCATAAAGACTACCCGACATTAGCCTCAAAACAAATTCCCGGTTCTTTCCTGAACGGAACCACTCAAGTATTCTGCCTTCGGTATTAACATCAAAATAATCGTATCTCTTTTTCGTTTGGGATTGCAGGTGCGTATTCAAAACTTATCCACACTGAAATGAAAGACGGGGTTAAAACCCGTTTCTATAATCAACATCATGGCTGCTAATTATAACCAGTCGCAAGCAACAATGGTACTTGAAAGGAAGTTTATCGATTGAGCACCCCCCATTTTTCCCACATTAAACTGTTGCATCAAGTAATTGCAGCGTTACACACGGCAAAATTATCGGATGCTATGATCTTGACATCCGCACTTATCGCACTGCCTTTAGCCGCCATTCACTCGCAATCATGCCCGAATCTTATACCCGCTTTCGCAACGTTTCCGTCTCGGCACCTCTGCCACTAACGCAGGCGGCGACGTGGGCAGCGGCCAGCTCAAATTCGCCTTCGATACCACCCACAACAACTGCGCAACCAACACTATTACCGGGCGCAATCTCACCATCAACGGCGGCGTGTGGAACATAGGTAGAGTAGAGAGCAGGCTTTCGCCTGCCCTCCCTCATCAAACCGTGCATGCGCTATTAACGCACACGGCTTTCCGATGTTCTTCACACCAAGGCATGCGCTGTTTTCCAGCCAGCCTTTGTCGGAACCTTGTATAGCCCATATTTC
>CAMAUL010000025.1 GCA_945861405.1 Candidatus Methylobacter oryzae | reverse complement strand
TAAGATGCGCCGCGTTTTTTATGAAGTTTATTAGTGATAACCTGTGATGATAACGAAACGGCAGACATGGATGACTAACCCAAGCACTAACAAAACAAAATCCGGTCTAATGCTCGGTAATGGCTTTATCTCCGGCCTGTTTTTAATCCTGCTCACAGGCTGCTCGGAACCGACTATTCAAAAGCTTGAAGGCCCGGCTCAGGGTACGACTTATCATATCAGTTACTGGTCTGAATCGCCGGTGGACGATAAAGCCATTAAGGCCGACATCGAAAACGAATTTACAGTCATCGATAAACTGCTGTCCAATTACCGCCCCGACTCGACTATTGAAACCTTCAACAGTGTCGAGAATACCGAAAGCCAGGAAGTCGGCGGCGAAATCGTATCCTTGGTTAAAATCGCGCAGATTGTAAGTAAGGCTACTCAGGGTTGCTATGATTTAACCATCAAGCCGTTGTTCGATTTATGGGGCTTTCGCGGCGATGCGCTGACGATTCCTAAAGATTTGACCATTCTTACCACGCTGAAACAAATCGGCATGGAAAAACTGGAAGTCGTGGATGACACGCATCTGCGCAAAAAACAGGCTGATCTGAAAGTCGATTTGTCGTCCATTGCCCAAGGCTATAGCGTGGAACGGATCAGCAAGGTTTTGGCGCAAAAAGGCGTAACCAATTATATGGTCGAGATTGGCGGCGAACTGCAAACCAACGGCTATAAACCGGGCCTTCAACCGTGGCGTATCGCCTTGGAAAGGCCGCTACCGGAAGAGCGGATCATGCAAAAAGTGATTACCATGCCCAAGGATTCGCCGATGGCGGTGATGACTGCCGGCACTTACCGGCATTATTTCGATAATCACGGCCAGCGTTACAGCCACATCCTCGACGCCCGCAATGGCAGACCGGTTACCCATAATCTGGTTTCAGTCACCGTCCTGATTAGCGATCCGACGGTTGCAGATGCCTGGGATACCGCGCTGCTGTGCTTGGGTCAGAAAGATGGCATGACAGCTGCGAATATTGCAAAAATCCCCGTACTTTTCATCGAACTGCAAGGCAACGAGCTTATCGAATCCCGAAGTGACGCGCTAAACACTTTGAACACTCTCACCATCCATTAATAGTTATGTCATTTAAAACCCGCAGTCACACTATTTTTTCCCGCTGGGGAGACTTGACGCTAGGCAACCCGGTTAAGGTGTTGTCAATAGTGGTTTTGCTCAGTATTTTGGCCTTGCAATACACGGCTGGTCATTTGAGCATTAACACCGACACGGCTGAATTGGTTGCCCCTGATGCACCATTTCAGCAAAATCGCCGCAATTATGAAAAAGCCTTTTCGCAGGACTTGCACACGCTGTTGCTGGTGGTTGAATCGGATACGCCGGAATTGACCAAATCGGCCACTAAAAGATTGCTGCGTTTGATCAGCGCCAACAAAGAGCACTTTAATTCGGCCTATATCCCCAACGACAACGAATTTTTCCGTCAGAATGGACTGCTTTATCTCGATACCGACGAGTTGCACACCCTGTCCAACAACCTGTCGCTGGCCCAGCCGTTTATCGGGCGAATTGCCCAGGAGCCTAATCTGACCGGCTTTTTTTCAATTTTTGAAGATGCCTTAACGTCTACCGACAAGACCCAAGTCGTGCCTATCGATCTGACCTCGTTGATCGATAAGGTTGCACTGGCTTTGCATAAAACGATAAACGGCGACAACGCTTTGTTGTCGTGGGAGTCGATGATTGCGGAAAAGAAAACGAATTCCAACAACGGCTTTATTATCGTCGCGCCCAAGTTTGATTTCACGCAAATCCGCCCAGCCGAAAATGCGATTGAGACTATCCGCAAAGCCGTTGCCCAAATCCAGGATCCCAGTCTGCCTGCGGTTAAAGTCTGGGTTACCGGCGAAGTCGGTCTTGAAGATGATGAACTGTCGGGTATGAGCACCGGCACTTTTACCGCCAGCATTTTCTCCATTGTGTTGGTGTTGTTTATTTTACTGGTTGCCTACCGTTCTGTTTTGCTGACTATAGCGACGTTGGTTACGCTGGCCTTGGGCATGCTTTTTTGCGGGGCGTTCGCGGCTTTTTCAGTAAAAGAATTAAACCTGATTTCAGTGGCTTTTGCGGTATCCAATATCGGCTTGGGCGTGGAATATGCGATCCATTTTTGTTTGCGCTACCGGGACAATCTGACTCATCATGTTCATAAAGAGTTGGCGCTGCGCAGCACCTTAACGAGCACAGCCCCTTCGCTGTTATTATGTGCAGGCACCACCTCCATCGGGCTTTATGCGTTTATCCCGACCGATTATAAAGGCGTATCCGAACTTGGTCTGCTGGCCGGTACCAGTCTGTTTATCTGCCTGTTAATAACGCTGATTGCGTTACCGGCGCTGTTAAGAGTCCTTCCGGCTCCGGCAAAGTTCGAGAAGGATGAAGTCCAAAATGGACTGGCAAAACTGTCGGGAAAGCTGGCCATCTTACCGCTCCATTACGCCAAACCGATTTCGATCGCGACCTTGGTTATAGCCATTATCTCCGTCGTACTGATCTTTCAGGTGAAGACTGATTTCAATCCGATTAACCTGCGCGACCCGAATACCGAATCGGTTATCGCGTTCAAGAATCTGATGAAAGACAAGGAAACCACGCCGATGACCTTGACCGTTTTGGGCAAGGATGAAAACAGCGCCAAGGCTTTGGAGAAAAAACTTTCGACATTAAGTTCGATCGATAAAACCGTCAGCTTTTTTGATTTTCAACCGACCGATCAGGAAGACAAGCTGGCTTTGATTGAAGAAATGAGCCTGATGCTCGGCGCACAGACGCAGAATTTTCCTGCATTAAAAACCGATAACGACCCGATCCCCGGCATTAACCGTCTGATAAAAGCCATCGACGCCAGCCTGCCTCAAAAAACCGATGCTCGTGAGCGCACCGCGTTGACTAATTTTAAACACGAATTGCAGGATATTTTGATCGAGCTTGATACGCGGCAACAGCCCAGCCGGGGCATGTTTATAGAAAAAGTGCAGGCCACGCTGCTAGGCACATTGCCGAGCCTTATGAGCGAGCTGTCAGCTGGTTTCAATGCCAGACAGGTCACCCTGGCTGATCTCCCTGCCGATATCAAGGACAAATGGTTGAGCAAGAGCGGTTCCTACCGCATCCAGATTTTCCCTAAAAAAGACCTGAACGATTTACCCAGTTTGGTGGAATTTATTACCGAAGTGCAATCGGTTGCTCCTGAAACAACCGACTTGCCGATCATGTATTGGGAATCGATGAAAGAAGTCGTCTCGGCCTTTCAGGAAGCCATCGTGATCGCCTTGGTTACCATCGCGCTGCTGCTGTTTGCGATCCGGCGCAATATTATCGATACACTGCTGGTCATGACTCCGCTGATACTGGCAGGGCTGTTTACCATGGCGAGTGCGGTGCTCACCAACACCCCGATCAATTTTGCCAACATCATCGCTTTGCCGCTGTTACTCGGACTGGGCGTTGATAACGGCATCCATATGGTTGAAAAGCTGCACCATTCGCTTTCCGAAGAGCAAAATATCTACCAATCCAGCACTGCCAGAGCCATGTTCTACGGCGCATTGACCACCGCTTCCAGTTTTGCAGGATTGGCATTTTCGCCGCATCAGGGTATCGCCAGCATGGGGTTGATAATTACCATCGGCATATTCTGGATCATGGTTTGTACGTTTGTTATCCTTCCTGCGCTGAGTAAATTGGTGTTGAGGGTGAAATAGGCTAACTATCCTCGATTTTAGCTAGAGAAAAGTGGGCGCAATTGATAGGGTAACAGTGGGAAGGATGCGGTTCACGCAGTGAACCGCATTAATCTTAAACCCAGTGGGCCGAATAGTTACGCTAACACTATCGCGTTGAAATCGATCCAGGTGAAGTCTTCTTGGATATCCTGTCCCAATTCCAAAATCGTGTCGTCTTCTTCATCATGATGCCAGTTTAATAAAACACAATTTGGATGGGCTTTGGCATATTCGTTTAATAATTCAAACATGCTATAAAAAATTTTAGTGCTGACGCTGTTGAAATAGGTGAGTTGAAAATTAAATTCAACAGTATCGCCGCTGAGCGATTTTAAATGACTTTGCAATTGCCGAAGGATAGGACGGAAAAATTCAACGCCGTTTTCAGGGTACGCTTCACCGGACATGCTCAGTGTGTTGTTTGAAAACTTAAAGTTGATCTCAGGTGTGTCGGAAGTAGCTGGAATGTATATGTCGGTCATGATAGCTCCTTAAATAGTTGCTTTTAGATAAAAGTAAGACAGTTCATTGTCATAACCTATTGCGTCTCTGATAATGTATTCAATAGGTTCGACTGAATCTCTTGCCAGTGTTAAGAATCCAAGTCCAGCGCCTTTGCTGATTGTATCGTCACTGTGCTGATCATTTTTCAACTGTGTACGATAAGCTTGTCTGATTTCGTCAGCGCTCATCTTCAGGATTGGGTCAATTTTCTCGCGTATGCGGGGTTCATGCTGTTTTTGAATAAAATTTGCGCAGATAACAAAATATTTGTCTGCACTTTGGCCGACAAGGATAGAGCCTTCCTTGGTATCGTCAGAACCAAGCGCATCGGGTGAGTAATGCATCGCATTTTGTATCATTTCGATAAAAGTGGAGAATACCTTGCGGGATTTGGCACCTTTTTCATCCTGAGTTTGCAGTTTTTGTTTTAAAGAGTCGCTCATGGTTCTAATAGCATTCTGCGAAAGAATGCCGCTGTAATAAAAAACAATCCCGTTAGCATCAGCTTCTTCGCGGAACAGCGTAAACAGATCGATAGACATAAAATTTTCCGGTTAATTAAAATCTGAAGCCCATCAGACATACATCGTCGCGCCGCTTCTGTTTTCCCTGATAGTCATAATAGGTTTGCATGACAATAGATTCCTGCTCCGGCATGGGTTTGAGATAATGCTCCTGAAGCAGGGTTGAAAAGCGTTTTTTGCCAAAAGCGATTTTCTTTAACCCGCCAATCTGATCGATGATGCCGTCGGTGGTCAGGTAGATGCACATCCCTTTTGTTAACGGGAGTTGTTGATTGGTCCATTCATAATTCATCGGCGTGTCAATATAACCCACGCCTTTGCGGTCAGGATCCAGTAACTGTACCTCGGATGATGCGTTGCCTATATAAAATACGGGCGTTTTGGCGCCTGCATAAGTAAGTGTGCTGTTTTGCGTATTAACCCAGCAGAACGCCGTATCCATGCCGTCATCGGATTGTCCGTTCTGCTTTGCAGAAAACCTGTCGACATCAAAGCCTTCAGCGGCCGACTCATTTATCTGACCAAGCGCCATCTTGACCTTTTTATTCATTATCGCCAGTGCGTCGGCAGGGTCGTGGCGATTATCTTCGACCAGGATATGATCGAGAAAGGAAGCCATGATGAGCGTCATGAATGCACCAGGAACGCCATGTCCTGTGCAGTCGATTAACGCGAGAAAGAAACCGTCATCGAATTTTTTGCAGAAATAATAATCGCCACCTACTTTGTCACGCGGTTCCCAGTGCATGAAATAGTCTTGCAATACAGCGCTCATGTCTTCTCTTGATGAGCGCAGAAAGGATTTTTGAATAATGCTTGCGTAATTTATGCTCTCTGTAACCAGCCGGTTTTTTTCCGCCTGTAAAAAAGAAACCACCCTGACCAAATCTTCACCGTTACCAAGGCCCAGATAATCGCCATTTTCGTCGGTGATAATAAAACCGTCGTTCAACGTTTTACGGCCGGAGCCCAACACCTTAAAACTAAGCGTTTGAATGCTCATATTTTGTTCAACAACAAGCGGGTCTTTGTCCATGAAAGCAATGCAGCTTTTTCGGTCGAATAAATCATGGTGGAAGGGTTTGGCCAAACCTTCCATAAAAATATTACGAGTGATCAAGCCAATCGGCTTGTTATCTTCCACGACAGCAATAGAAATCAGGTCAGGATGCTCATTCAATAGCTTGGTAACATCCAAATTAGTTTGCCCAGGCGATACCGGAGGGCAAATTTGTAGAAGGCTGCTGGCAATATATTGCGCCTCAATTTCTGACAGCCCAGCTCTCGATTGGTTTAATAACGATTGATCTAACATTAATTTGCCTGCATGTTTAAAATACGGCAATGATAGATAGCATTTATGACAAATTGATGACTTAGGGTGTTGTTGCAATTATTCAATCAAAAGTGCTGAGTGATTCACATTTTTGATTATCGCAGTGTGTCAATAGCTTGCAATGGAAGGAAAAACACAGCCGGTCGTTTAGATTTTATGTTTTTAAAATGACAGGGCATGGCTTGACGAATTTTGCGATGCTCTATTAGCAGCTGGAATGAATAGTTAGGCTGTCGGCTCTTGGTATGAACGCCTCTCTAAGCGACTTGCATAAACGACATCGCGTAGCCCACGTTCATCGTCATCTACAAAAGATCGCCTGCGGTCTCACCTAAAGTCGTCGCACAAATCTTCATGATCCAAAAGTAAATCGTCACTTGAGCGACTTTATTCATGGCTATTCGTCTTCAAAATTGTAGATAAGGCTGGTTTCTGCGGTTGCATCTGACCGACCACCTTCAGCAGTTGCGACAGATCGTCCGAGGTTTGCGTTACCGGTTGCGGCCCCGCTATTTTTTCTTGGCCCCAGTCCACCATCTCTCCCGCTCCCCATGACACCAAAGAGGCGAGAGTAAACACCAGTGTGCCGCGTGTCATGCCTTTGGGCAAACCCTGATCTTCCAGATAACGGCGCAGATAACCGGCTGCGATGAAGAAGACAATGGTGGATATGATCAGGTTCCACATTGAGGGTAGCGTGAACATTATTGGGTTTTCTCTTGGGTTGGAATGTTACTTAGCATGATTTTTCATGTACGGATTAGCGAAAAAGCTGACAGTCAGAATAAATGGGGAAGATCATATTTCTAGTTGCTCTGCGTCTTGAGACAAAAGCCGTTGCCGTGCTTCCGCTTTGATCTCGCTCATATCGGCAAAACGACCAGGGCCGCTTTCTAGCTCGGTCTGCCAAAGACCACGCAACTCCTCGATTTCATTTTGTTGCAAAGAACGTTTTAGCTTCCAATCCCGTAAAGCCTCAAGGATGGCCTCGCTGCTGCTGGCACCCCCCCCCCACTTTCTACGCACTGACGGACAACTGCCGCCATTTCGGGGGTTAAAGCGATATTTAACTTTTCAACATGAGCCATGATAAAAACCTCCTTCGGTCATGGTAGTAATAATTCCTACCAATAGCAATATCTTATAAATGGGGAACTTTGTAGGCCGAAATAAGCCTGTTTGAGCGACAGCGACAACAGGCGTTTCCGGCAACCGTCACCGGGATTCGCCGGAAACGCCACCTCGCGCTACGCGCTTGGATGGACTTATTCCCGGCCTACGCTTAATTGGTTTAGTTAGGTAGGGTGCGCACCGCGCACCATTTACGAACGCCATAACGACCAGCTATTGATTTGGTGAATCTTGCGTTGCCTTTGCTGCCGCCTCTTTTTGCTGTTGCGACAGGTAAGTTCCGCCCATCACCACCGTCATTATCAAAATAAAAACCACCGAAACGATGCGTCTGGCTTTTTTGCTTTGTTCGTAGCTGTTCATAACCGGCTCCTGAAATCTTATCAATGTTGGAATAATACAATACTTGGTAATTCCACTTATGAAAGAATTATGAAGTCCGTGGTATTTTAGGCTATGGCTGGATGTTTCGATGAGGGTCTGTGGGCTGCTTTCCGTAAAGTATAGATATAACACAAATCGTATTATCGTCATCCCGGCAGGGAATGCCGGGATCCAGGTGCCATGGATGGCATGTCTGTCAAACCACACAAGACCACTTTATAGAACAGTTTCCCCTACGCACAATCATCACATCCCTGTGCTCTGGATCCCGGCATTCCCTGCCGGGATGACGTGTTGTTTTGATGCTTGTGCCTTGATAAAGAAATGGTGTGGGTGATGACAGTCTAACAAGCGTAATCAATGATTGAAATATTGCTGTTTTTCTGTATTCAGGAGTCGCGATGAAAATACATCAATTCACTGCCGATGAGGCGCTGGCTAGCCTCCATAGTAGCCATGACGGATTATCGCAGGTCGAGGTCGAATCCCGCCTGGATGAGTACGGGCTGAACCGGGTCGAGGAGGTACGGGGTGAGTCACTGATACTTCGTTTTTTCAAGGAATTTGTTCACTTTTTTGCGCTGATTCTGTGGCTGGCAGCGGGTCTGGCGTTTTTTGCCGAATCCCGGCAACCGGGCGGCGGCATGGCGACGTTGGGCTATGCGGTGCTCGGCGTGATTCTGATCAACGGCCTGTTTTCGTTCTGGCAGCAATACCGCGCCGAACGCGCCATTTCTGCGCTGCAAAAGCTGCTGCCTTATTACGTCAAGGTGCTCAGAGACAACAATGTTGGGCTGATTTTGGCCGCAGGTTTGGTGCCCGGCGATGTGATTTTATTGCAGGAAGGCGATAATGTTCCGGCAGACTGCCGCCTGCTCGAAGCCTTTTCGCTACGCGTCAATAACGCCACGGTCACCGGCGAATCCAGGCCGCAGGCGCGGGATTCAGAGCCTTCTGCCGAAGAAAACCTGGAACATAGCCGCAATACGCTGTTGGCCGGAACATCGGTGGTGTCGGGCGAGGGCAGGGCGGTGGTGTTTGCGACCGGGATGCACACGGAATTCGGCAAGATCGCCCATCTGACGCAAACTGCTGTCAAAACCGTTTCACCATTGCAATTGGAAATCGTGCGCCTGAGCCGTCTTATCGCGGCGCTGGCGCTGGCGCTGGGCGCGGTGTTTTTCTTGATCGGGCGCAGCATGGGACTGTCGTTCTGGGACAACTTCATTTTCGCTATCGGCATTATCGTCGCCAACGTGCCGGAAGGATTGTTGCCGACGGTCACTTTATCGCTGGCGATGGCGACCCAGCGCATGGCCAAGCGTAATGCGCTGATCCGGCACATGCCTTCTGTTGAAGCCCTGGGTTCGGCGACGGTGATTTGTACTGACAAGACCGGCACCCTGACCGAAAACCATATGGCGGTGCAAGCGCTTTATCTGGGCGGGCAAATGCAGACGATCACGGCGGTGCAGCGGCAGCCGCAACTGGCGCTTACCTATCGGCGCTTTTTCGAGGATGCGATGCTTTGCCACAACCTGAAAGAAACCATGACTGCCGGAAAGTGGCAGACGCTGGGCGATCCGATGGAAATCGCGCTGGTGCGCATGGCAAAGACCTGTTTGGGCGAGACTTGCGCTTACCCCAAGATCAACGAAGTGCCGTTCGATACTGACCGCAAGCGTCTTTCTACGATCCACCAGACACCCAAAGGCGTGGTGCTTTATTGCAAGGGCGCGTTGGAAATGCTGTTGCCGCTATGCAAACAAGTGCAAATCGGTACAGAAATAATGCCGCTGACGGCGGAAATTCGACAGGATTTTATTAACGCTCAGGAACAGATGGCAAACCAGGGTTTGCGGGTGCTGGCCTTTGCCTGGCGTGAGCTGGAAGTCGAGCATAATAGTGTAGCGCAGGAGCAAGACCTGATTTTGTCTGCGCTGGTCGGGCTGGAAGACCCGCCCAGAGCGGAGGTGCCGGAAGCGATGCGCAAGTGCCGGGAGGCGGGCATCAAAGTCATTATGGTGACCGGCGATCATCCGCACACCGCGTTGGCGATAGGTCGACAGATCGGGCAGATTCAAACGGATAATCCGACGGTGATTACCGGCGATCAGCTGCGCAAGTTGTCGGAAACCCAACTGCGTCTGGCTCTGGATGCGAAAGACATTATTTTTGCCCGAGTCGGCGCCGACCAGAAAATGCGCATCGTCGCCGCCCTGAAAAAGAAAAAACATGTCGTTGCGGTCACCGGCGATGGTGTGAATGATGCTCCGGCGCTGAAACTGGCAGACATCGGCATTGCGATGGGCATCAGCGGAACGGATGTCGCGAAAGAGGCCGCCGATATGATTCTGCTGGATGATAATTTCGCCAGCATCATTGCCGCTATCGAGGAAGGGCGCGCTGTTTATCAGAACATCCGCAAGTTTCTCGCTTATATCCTGACCTCCAACATCCCGGAAGTCGTCCCCTATCTGGCTTTTGCGCTGCTCAAGATACCGCTGCCTCTGACCATCATCCAGATTCTGGCGGTCGATTTGGGGACGGACATGTTGCCTGCTTTGGGGCTGGGCGCGGCTAGGCCCGAACCGGGTAGCATGAGCCGTCCGCCGCGTCCGCGAAATGAGCGATTGCTCGACTGGCGTTTGTTGCTACGCGCTTATCTTTTTTTAGGTTTGCTGGAAGCGGTTGTTTCCATGGTGGCTTATTTCTTTGTGCTGCACAGCGGCGGTTGGCAATGGGGCGAGAGCCTTAGCAGCCAGGATCCTTTATATCTTCAGGCCACCACCGCCTGCCTGAGCGCCATTATCGTCACGCAAATCGTCAATGTGTTTCTTTGTAAAATGCCGGAGCGTAGTGTGTTTGGTGCGGACTTGTTCGACAACCGCATCATACTCTGGGGTATTGCGCTGGAGATCGCGTTGATCCTGGCTATCGATTATACCGACTGGGGCAATCTGATCTTCGGCACCCTGCCGATAGCGCCCGAAGTATGGCTGTTCATAGTACCCTTCGCCCTGGCGATGTTGTTGTTGGAGGAGCTGCGCAAGGTTATGGTTGTCAGGTTGATGAGATAAAACATTTTTAATCCTGTCATGAGCCTAGTCGAATGGAAGGCATTGATTTTGCGCATTTAAGAAAGCCTTAAGACTTGTTAAGTTAAGATTGGGCCAGATTTAAATAAAAAGGCTCTATCCTATGAATAAAATCATGCTAGCAGTTCCTGTTTTTTTAATATGCAGTTATTTTCAAGCAGCCGAAGCGTTTTGGCCTAATTCGGTTAATGAGGTTTCCAAAGACGCGGTAGCGGCGAAAGCCCATAAGGCTTCCAAGCACACTGTAGCAACAACTCATAAAACAAAACATCATGCCAATAACCATCGCAGCACGGCTTCCTGGTATGGTTCTGAGTTTCACGGCAAAAAAACCGCCAGCGGACAAACCTTTGACATGTATGCGATGACCGCCGCACACAAATCGTTGCCTCTTTTGTCTTACGCCAAAGTTACCAACCTGAGAAACCACCGTAGTGTTGTTGTCCGTATCAATGACCGAAATGCTGTTCATGGGAAAAGGGCTATGGATTTATCCTACGCCGCTGCCCAAAAACTCGGCATTTCAGGGCTGGGGTCTGTAGAAATCACACCGGTGAGCCGTAATGAAGCCTTGTCAACATTGACTAACGGCAGAAAAACAAGCAAACGCGGTTAAACTGAAAGCTTCGCAAAATATCCTAAGTGCTCTGAACGAGTCAGCTTAAATCAAACTCGTAGTGCGTCAAGGAAATTAGTCGCAGTGTAGGGGTGATTTCAATCGCCCAGGGCGGATAAATCCGCCCCTACATCTTACCGTCATTCTATCTTTGGCACCCACTTAGGGTGGCAGATGTCCCCGATCAGCGTCAATCTTCCCGACAGCCGCCCGCCCGCCGGGCTGTCTAAAATGCATTTTCTGTTGCGTATAGTAACGCAGACCCACCCAATTCTATTTTTTCAGGATTAATAACGCCGGAAAAATCAGGCTGTATGCTTATGGTTAGGCTCGTGTAAAATGCAGCGAAATAATCAGCTACCAGGAATTTTTAAAATAGTATGTCAGTAACCCATGAAACCCTTGTTATTTATCATGATGATTGCCTGGATGGTTTAGGTTCAGCATGGAGCGCATTTTGCAAGTTGGGTAATCAGCCCCGCTACGTTCCGGCTCGACATGGTGACGCTATTCCTGATTTTGAACCGGGAGCCATTATTTATATATTGGATTTTTCCTATTCTCCGCAGTTATTGGTCGAACTTTCAGCCAAAGCAGGCCAGGTCATTTTGATCGATCATCACATCACTGCGTTGGAACAATGCGATGACTTTTTCAATGTAAACGACCTTCCTGAAAACCTGTCGCTCCATTTTGATATGTTGCGGAGCGGTTGCGTCTTAACTTGGCAGCATTTTTTTTCCGATCAAGAGCCTCCTCAAATCCTGTTGCATATCGAAGACCGTGATCTTTGGCATTTCAAGCTGGACGGCACCCGCGAAATTACGATGGCGCTGTTTGAAAGAATGCCGATTACGTTTGCCGAAATAGGCGCGCTTGATTTGGCGGAGCTGTTGGCGGTAGGCCGCATACAGCTTAAGCAGTTTTCCGGGATGGTGCAAAGGCTCGCCAAATCCGCACATAGCGTCTCGGTGGCAGGTAACACAGGTCTTGCCGTTAATGCGCCATCTTTTTTTTCCAGCGATTTGGGTCACGTGCTGGCCGAAAAATCCGGCACGTTTGGCATGATTTATCACTATGACGGCAAAAAACAGCAATGGGGTTTTTCGCTCCGCTCAATCGGCGATTATGATGTAGGCCATCTGGCAGTAGAATTCGGTGGAGGAGGGCACAAGAACGCTGCGGGTTTTGGCTTGGATAATAATCCGTTTATATAGTGTCCCGTGCGGATAAATATTGAATTGATTGTGTTATTTATACCATTGGGAATGATTGTTATATAGGTAAAAATAGCTATTGAAATCAATTGGTTTGTGGGGTAACTTTGTCGTCGACCTGGAAATGCTCTGTATTGATGCTAGACCTTGCTGCACGGCTGGCTGCGGTGGTTCTTAATCCATAAATAATGCTAGTCGGGGTATAATATGCCAACTGAATTTTTATCCTGAGCGTAGTCGAAGGACTTAGCAATCCTAGCGGGGAACCTCCCATGAGCATCATTCGTCAAGACGATCTTATTCAAAGTATTGCCGATTCCCTGCAATATATTTCCTATTATCATCCGCTGGATTTTATCAAGGCTATGCATGAGGCCTATCAAAAGGAAGAAAATCCGGTTGCCAAGGATGCGATGGCGCAAATCTTGATCAATTCCCGGATGTGTGCAGAAGGCCATCGCCCGATTTGCCAGGACACCGGCATTGTTACGGTATTTTTAAAAGTAGGCATGAATGTCCGCTGGGATGCTGAAATGAGTGTCGCTGATATGGTCAACGAGGGGGTCCGGCGCGCATATCTGCACCCTGATAATGTACTGCGCGCCTCGATACTGGCCGATCCTGCCGGAAAACGTATCAACACTAAAGACAACACCCCGGCGGTGATACACATGGAAGTCGTGCCCGGCGATACACTCGACATCGAAATAGCTGCCAAAGGTGGAGGTTCCGAGGCCAAGGCCAAGTTTGCGATGCTCAATCCTTCGGACAGCATCGTCGACTGGGTGTTGAAAACCGTCCCCACCATGGGCGCGGGCTGGTGTCCGCCCGGTATTTTGGGTATAGGTGTAGGCGGTACCGCTGAAAAAGCCATGCTTATGGCAAAACAGGCGTGTATGGGAACCATAGACATTCAGGAATTAATCGCCCGCGGCCCTAAGAGTGCGCTTGAAGAGTTGCGCCTGGAACTGTATGACAAAGTCAATGCGCTAGGTATCGGCGCTCAAGGCCTAGGCGGGCTTACCACGGTGCTGGATATTAAGATCAACGATTATCCGACCCATGCGGCCAACAAGCCGGTTGCGATCATCCCCAACTGCGCCGCCACCCGGCATGTGCATTTTGTGCTGGATGGCAGTGGCGTTGCCGAATTTAAGCCGCCGCATTTGGAAGATTGGCCGGAGATTACTTGGCACACCGGCGCTACGATCCACAGGGTTAATCTGGATACCGTGACGCAACAGGAAGTGGAAAGCTGGAAGACAGGGGAAACCTTATTGCTTAGCGGCACACTGTTGACCGGAAGGGATGCGGCGCACAAACGCATGGCTGAATTCTTCGAGCGGGGCGAAGCCTTGCCTGTCGATTTTACCAATAAATTTATTTATTACGTGGGGCCGGTCGATCCTGTTCGCGATGAAGTGGTCGGCCCTGCTGGCCCCACGACTGCAACACGCATGGACAAGTTCACCGAAGTGATGTTGGATAAAACCGGTTTGCTGGGCATGATCGGTAAGGCCGAGCGCGGGCCGGAAGGGATAGCGGCCATTAAAAAGCATAAAGCCGTGTATTTGATGGCAGTCGGCGGCGCTGCTTATCTGGTATCCAAGGCTATCCGTAAAGCGAGGATTGTCGCTTTTGAAGATCTCGGCATGGAAGCGATACACGAGTTTGTGGTTGAGGATATGCCGGTCATGGTCGCAGTCGATACTCAGGGTGTTTCGGTGCATCAAACCGCGCCTAAGCTATGGCAAGCCAAGATCGGCAAGATTCCCGTTGTGCTTGAGCAAAATTAAGTTATGTCGGGCGGGATAATCGCGCTTGAATTAAAAAAAACATACCCCATTATATTTTTTAATTGCCCGGTAAAACCAGCGGAAATCGGGGTACGAAACACTTAAGTAAAAAAAATATTCTGAAACCGGAGTATTGATTTGTGTTGATTTGTAATTGCAGTTATCTTAATCATCAGTTATTAAAATAATAAGGAGAAATCGGATGTCAAAAGGTCAAAATTTACAGGATAATTTTTTAAATGCGCTTAGAAAAGAGCATATACCTGTGTCCATTTTTCTTGTTAACGGCATAAAATTGCAGGGCAAGGTGGACTCATTCGACCAGTACGTGGTTATGCTTAAAAATACCTCAAGCCAGATGGTTTATAAACATGCCATATCGACCATTGTGCCGAGCAAAGCGGTAAAGATGGCGCATGAGCATGATACGGAACACAGTGCAGAATGATTAGCCCTTGGGGTGAGTGCTTTTCATTGCCGATAAAGCCGTACGATACCCGTCTGAACAGAAAAAATAAAAGTTTTTTTATCTTCGCGTCTATGAGGTATTTAATTGTTTGACCGTCCCGAATCAGGTGAACGAGCCGTCCTTGTCCACCTGACACTCCGCTCCATGCACGAAGACCTTTTAGAATTAAAAGAACTGGCCAAATCTGCCGGAACCGACCCCGTTTATGTGCTCACCGGCAGTCGCAAAAAACCCGATCCGAAATATTTTGTCGGCAAAGGCAAACTTGAAGAGCTTAAGGGCATTATCGAAGCTTACGAAGCCGACATTGTCTTATTTAATCACCCGCTTTCACCCAGCCAGGAAAGAAATCTTGAAGGCTATTTGGGTGTACGCGTGGTTGACAGGAACGGGCTGATTCTCGATATTTTCGCCCAGCGAGCCCAAACCTTTGAAGGTAAGTTACAAGTCGAATTGGCGCAGTTGCAGCATTTATCGACTCGGCTGGTTCGCGGTTGGACGCATTTGGAACGCCAAAAAGGCGGTATCGGCTTGCGCGGGCCGGGTGAAACCCAGCTGGAAACCGACCGGCGCTTATTGGGCTTGCGCATCAAGCAGATTCAACAGCGACTGGATAAAGTCGATAAACAACGACATCAAGGGCGTAGCAAACGGAAAAAAGCCGAAGTACCGGCAGTTTCCTTGGTGGGTTATACCAATGCAGGTAAATCGACCCTGTTTAACAGGCTGACTGGTGCCGATATTTACGTGGCAGATCAGCTGTTTGCCACCCTGGATCCGACTTTGCGTAACTGCCAGCTGCCCAATAACAGCGAGGTTGTGTTGGTCGATACGGTGGGCTTTATACGGCATTTGCCGCATGAGTTGGTCGCGGCGTTTAAGTCGACGTTGCAGGAAGCCAGCGAGGCGGATTTGTTGCTGCATGTGATCGATGCCAGTAGCGATGACCGGGTCGAGACGATTTATCAGGTCAACCAAGTGCTGGAAGATATTGAGGCCGATGAAGTCAGGCAGCTTGAAGTGTTCAATAAAATTGATTTATTGGAAGGCATTCAGCCGAAGATTGAACGGGATGATGTCGGCAACCCGGTTCGGGTCTGGTTGTCCGCCGAAACCGGAACCGGTGTCGACCTGCTTTATCAGGCCTTGGCCGAAATTTTTTCAAATACCAAAGTCAAAAGAACCTGCCATTTGCGACCCGATCAAGGCGACATCAGGGCGAAATTATTTGCCTGCGCCACAATAATCAGCGAGAAAACCGATGATTTGGGTGGCTGTGAATTAGTCGTTGAAATGGATACCAAGTATTTGGGGTTGTTGAAGGCGGTTGAGATTGAGGAAATGCCTTAAAAAGGGCGAAAGGCGAGAGGTGAAAGTGGTCGGTTTTTCGTCTTTCGCCTTTCGCCTTTAGCCTTTCGTCAATATTTACGATAGAATGCCGAACATGAATTGGTAAGTTTAAGTAACCTGAATGGAGCAAAGTTATGTCCTGGAATGAGCCTGGCGGCGATAAGAAAGACCCCTGGAGCGGTCGTGGTGACCAAAAAGGCCCACCCGATCTGGACGAGGCAATACGTTCATTGCAAGAGAAGTTAAGCGGTTTTTTTGGCGGTGGCAAAGAAGGAGATGACAACTCTTCCGGCATTCCGCCATTAAAAAGCCTGGGTTTGCTGATGGCAGGCGCAGTCGTATTATGGGGAGCCAGCGGCTTTTATATCGTCGATGAAGGTACGCATGGTGTTGAGACCCGCTTCGGCAAGTATGTTGCGACGACCCAGTCGGGTTTGAACTGGCATATTCCCGCTCCCATCGAGAGCGTTACTGTCGTCGATGTTAAGCAACAGCGTTATATCGAAGTCGGTTACCGTAGCGGCGGGACTGAGCAAGGTCTGGGTTCGGTGCCGAAAGAAGCGTTGATGTTGACTAAAGATGAAAACATTGTCGATGTCCGTTTGGCGGTGCAGTATCAAGTTAAGGATGCAAAGGATTTTATCTTTAGTGTGGTAAATCCAGCGGCGACCTTGAAACAGGTAACCGAAAGCGCGCAACGTGGCGTGGTCGGCAGCAGTAAAATGGATTTCGTTTTGACCGAGGGCCGTAGCGAAATCGTGGCCCAGATTAAAAAAGAGATTCAGGATGTGATGGATAACTATAAGTCCGGCATCCAGGTTACCAGCGTCAACCTTCAGGATGCACAGCCGCCTGAACAGGTACAAAACTCGTTTGAAGACGCGATCAAGGCGCGTGAAGATGAGCAACGCTTGATTAACGAGGCGGAAGCCTATTCCAACGACGTGGTGCCGAAAGCACGCGGCGCGGCGGCAAGAAAAATTCAGGAAGCCGAGGGTTATAAAGAGCAGGTGATTGCTCAGGCGGAAGGCGAATCCAACCGTTTTTCCAAATTGCTGACGGAATACACCAAAGCGCCGGATGTGACCCGCAAGCGTCTTTATATCGAATCGATGGAATCCGTGTTGTCCGAAACCAATACCGTGATGGTTGATGTTAAAGGCAGCAATAACATGCTTTACTTGCCCTTGGATAAAATGATTCAGCAGCAACAATCTTCGATCCAACCAGCCAATGTTCCTCAAAGCACCGCCGAGCAGCCTGCTCCGGCAAAAGCTGAATCGGTGCAACAACAACCTGCCGTGCGAGCTTCAACGCGCGGTCGTGACGTAAGGGGACGCTAATGACACAGAATAAAATATGGGTAGGCCTGGCAGCATTGTTGTTTATCAGCATGATGTGCATGTTTACCGTCAGTGAAACAGAAAAGGCCATCAAGTTTCGTTTAGGCGAGATCGTAAAGAATGATTACGAGCCCGGACTGCATTTTAAATTACCGTTTATCAACAATGTAAAAAAGTTTGATAAGCGTATCCAAACGATGGAAGCCAAGCCGGAACGCTTTTTAACCGCTGAAAAGAAAAACGTCATCGTCGATTCATTCGTGAAATGGCGCATCGGCGATGTGACCACGTTTTATACGGTGGTTGCCGGTGATGTTGATCAGGCTAATTTACGGCTGGATCAGATCGTTAAAGACGCTTTCCGGGGTGAATTCGGCAAGCGCAATATCCAGCAATTGGTGTCAACCGATCGCCAGGAAATTCGTGAAATATTGATTAGAAACGCCAAACCTCTTGCGGCGGCTCTAGGCATGGAAATTATCGATGTTCAGGTGATGCGTATCGATTTGCCTGAGGAAGTCAGCAGTTCCGTATTCCGCAGGATGGAAGCCGAGCGTGAACGGGTTGCCCGTGAATTCCGTTCGCAAGGCGCGGAAGCGGCGGAAAGAATCCGCGCCGATGCCGACAGGCAACGTGTCGTGACGATGGCGAACGCGTTCCGGGATGCAGAAAAACTGCGTGGCGAAGGCGATGCAAAATCTGCTGAAATCTATGCTAAAGCCTATGGCGCAGATGCCGAGTTTTTCACTTTTTACCGGAGCTTGAATGCCTATAAAAAAACCTTTACCAGTTCAAGCATGATAGTGCTTGATCCTGATTCCGACTTTTTTAGATATTTTAAACAACAAAAGTAGGGGCTGGCCTTGTGCCTGCCCAGAGTTGTCCTCGCCTACCCAAGGCAAGGGCAACCACAATGGATTGCCCCTACTACCCGTAATCAACGCTCCGCATGCGGGGCGTTTTGTTTGAGTGGACACACAAAAATGCAACAAAAAGACTCTTGGCTTTTGCCTGACGGCATAGAAGAGATTTTGCCGGAAGAGGCTAAGCATCTCGAAAGCTTGCGCCGTAAGATACTGGACACGTTTGCTTGCTGGGGATATGAGTTGGTTATTCCTCCGTTCATCGATTACCTGGATTCGTTGTTGACCGGTTCGGGGCATGACCTGGAATTGCAAACCTTCAAACTGACCGATCAGATCAGCGGCGAAATGCTGGGGGTGAGGTCGGACATGACGCCGCAGGTTGCCAGAATCGATGCGCATAATATCAATGCGCAGTGGCCGACCCGTCTTTGTTATGCCGGTACCATTTTGCATACCAAAGGTGATCCGCTGGAAAAAACCAGAAGCCCGATGCAGATAGGCGCAGAACTTTACGGTCATGCCGGTAAGGAAAGCGATGTCGAAGTCATCCGCCTGATGCTGGAAATGCTGGCGATGTCGGGCTTGCAAAATGTGCATCTTGATTTGGGCCATGTCGGCATCTATCGGGCGCTGTCACGGCAGGCGGGATTAACCGATGCGCAGGAAGCCGAGTTGTTCGACGTGTTGCAGCGCAAGGCCAGACCTGAATTACAGGAATTGATGGCCGGTTACAGCATTGATGATGAACTAAAAACTATGTTCCTGAAACTGCCGCAATTGAACGGCGGTCAGGAAATTCTTGCCAATGCCCGAGCCGTTTTGAAGGCGGCAAATGGTGAAGTCAAACAGGCTTTGGCGGATTTGGAAGCCATTGCGGATAAATTGACAGCCTGTTTTCCATCGTTACCGATCAGTTTCGATTTGGCTGAATTACGCGGTTATCATTATCACACAGGGATGGTTTTTGCCGCTTTCGTGCCGACGGTAGGTCGTGAGATCGCCAGAGGCGGCCGCTATGACAACATCGGCGCCATCTTTGGCCGTGCGCGCGCTGCGACCGGCTTTAGCGCGGACTTGAAAGTATTGTCGGCACTGGGCAAAGCATCTTACCAAAAACAACCGCAAACCTTGATTTTCGCGCCCTATGGGGGCGATGCAGCGTTACATGAAAAAATCAGGGATTTGCGCACCGAAGGACACGCGGTTGTTCAGCAACTGCCGGGACAAACCGGCACTGCGCAGGAACTTAAATGCACATCCGTCCTCGAACAAGATCATCAAAACTGGGTTGTAAGACCCTTATCAAGCTTGGAATAATTATGGGAAAGAATGTCGTTGTCATCGGTACCCAATGGGGTGACGAGGGAAAAGGTAAGCTGGTTGATCTGTTAACGGAGCAGGCGGAAGCCGTGATTCGTTTTCAGGGCGGTCACAATGCGGGACATACGCTGGTTATCCAGGGAAAAAAGACGGTTCTGCATCTTATTCCGTCCGGCATCCTCAGGGAAAGCGTTCAGTGCATGATCGGTAATGGCGTGGTCTTGTCGCCCAATGCCTTGCTGGAAGAAATCGAGTTTCTGGAAAAAGCCGGTATTCCGGTCAGAAACCGCTTGCTGATCAGCGAAGCCTGTACACTGATATTGCCGGTTCATGCGGCGATTGACAAGGCGCGTGAAATAGCCCGTGGCAGTAAAGCGATAGGCACGACCGGTCGCGGCATCGGGCCTGCTTATGAAGACAAGGCGGCGCGGCGAGGCTTGAGGGCAGGGGACTTTTTAAACCCTGCGGTTTTTGCCGAACGGTTCAAGGAACTGGTCGAATACCACAACTTCATGCTGACCAATTACTATCATACCGATCCCATCGATTATCAGACAGGCCTTGAAGAAGCGTTAAGACTGGGTGAGCAAATCAAGCCGATGTTGACCGATGTCAGCGAGAAATTGTACAAGCTACAGGATGAAGGTAAAAACCTGTTGTTTGAAGGCGCACAAGGCGCACTGCTCGATATAGACCACGGCACTTTTCCTTACGTGACCTCATCCAGCACCACGGCTGGCGGCGCTGCTACCGGCACCGGCATCGGGCCGCTGGATCTCGATTACGTGCTGGGCATTACCAAAGCCTATTCGACGCGGGTAGGCAACGGCCCGTTCCCGACCGAATTGCATGATGCGAACGGCGATCATTTGGGTACGGTTGGCCATGAATTTGGCGCTACCACCGGGCGCAAACGCCGCACCGGCTGGTTTGACGCAGTCGCGATGCGCAAATCCGCAAAAATGAACAGCCTGAGCGGCATTTGTTTGACCAAACTGGATGTGCTTGACGGTCTGGAAAAGGTTGGTATTTGTACCGCCTACCGGCTTAACGGCGTCATTACCGAAACAGCGCCTTTAGGTGCGGATCAGTACGAAGAATGTCACGCGATTATCGAAGACATGCCGGGCTGGACAGGAACGACTGCCGGTGTAACCGATTACAACGCGCTGCCGGACAACGCCAAAGCCTATATCAAAAAAATTGAAGAGCTGGTCGGCGTCAAGATTGCTATCCTGTCGACCGGTCCCGATAGAGACGAAACAATTATCCTGGAAAATCCGTTCGATTAAACGGGGTTCCAGGGTGGAGGGGCTTATACCCGGTAATGTTATCGACTTAAGCCCCCACCCGTTCGCCCTGAGCTTGTCGAAGGGCATTTCGCGTAAAAAATAATATCGCACTGATTACCTGGAGATAACATGGCTGAAACTGTAGATGAATTGACTGTAACATACGAAGACGGCGGCATTGAGACAGTTAAGGAACTGGACAAAAAAGTGCTGACCAAAGGCGCCTGGGCTACGATCATGTACCGTTACCAGGACTGGAACCGCGCCAAAGAAGAATACGGCCCGGATAAATACACCATTCGTCGTTACCAGAAGCAAAACGGCGAATATAAGCAAAAATCAAAGTTCAATATTTCCAGCAAAGATCAGGCGAAAGCTATTATCGAGGCGCTTGAAGATTGGATTAAATTGGATTGATTGGTAATGCTTTTTGTAGTTCGCTGCCATTGAGTTAAACCGTCATCCCGGCAGGGATTCACGCCAGGCTATCCTGCCTGACGCCCTTCGGGTAAATGCAAATCTGTTCCAGACAGATTTGTGCCGGGATCCACGACTGCATGGATGCAGGAGGTAGAGCACCAAAAGTAGGCGCTTTAGGCGACGCAGGAGCAGTTGCCGAGAGCACAGGGATGTGAAAATCAAATTAAAAAGCAGTTTCCATATGACTGGCACGATATAGAGTCAGCCATCCATGGCGTCTGGATCCCGGCATTCCCTGCCGGGATGACGAGTTGTTTAGATGCCTGTGCTTTGACAAAGAATAGGTACGGGGTGAGGATTTTCTAAAAAGCGCAACCCATGGACATACGGTATAACAACTAAAACCCAATCCGATGCACAGCGCCTGACTTAACCCTGCACCAGACCTATGACCAAAACCGCCCCCTCCGTTACCCGTATCGCCTTAGCCAGCTTCATCGGCACCGCTATCGAGTTTTACGATTTTTATATCTACGGCATGGCGGCGGCCTTGGTTATCGGCCCGGTGTTCTTCCCCGGCGGCAACCCTACAACCCAAGCGCTCAGCGCTTTCCTCACCTTTTCCGTAGCTTTCCTAGCCCGGCCTTTGGGAGCAACGCTGTTCGGGCATTTCGGCGACCGCATCGGGCGCAAAACAACCTTGGTCGCATCTCTGCTGGTCATGGGTATTTCCACCACATTGATCGGCGTGTTGCCTGGCTATGACGCTATCGGCGCATGGGCTCCGGCGTTGCTGTGTCTGTTGCGTTTCGGCCAGGGCATCGGCTTGGGCGGGGAATGGGGCGGCGCGGCGCTGTTGGCGACCGAGAACGCCCCGACCGGGAAACGCGGTTGGTACGGCATGTTTCCCCAGTTGGGGCCGCCGGTGGGATTTCTGTTGGCGACCGGCAGCTTTTTGCTGCTGGCTCATTTTCTGAGCGAGCAAGAGTTTAAAGACTGGGGATGGCGGCTGCCGTTTCTTGCCAGTTCGGTGCTGGTCATGATCGGTTTGTATGTGCGTCTGGCCTTGGCCGAAACCCCGGTGTTCGCCAAGGTGTTACAGCAGCACCAGCAGGTCGGCTTGCCGCTCAAAGAAATACTTAAATCTCATGCCGCCCCGCTGGCTCTGGGAGCGATGGCGATGGTCGTCTGTTATGCATTGTTCTACATTTCGACCGTGTTTTCCTTAAGCTACGGAACCACCACATTACACATCCCGCGATCACAATTCTTAAGCATGTTGTGTGTGGCGGTACTGTTTATGGCCGCCGCCACGCCGCTATCGGCATGGGCAGGTGACCGTTTCGGACGACGGCCCGTTTTGCTGGTTGCCGGAAGCGCCGCATTTCTGTCCGGTTTCCTGTTAAAGCCGATGCTGGAAAGCGGCTCGCCGGTGATGATTACCGCCTTCCTGTCCTTGGAGTTGTTTCTGATGGGAGCCACCTTCGCGCCGATGGGAGCTTTGCTGCCTGAACTGTTTCCCTCCAAGGTACGTTACACCGGCGCGGGAACCTCTTACAACTTAGGCGGCATAATCGGCGCTTCGTTTGCACCCTATATCGCGCAACGGCTGGTCACAGAAGGAGGTCTGGCGTGGGTCGGTGGCTATGTGTCATTGGCTGCGGCGATTAGCTTGCTTGCCGTGTATTTGATGCGGGAAACTCGGGATAATCGTTGGGTGTAAATAGGCGTAGGCCGGAATAAGGCCATCCAAGCGCGTAGCGCGAGGTGGCGTTTCCGGCGAATTTGAGTGGTGATTGCCGGAAACGCCAGTTCTCGCTGTCGCTCGAACCGACTTATTCCGGCCTACAAGGCTACCCATTACGCAGGGCACCATTGGTGTGACGGCCAGTTTCGGCTTCGTTGAAAGCGACCGGCATGCATCCCTGGATGAGTTGGTTAATGAGGCAGACGAGCGGCTTTATGAGGCTAAGCAAAGCGGACGCAATCGGGTCTGTAGTGCGGGCATGACTGTCTATATTCCGACAACATAAATGGTCGCTCATTGCCGTGTTGTACGTGACTTATCAATTATTTTTTGGAAGGTGACAGCCTTGGTCGGTTAGCGATAGCGTATCCGACAAAACATATATTTGCCGTCTGTGTCGGGTTATGTTATCTCGCTACGCTCAATAAGCTAACCCGACCTACATGGTCTAACAGTTTTTCATTCCAGACGGCTTTTCCCATCAAGCGCCATGAGTTGTTGCGAAGCACAATTCACCGGCTAAATGCCGTTGGGATAATCGTAGCTGTAATGCTTGCGTAATGGCTTGACTACTTCCCATTGACTATCCAATCCTTTGTGGAACGACACCAGATCACCTGGCAGAATTCGTACCGGCTCGCCCTCAGCTGGCGTTACCAAAATTTCGCCTTCCAGGATGTAGGCGCATTCAGTGTCATCAAAATCTATTGGGAATTTTGAAATTTCTTTTTCCCAGATTTCCCAGTTGGAAACACCCAGCTCTTTTAAACGCTCTTCACTAGGGTTGTGTTCGATGGTAATTTTGCTCATGCTTTTCCTAAAAAATTAAACTTATTGAAACGGCAATTTTAGCATCAGGGCTGCCTTTGTGTCGCCACCTATGATTGACGGTGGCACGATAGGATTGGCTTCCTGCGTCAGCCCATTTTATATTTCCACGCTTGAAATCAACCCCAGCGCCCGGTCAATTTCCTCCAACGTATTATAAAAATGCGGCGAAAACCGGATGCCGCCGCCGCGCATGGCGCAAACCACGCCGTTGTCCTGCAAGTGTTTATACAGCACTTCGTTGGCAACCGTCCGGTGTTTGAAGATCACAATGCCGGATTTGAGCCGAGCTTGTTTCGCCGACAATAAAACCAGCTGCGCGTTTTTACCAATCGCATCGATCAAATAATCGGACTTTTCCAAAACCTGCGCTTCGACTGCGTTCATGCCGGTTTCCAGCAGCAAAGACAGGCTGGCGGAAAACGCATGGATGCCCAGCATATTGGGGCTGCCGCATTCAAAGCGGCGGGCGGTGGGGTGGACTTCCCACGGCTGGTTTTCGTAATTATGAGTGTCTTTCATCATGTGCCAGCCGTACTGGGTCAGCTTCAGCTTATCTCTGGCTTCGGGCGTGGTGTAAAAAACGCCCAAGCCTTCGGGGCCGAACATCCACTTGTGACCGTCGGCCATCACAAAATCCGCCTGATACGCCTGCACATCGAACTGCACCGCGCCCAGACTTTGGATAGCATCAATGCAAAACAAGATGCCGCGTCGCTTACAGAATTCGCCGATCCGTTCCAAGTCCATGCGCAGCCCCGAGGCGAATTGTATGGAGCTGATGGTCAATAAGTGCGTGTTGTCATCGACCAGCGCAAATAAAGCATCCTCGGGTGTGTCAGCGCTATGTAGGTCTGCTTGGCGAAATTCCACGCCCTGATCGGCCAGGGATTCCCAAGGCAGTCGGTTGGAGGGGAACTCCTCATTGCTGGACACAATATTGTCGCCGGGCTGCCACGTTAAACCGTAGGCGACAAAGGACAAGGCTTCCGAGGTGTTTTTAACCAAGGCAATATCGTCAGGGGAGGGGGCGTTTAATAAAGCCTGCAATTGGCTGCGCAATTCGGCTTCCTTGTTCAGCCAGTCCAGGTAGAAGTGCGAGCCGTAGCGGGTATTTTGCTGGGCAAACTTGATCACTGCCTCGCTGGTTCTTTTCGGCCAGGGCGCTACGGCGGCATGATTCAGGTAAATCAATTCGTCGGTCAGCGGGAATTCCGGGTGTTGGTTGTTACTCATAAAGACAGTCGCTCAAATCGGGTATTTTAGCCGGTTTGGACAGCTTGCCGTCATGGATCATTTGAAAGGCCTTATCGAAATCCGCATTGATAAAGCTTCGGGTCAAATGAATGCACAAGCAATAGACGGCTGAATAATCATCGCTGCTGCCGGAAGTGCAATGGTTGATTTTATCGGATAGGGCGCGCATGACCGATAAGACAAAGCCGTCATGCCGCCATGTGACCGGTAGGTCTGTAACATCGCCGCCTTGCATCGCAACAGCGCCCAACGCGCTATAGGCGAGGTTGACTAAACCTGCCAATATTTCAACCATGTCGCCGGATTTGATTGCTTTTAATGCCGCGCTGCCTGCATCCATCAGTAACGCTTGACGCAACACAACATCCATATCGGATAGCCGTATAGTTGCGCCAGGTTCTGCTTGTGGCAAGGAAAAGGCGTCGTTAAATTCTCTAACTAACTTCAGGTGCTTGTTCATGGTTTTTGTCCTCTTTTATTCGAGCGCAATTTTGTCTTCGATGCAATGGCTGACTCCAATAGCAGGGGCTTCCAGCGTCATTTTGATGGCTATGGATTCGGAACCGTTCAACTTGCCGGTTTCGACAGCTTTAAGCACCGCGTGTTCGATCTCGCGTTGCGAGGTGATGCCGACATGTTTGAGGAATTTTCTGATTTCCAGGTTTAAGGTGTCTTCATTCATTTTGACCTCCTAAAGGCAAAGTTTTTAGTCAAGCGCGTTGTGAACTGTATTATGTCCTAAAGAAAAAAGGAATAAGTTTCGCTTTTTAACCGCCACGTTATTGCAAATAACGGTCAAAATTAGCCCGCAAGATTTCCAGGGCATTGTCTTTCTCGGTATCAATCGTTATTACACAGGATTGCTCTTGTTGCGATAGCGATTGCGCCGATTGTAGCTGCTGATGCAGCACGGCCACGGTCGCTTCCGAAGCATCGTCTTGCCGTTGCTGGATGCGTCGGCATAACTCCTGATCGGATGCCTGAAAATCAATGATATGAAACGGTACGCCGCAGTCCTCCGCAAGCTGCCGGAACAGATCGCGTTGCCCGGTTTTAAGAAATACCGCGTCGATAATGACCGGGAAACCGACGTCAAGCACGGTTTGGGCAAGCTCCTTAAGATGCCGGTAGGTTTTTACACTAGCCTGTTGGGTATAAAGTCCGTCGTCTATGCTGCTGCCGGTTTGCGCGTTAGCATCGTAGCCGAACAGCCGTTTGCGTTCTATATCTGAGCGTATCTGGAATGCACCGAGTTGTTCGGCAAGTTGAGCGGCGAAAGTCGATTTGCCGGAGCCGGAATAGCCGTGGGTGATTATTAAAACGGTTTGGCGGTGTTGGGTGAAACGCTCGGCCAGATCGGCAAAAATCGCGTATTCGCAACGCGCTTGTTCAACAACGGCGTCGTTGCCGGGTTGCTGCGCCATGCGTAATAAGGCCACTTTAGCCCGCACCAGCGCACGGTAAACCAGATAATAACGCAGCAATGCCAGTCCTTGATAATCGCCAGTGTGCTGCAAATAGCGGTTAAGGAAGCGGTAAGCATGGCGCTCATAACCAAAGTGCAGCAGGTCGATAAACAAGAAAGCCGCTTCGCTGATTACGTCGATCCAGCGCAGCAGCGGATTAAATTCGATGCAGTCGAATAGGGTGACCTTGCCATTGATCAGCGTCATGTTACCCAGGTGTAGGTCGCCGTGGCATTCGCGCACATAGCCTTGCCGCTTGCGTTGTTGCATCACATCGGTCAGATTATTCCACTCGCTATCGCCCCAGTGTTGGATATTTTGTAGCTGTTGTTTTTGACTGTCATTGACCAGCAAAGGCCGGATATGGTCGAAATTCTCGTCAAACCAATGCTTGATATTGGCGCTGTCGCCATAGGGGGAGTTTTCGCCTGTCCGGTCTATCGATTCATGAAAACCGGCAACTATATCGGCAAGCTGGTCGATTTGATTTGCACTCAGCTGTCCGCGTTTGGCGCAATCGCTTAGCAACTGGCCCACGGGAAAGCGGATCATTTTGACTGCGTATTCGATGGGATTGCCAGCGCCGCCTAGCTGGGGATGATCCGGCGTTCCGGTTATCGGTATAACTTCAAGATAGAGTTCGGTAGCCAAGCGCTTGTTCAGTCTTAATTCTTCATCGCAGCAAAAACGGCGTTTTTCCAGCGTGGAAAAATCCAGGAAGCCGAAGTTAACCGGTTTTTTGATTTTGTAAGCGTGTTGACCGATCAGCAGCACCCAGGAAATATGGGTCTCAATGACGTTGCAGGCATTAATATCAAATAACGCATTGATCAGGGTGAGGCTTGAATCCTGTGCTGTATTGTTGCTCATGATGATAACCCCGATGCAATCGATAGTCAGATGGTATTACGTTCGAGGCATCGGGCGCAATGCCCAAAGGGTAGGGTGGAGCAAAATAGGTGATCTGCGTAGGGTACGCTGTGCGTACCATTTGAATGCCGGAAGGTACGCACAGCGTACCGCTACACAGCGGCTTTTACCATCAGCGTCAAAATAAAATCGATTTCTATTTTAAGTTCTGTAACGTCTTTAATAGCCTGCTGAACGTTTTCATTGGCTCGCCACGCAAAAGGCGTCATCTGTAACAGGGCGATTCTTTGTTGGGGATTCGGGGCGATTTTATAGCTGATGCGTTGCGTGTCGATGCGCTCAAAGCCTTCCGGCACCACGCTGTCCAGCGCATGCTCATTCACATCGGCATAGATAAACTCTTTCAGTTGCCATAAATGCCGTGGCCCTGGCGTCACCGTTAGCAACAGTCCTGACGGTTTCAGCACCCGCCGCAGTTCATCGTCATTTGACGGGGCAAACACCCTCAGCACAAAATCGAAATACTGATCCGCATAAGGCAATCGATTTGAACTGGCGACTATAAATCGGCCATTGGCTTGTTTTTTGGCGGCAGCGGCTACGGCAAATTTGGCAATGTCTACGCCGTGCAGCATCATCGTGTTTGAGCAATGGGCTGCAATCGCCCGGCTGTAATAGCCCTCGCCGCAACCCAGGTCGAGCAGATGTTTAGGCTGGCTGGCATTAATCATCATTGCCACTGCTTTGGCCATAGGTTCATAAAACCCGGCTTCCAAAAACTCGCGTCTGGCCTGCATCATTGGTTTGTTATCGCCGGGTTCTGCGGAGTGTTTGAACTGCACCGGTAACAGATTCAAATAGCCTTCTTTGGCAAGATCGAAGTTATGGTTGTTCTCGCAAGCATAGCTTTTAGCTGATGAATTCAGCAGCGGGGCTGCGCAAATCGGGCATAAATAACACGGAGTTGGGGGATGGGCTTGGTGCATGTAAACGGGGGCTTTTACGCGGTTAGGCCGGGTAAAGTTTTTGAGGGGGAATTCTTAAATATAAGACAGGATCAACGTTAGTTAACCCTGCCTCAATTAAACGTCAGATCTAATGCTTAGAGTGACTTGTAAAAGCCTAATGCTTTGTTTAATTCAGCAATAGCTTTTGGCTCATCAGCACTTTTACCGATGATTTGCGCTTTAATCAGGCTTTGGTTGCCTTGTTCTGCAACTGCTTTGTTGCTGGTGATTTGTTCAGAAGCAAAACGTGCTGCTTTCTCATGTAAATAAGCGGCATTGAAATCGTGTTTGTTGATTTCAGCTATAGCTGCTTCAATATGTGCAATAACTTCAGTAGCTTTAGCATCTTCAGCGAAAGCAACGGTGCTTGCACCAAAAGAGATAGCCATAACGATGGTGAGTACTGCTTTTTTGATTAAATTCATCATATACCTATGAAGTGTTTTGGTGTGATTTCCAGGCTATGCCTGAAAATAAATGATTGGATTAAGGCAATCGCTTTTTCCAGGCGCTATGATATACGAAAAATCTTAAGTTCATCTGAAATAAATTCAGCCGACAGGAACTGGCAGGCAGTACTGAGACCCTTAACTATTCACTAACCTGGGCAATCCAGTCTTGCAGGTTGTAATAGTTGGTAATACGGGCAACTTTGTTATCGCGGATTTCAAAAAAAGCACCGGCAGGTAGGCGGTATTTTTGCCCTTGTGCAGCAGGCAAGCCTTCGTCGGTTTTGATGTATTCGCCCAATACGACAAATTCGGCGGCTCCGCGTTTGCCGTCGGCTGTCGCCATGATGACCATGTCGACCAGCTGTTCTTTGTAATTGTTGTTCATGCAGGCCATGAACTGGGTGAATGCTTCCTTGCCGATTTCGCGTCTGCCTTGGTTGATGTCGTGGATGACGTCGTCGGTCAGCAGGTTAAGGAAAGTGTCCATGTCGCCGCCGTTGAATGCGGCATAGTATTGTTCGATCAGGTTGATGCTGTCTTGGTTCATAAGTGATTCCGTGGTCAATAAGTTAAAAATAGATTGCTGATTGATTAGTCTTTTTCCCAGTTATCCCGCAACGTTACAGTACGGTTAAATACCAGTTTGCCATTAATACTGTCTATAGCATCAAAGCAAAAATAGCCGGTTCGTTCGAACTGGTAACGGCTTTCCGGTTGCGGATTAGCCAAGCTGGCTTCCACTCTACAATTGCTCAGGACTTCCAACGAATTTGGGTTTATCGCATCCAGGAAGTTTTCTTCATTGTCCGGGTTAGGTACGCTGAATAAGCGGTTATATAAACGCAGTTCCGCCGGTTGCGAGTGCGGCTCGGAAACCCAGTGGATAACGCCTTTGATTTTACGGCCTTCGGGATTTTTGCCCAAGGTGTCAGGGTCATAGCTGCAACGCAGTTCGGTGATGTTGCCGTCCGTATCCTTGATGATTTTGTTGCATTGGATAACGTAGGAACCGCGCAAACGGACTTCGCCGCCTTCCACCAAACGCTTGAATTTTGGCGGCGGGATTTCGGCAAAATCATCCTGCTCGATCAGTATGACTTTGGAGAAAGGCACGATGCGTTTGCCCAGCTCAGGCTTTTGCGGGTGGTTGCTGACTTCCAGCTGTTCCGTTTGGTCTTCTGGATAATTGTCGATGACCACGCGTAGCGGCTGTAAAACTGCCATGGCCCTGAGCGCATTTTCGTTTAAATCTTCGCGAATGCAGTATTCCAGTACCCCCATTTCGATCCATGAGTTTTGTTTGGTCAGGCCGATGCGCTCGCAAAAATCGCGTATCGATTTAGGCGTAAATCCAGCGCGGCGCAAACCGGCGATGGTCGGCATGCGCGGGTCGTTCCAGCCGCCCACGTGTTTTTCCATGACCAATTGGTTGAGTTTGCGTTTGCTGACGATGGTGTATTCCAGTTGCAAGCGGGCAAATTCGATTTGTTGCGGGTGGCTGGGTGTTTTGAGTTGATCCAGCACCCAGTCGTAAAGCGGTCGGTGATCTTCAAATTCCAGAGTACACAGCGAATGGGTGATGCCTTCCAGCGCATCGGAAATGCAGTGGGTGTAATCGTACATCGGATAGATGCACCAGTCGTTGCCGGTGCGTTGATGGTGTACGCGGCGAATCCGGTACAACGCAGGGTCGCGCATGTTGATGTTGGGCGAGGCCATGTCGATTTTGGCGCGCAATACATATTGACCGTCGGCAAATTCACCGGCGCGCATACGTTTAAACAAATCGAGATTTTCTGCAATCGGGCGGCTACGGTCGGGGCTTTCCTTGCCGGGTTCGGTCAAAGTGCCGCGATATTCCCTGATTTGTTCGGCGGACAGGCTGTCGACATAAGCTTGGCCTTGTTCGATCAGTTGTACCGCATAGTTGTATAGCTGCTCGAAATAATCCGACGCATGGCGCAATTCCGACCATTCAAAGCCCAGCCACTGAACATCGCGTTTGATCGATTCTACATATTCGTCGCTTTCTTTTTCGGGATTGGTGTCGTCAAAACGCAGGTTGCAGCGGCCGTTGTTTTCGGCGGCGATACTGAAATTCAGGCAGATCGATTTTGCATGACCGATATGCAGGTAGCCGTTAGGTTCGGGGGGGAAGCGGGTGACGACTTTGCCGTTGTTTTTGTTGTCTTTGAGATCATTGGCGATGATCTGGCGGATAAAGTTTGACGCAGGTTGGTTATCGTTTGTGGACATTGGGTTTGTTATTGAAGTGAATTTAGGTCAATTATACGTGCTACTTGGCAGATACGGGCTATTAATAATAGAACACGGATGACACGGATTTGGCTGATAATCACTGATAAAAAAGAAAACAAAATCCGTTTAAATCCGTCTTATCAGTGTCATCCGTGTTCTATTTTTTTCAGGCAATTATACCTTGAATGGCCGCTGCTAGGCTATTCGGCGACCAGCGTCTGTATCCGGTAAAAGCCCTCGCCGTCATTGCCCAGAACATCTGCCAGCCAGGGCAAAACCTGGTTCATTTCCGGCGCCAATGTCCACGGTGGATTGATCACGATCATGCCGCTGGCGGTCATACCGTGTTCGTCGCTGTCCGCGTGTATGCCCAGCTCAAATAATTGCACATTTTTGATGCCGCTGGCTTGAATGGCGCGCTCCAGTTTCTGATTGCGGCTGCGCTCAATGACCGGGTACCAGAGCGCATAAGTGCCGGTGGCGAAGCGTTTGTGCATGGCAACCAGCGTTTCAACAACCTGCTGGTAATCGCTTTTTATTTCATAAGAAGGGTCGATCAGTACCAGCCCCCGGCGCTCGGGCGGCGGCAACAACTTTAAGCAGCTGGTTAGGCCATCGGCATGAAAGACATTGATGCGCTTGTCTTTATGGGCTTCGGCGGTCAACAACTTTATTTCGGTATTATGCAGTTCAAATAAACACAGGCGGTCTTTGTCGCGCAGCAATTGTTTGGTAATTAACGGCGACCCAGGATAACGGGTTAATTGGTCAGTGCTGTTAAAGCGTTTGATCAGGCTGACATAGCGGGCCACGCATTCAGGCAAGTCATTACGCTGCCATAACTTAGCGATGCCGTTGTCGAATTCCCTGTTTTTTAAGGCATAGTCGCCGTCCAGCTGGTATTTTCCGGGGCCTGCATGAGTATCGATGCAGCAGAAAGGTTTGTCTTTTGTTCTTAAGTATTCAAGGCTTTGTATCAGGACGATGTGTTTTAAGACGTCGGCAAAATTGCCGGCGTGAAAGGAATGGCGGTAGCTGAGCATGATGGGTTTAATTGTTTAGAGTAATTTGTCGAATATCGTCATGCCTATTTCAAAAGCAATCAGCCAGATAATAATCCATTCCAGTATCGTTGAATGCCGGTGTTTTTGTTCGTCCGCCAGCATTTCAAATAACTCATGGATGGTTTCCAGCTTTTTTGACAATACTTCTGTGCGCGGGGCTATTTCCAGGTATTTTGCGGTGATGCCGTAAAAGGCCTCATATTCCGGGTATTCCCAAAAAAAATCAGGCGTATCCAGCAGGTCGTAATTCAAAATAATATCGCTTTTGGTTAAAAACAGTTGTCCGCGGATTTTCGCTATTTTATTACGGCTTAACTTGATTCTGCCGTTTTCGGCTAACGATTTTGGAATGTAGCTGGTATTGTTGATGGTTGTAATGGCATTGGTTTCAAAAGAGGCCAGTTTAATCGATTGCGCCATGCCTTGGGATAATGCAAATATCAGGATGGGATCCGAAGACTCGATTTCGATATGATCTTCAATGATGCGGGTGCTGGGGCAGTCGAGAGCGAAAGTGAAGTTGTCTTCCTCTGGAGAAGTTAGCGGGTTTCCTGCATGATCCAATAATAACTGATGTAGCTTGGCCTGTTGCTCTGAGCTAACATTCCAGTGCACAACAGCGCCATAAGCAAAGACAATCGACCAGGATTGATCGTCTTCAATCAATAATGCCCCTTTAATAATCCTTATCAGCGTTGTGTCCGATAGCAATCTTGCCAATGCGCTGATGTCAAAACCTTGCGCCAGACAATAGGCTACGCATTTCTTAATGGACTGATTTTCAGACATAAAGCGCCCTCAAAAGTTAATATTCAATGTAACCGTGGGGTGGCAAGCTTTCGTTTATGTATCGCATTGTTGTATCGGTAGACGCACCTCCAGCTGCTGATACAACTGAAAATAACGGCTATTGCTCTGCAATTTTTACCAGCCAGCCATTCTCGCCATTACATTTTGGATTCTTGGCGGTAACCTTGATGTTGATTCTTGCCGCTGTATTAACTAACTCGGCAGGCAATTTACCTTTGACCAGATAAAAACCATCTTTGTTTTCCGCAGTCACGTCAACGGGGATTGATTTTACGGTGACTTTGATTTGCTCGGGTTTCTCCACATTAAAGGCCCAAAAAGAAAATGCTGATCCCGGTGCAACGGTTGCCAGGTTGGCTGGCATAAATTTGTTTAGTTGCGCTTTTAAACAACCGCTTTCGCTACCGCCACTACCTCCGGCCATATTGTGTCCGCTATGATGCTCTGAGGCATAAGCTGCGCTGACATTAAAGCAAGAAACTATAAAAAAAATGGCGAGTAGTCTTGGTGTTTTCATCAGTTTACCTTTCTTTTGTCGTGGTTCGTATGATGCGAGCTTTGAATCGTGGCTAAGGCTGGAAGATTTGTCGGTGAAATCGCCCGTATCGCTAATTATATTCATAAATGACAATTCATCATAAAACATTGGCATAGTCCTGTTCCAGTTGCTTGAAATTCATTGAAGACATGAAGCGGCTGAAGCTCAGCCAGGACGAAAGCCCCATCAAGTCTTTGAATTGCGGCGGCAGAAAGCGCGGCGCTATCACCGTGCCTTCTTCAACCAGATCGACCAGCACCTTCATGTCTTCGATCATGGTTTTGCCGCAAAACAGCAACGGGATGCGATCCGGTTTACCCTTGTTGACCGCAAGACGCATGAAATTATAAGTCAGCACGAAGCCTTTAATATAGGTCAGGTCTTTGGTGA
This sequence comes from Candidatus Methylobacter oryzae, assembly GCA_945861405.1. GTDB lineage: Bacteria > Pseudomonadota > Gammaproteobacteria > Methylococcales > Methylomonadaceae > Methylobacter_A > Methylobacter_A oryzae_A. The sequence goes on along the minus strand of CAMAUL010000025.1, from coordinate 6,108 downwards.
ACGGCATGCCGTCGGAACTGCTGCCTCTAAATACCCGGCTGCTCAGCGTATAGCTTTCTTCTTTGTCCAGGCCTTTTTCCCTAAAGAAATCGAATATATCCAAGAAGTCCGCGCCTTCTTCGGCCAGCGTGATCGCACGCACCCGGTTGATCAGGCGCATCAGCCGGTTGGGTGTGGAACTGAAGGTTAATATTTCCATCAATACCGCCAATCCTTCCTGGGTGATGGTCGCGGACGGCGGCCCTTTGCCGAGAAAGGTACAATAAGGTTGAGCCAGGCCGTTCAGGGTAGTGCCCAGATGCACCCATATTTCGTGAACCTCAAGCACACGCAGATCGCGCATATTGAACAGCGCATCGGTGCGTAATTTGATGTAATCGGTACCGGCGGCTGCATCGGCGACAATACCGTCGCTGAGCATGGCGCGTAGCCCTTCGCCGGGAAACACGGTTTGAATTTTTTCGTTAAGGATGTCTACCGCATCCTTGGCATTGATGGTCTTGGGTTCCTCGACCAGAAAATCCAGTTGTAATAATTGTGACAGGGTTCCTTCCATCATGCTGCCCAGATCAGCAATGGTCGGATCGCCGACATGAAAAACGTCCTGGGATGAGCCGTATAATTCCTGGGAAATATTGGAGAAGGTCGGTTTCCCTCTGGCTTCGAGCATACGCACGACGTCCAGATATTCCTTGCATATCCGGCGCATGATCACACTAAGCGGATTGAGCTGGCCGAGCTTGCGCATTAAGTCACGCTCAATCTGGTAAAACTCGTGTTTCTTTTCGTTCGGGTCAAAGCCTAAGGGACGTTTTTGATAATAATCCGGCGTGACGATCGGCGATTTTTTGCAGTCCCCCTCAAAAAAAGCCTGCTTGATATGATCGTCCCACTTGATCGCATCGAGTATCCGTATCGGTTGTTGCGCCTTGACGATCCGATCCGATAGCGCTTTAACTTCGGTCAGATAAGCGGATGGTTTAACGGCTTTTTTGCGCATGTGTATCGTCCATTAGCGGTGCAGTATTTAAACGGGAAGGCGGTTAGTCGTAGCAATAGCGAAACCTCATTCAGTATAGCAACAGATTGACAAAGCCCACGGGATTCCACTCCGGGTAAATTCAAAAATCGAAAAAGGCTTCATGTTTTTAGCATGTTGAAGCCGACATTGCTGCCGATATGTTCATTTTGCCTAACAGATGATGGGTGATTTTTACCGTTTGGCTGTAAATAAATGCTAAATGAATCACATATTTATTACTAGAACAATATTTTATATGAAATAGTTAAGGTCAATTAAGACTATTTTAAGGTTAAATGATCAGAATAACGCCATCAGTATTATTACGTATGAAACATGAACACGAGCACAGCCGACTATGAATGAAAGTGACATTATTTCAACGCGACGCAAGTTTCTGAAAAATATGGCTTATGGTTCCCTGTTGATGGTGGGGGGAATCGGAGCCGCAAACGCTAAAGTCAAGCATACAGTTTCGCATGCAGTATTCGCTTCCCATAAGGGCCGGGTTCATGACACGCTACATCGGCATTTGTCTTCAAATGAGTTTTCAAACGAGTTCACTCACCTGCACTCGCATCCGCATACTTCCCCTCACAAGATAGATGCTCCTAGCGTAGTTGATCCGAACTCACCTTCGCATAAGATGCTTGCCTTTCATAATACCCATACGGGCGACCAGTTAAAACTGACTTATTTTGAGCAGGGCCGTTATATCGAAGGTGCGCTTCACGAAATTAATCATTTGTTTCGCGACTATCATGACGGTAGTGTTCACCCCATCGATCCGGCATTGCTGGATCAGTTGTATGATTTAAAGCATATGCTTGAAGTCAGAAAGCCTTTTCATATCGTCTCCGGGTATCGGTCGCCAGCCACTAATGCCGATTTGCGTAGACACAGCGATGGCGTCTCTAAAAACAGCCTGCACATGCAGGGTAGGGCGATAGACATACGCATTGAGGGTTTAGATTCCAGAAGGATTCGAAATGTAGCGCTAGCTATGCGCCAAGGCGGCGTTGGTTATTACGCAAAATCCGATTTTGTGCATTTGGATACCGGCAGTGTTAGAACTTGGGCTGGTTAGGCCCTATCTGATAGGTTCGAAGTTTTTCGGGTGAGTTAAACGCTACTACTGGACACCTTAATTGTTTCACCTTGGATATTTCTCAAATTACGCTCAGTCCTGTTATTGGTAAATGAAAAATGTCGAGCCTGCTCTGGGTAGTCCTGTTACACCAACAAATTTTGTGGTCATTAGGGCCATTAGAAATTATATCCATTTAAATTTTAAAAAATCGCTTTCAAACTGAGATGCTTGAATGCGGTATGGCAATGTTGTGATGAGCGCAACGCCAAATTCGTCAAATCCAGGCGATATTACTTGATTGCGTAAGGCATTGTTTTCTATGAGTACTGCGTTTCTTACAATCAATATGCCTATTTAACTAGCGCTTCCGCCGCCGTATTGGCGCTAATAAATAGCGACTGATCTGACAGGTCATCCGGCTTACTCAGAGCACTCATCAATACCGCATCATGACCATAAATATCAGGGTAGAACTCTAGATTATCAAATTGGTCGAAAAAAGCAGTGATATAAAAAAACAACACCGGTATCGGCTTTTTCAAGATGACCCGCTGCGTTTTTGGCGTATTCATGGCGATTTGTATGGTTTCCGGGTTCCAGTCCCCTTGATTTTTAAGCGCAAATTCAGCTAATTTTTCAGGATTCGCCACCCGCACACAGCCATGGCTGAAATCCCTGCGTGATTTGCTAAACAAGGCATTGGCTGGCGTATCATGCAGATACACATCATCCTTGTTGGGGAAGATAAACTTCACCCTGCCTAATGAATTCTTTCCGCCCGGACGTTGTCTGATCCTTAACTTGCCTTCTTTGAGCAGGTTCGTTGTTTCTGCGTTAAACGTTGTAGGTTTTTCCCCGTCGCGAAAAACAGAAACCAGCTCCATATTTTCCTTATCAAGATAATTCTTGTTTTGAATCAACTTGGGCAATATTTCATTCTTTATGATGCTGTAAGGCACATTCCAATAAGGCATAAAATCGATAAAGTGCATTTCCGCCATCAACACCGGGGTTTGAGTTTTCAGCGCATTGCCGACTACAACCCTCATATTGATAATATTGGCATCTGGCTGATCAATGGCATCAAACGCCCATAATTGAAAGGCTGGGATATTAACAATGACGAAAGCTCCGGTACTGAGTTCCGGTAACCAGCGCAATCTTTCCATAGCCAATTCGATTTGGGTTACACGTTCGCTTAAAGGTACGTTGAGTGCGGCTATGGTGCCTGTTCCAATATGTCCGTCAGCAGTGAGTCCATGCCGTTTTTGAAATTTTTTAACCCCGGCAACGATAGCGTCAGTGTATAGCGAGGATTTTTTAGGGTTGCTATCCGATTTATTTTCGGGCAAATCACCTAGGGTGGTTAAAAGTTGGCGTAGTTCGGCGATTTGAGGATGATTGTCGCCAGGGCGCAATGTTTTTGTAGCGATCAATTTGAAAGTCGGGGCATTCAAGGCAAGCTGGCGGTAATTAGTCAATGCTATTTTTAACTTTTGATATTGTTTTAACTTAGGTTCAATCGATAGCGGCAATTCAGCCAGCGTGTTTTGCGCTAGGCTGTTTTTAATCAGCGAGGGCAGATCAATCAGCTTTTTCTCCCTTAACTTTAAGTTAAAATTGATGCCCTGCGGATTGACCCTGCCATAATGTAAATCATGCAAGAAGCGTAGTAGCGAGATGCTGAGTGCCGTATCGTATAGCGCTAATTCTTTGTACGCATCCGATTTTAGCTTTAAGCTAGACTGCAGTTTTTGTTGGAGTGTGTTTGTGTCGTAATTTTTAGGATTTAAGCCGTGGATGGTCGCGTTCGTCAGCAGATTAAGCGCGGCGGTGATGTTTTTTTCTGAGTCCTCATTGCCTAGCCACAGTAATTGATGGTTCGACATTTTGTAGAGGGATTCAAGATCGTCGGTACGATTTGGAAAATTAGCCAGCATCAGATAAGGATGCTGTTTGGCTGTAATAATGGCGCTAATTTCCTGAGCTACGCCGGGTTCCTGATCGACTGTTTCTTCGGCAAGTAATGCCTGCGTGGGTAGACTCGAGAGTAGGCCCAAAAAGAAAAATATTAGCAATCGGGGAAGAGCGTGTCTTATAGTAGTTTTTTTCAATTTATTTCTTCGTTGAATGATCGTGATGTGAAGTTTTGCGGTTGAGGGTTGGATAAGCCTCTTTGAAATCAGGGTGATCAGTTTTTTGTTACATGCCTTGGCGATAGAGGAATTTTAACATTAACTATATCATTCGAGGAAATTTTGACGGCTTGGACAGGTATTTTCTGAGAGATGCATCACTAAATGAACTTCATTCACTACAAGGCAATGCTATGGCAAATCTTACTTTTTTAGGCGCAACTGGACAAGTTACCGGTTCCTGTTATTTGCTGGAAACCGATTCCAGCCGTATTTTGCTTGATTGCGGAATGTTTCAGGGTTCAAGGGAAACGGAAAAACAAAATGAAGCCGATTTTCCGTTTGCCCCGGCGGATATTGATGCGGTGGTGTTGTCTCATGCTCATCTTGATCATTGCGGGCGCTTGCCCAAGCTGGTTAAAGATGGATTCAATGGTCCGGTGTTTCTGACTGAGGCTAGTTTTTCGCTGCTGGAATTGATGCTGATGGATGCCGCTCATCTGCAATTGCGGGATACTGAGTGGGAAAACAAGCGTCGGGAGCGCGCCGGGAAGCCGCTGCTTGAGCCGTTATATACGGAGGCGGATGTAAAGGCTTTGTTGGCGTTACGCCAGCCGATAGCCTATGGCGTGGAAACCAAAATACTGCCTGCTCTAAGCGTTTCTTTTCATGAGGCCGGGCATATACTCGGTTCATCTATAGTGCGTTTGCGTATCAACGATAAAGATAAAATCAAAACATTGGTTTTTTCCGGTGATTTGGGCAACCCGAATTCGCCATTACTGCGCGATCCAACAATTTTAACCGAGGCTGATGTATTGTTGCTTGAGTCCACTTACGGCGACCGCGACCATAAACAGCTGGAAAGCACTCTGGATGAATTGCGTGCGGCATTGGCGGAAGCCGCAGAGAGCGGCGGCAATGTTATTATTCCGGCTTTTGCCGTGGGCAGGACTCAGGATCTGATTTACTGGTTGGGTAAAATTCAGCGTCAGGGTGGGTTGCCGCAGCAACAAATTTATCTGGATAGCCCGATGGCAATCAGCGCCAGCAATATCTACGCTGATAATGTACATTTATTCAATATTGATGATCCTGAATTTACCAAAGTTGCCCCTGGCGGCTGGCAAGCTTGGTTGCCGGGGTTGATCTATTCGCAGACAGCCGAAGAGTCCATGGCCGTCAACCGGATTGTCGGCGGCGTGATTATTATTGCCGGGAGCGGCATGTGTAACGGCGGGCGCATCCGCCACCATCTTAAATACAACTTATGGCGACGCAATGCGCATATCATCATTGCAGGGTTTCAGGCCGAAGGTACCTTGGGCCGGGCTATTGTTGATGGTAAAAAGTCGCATTTGAAGATATTGGGTGCTGATGTCAATGTTGCGGCCAAGGTGCATACACTGGGTGCGTTAAGCGCTCATGCCGATCAAAGTCAGTTGTTGGATTGGGCGGGTCATTTTAAAGAGCCTAAGCCCAAGCTTTACCTGATTCATGGTGAAAAAACGGCTACGTTGTCATTGCAGACCTGTTTTAAGCGAATGGGATGGCATGCAAACATTCCTGTGGTGGGGGAGAGAATTTCTATTTGCTAAGGACTCATGATTTAAAGATAACGGTTTGATGCCGTTGATGAGTCGCCCAATGCTTCGTCCCTTTCCGGGTAGGTCTTTGGGAATTATTAGTAGTAGTAATTAAAGTTGGCATGGCTGTTGACTGGAAAGCCGAATTAGTTATAATAGTCGGCTTCTTCGGGGCTTGTCAGCAGGCTTTGACAGGGATGGAAGGTGAAGAAAAAATCAACATGACGTTGACAAGTTAAAAAGGCACTGTATAATTGTCCAGCTCAACCGGGGCTT
>CAMAUL010000024.1 GCA_945861405.1 Candidatus Methylobacter oryzae | reverse complement strand
ATACAACGCATGTAGCTGTAATCGAAACTGCCGGCATGGGTCGGGCCGTCGGGGCCGACAAGGCCTGCGCGATCCAGCGCGAACAACACATCCAGGTTCTGGATGGCGACATCATGGATCATTTGGTCGTAAGCCCGTTGCAGGAACGTGGAATAAATCGCCACGACGGGTTTAGCGCCTTGGCAAGCCTGTCCTGCGGCCAGCGTTACCGCGTGTTGTTCGGCAATGGCGACATCGAAATAGCGTTTTGGATAACACTCCGAAAATTTGACCATTCCCGAACCTTCGCGCATGGCGGGCGTAATGCCCAGCAAGCGCTCGTCAAGGGCTGCCATATCGCAGAGCCAGTCGCCGAATACTTCGGTGTAAGTCGGATGCGGGGAGGGCGCGGATTTTGGCAGGCAATCTTTGCTGGGGTCGAATGCCGGTACGCCGTGATAGGCTAGCGGGTCTTTTTCGGCGGGCGCGTAACCCTTGCCTTTTCGGGTCACGATATGCAAAAAGCGCGGCCCGGAAATATCTTTCAGGTTTTCCAGCGTGGATACCAGCATGTCCAGGTCATGCCCGTCTATCGGGCCGATATAATTAAAGCCCAGTTCTTCAAACAAGGTGCCGGGCACGATCATGCCCTTCATGTGCTCTTCGGTGCGCCGCGCCAGTTCCCAAACGCTGGGCATACTGCTCAAGGCTTTTTTACTGCCTTCGCGCATCGACGAATAAAACTTGCTGGATAACACTTTGGTCAGGTAATTATTCATCGCGCCGACCGGTGGCGAGATCGACATGTCGTTATCGTTCAGGATAACCAGCAGGTTGGCATCCAGTGCGCCTGCATGGTTCATCGCCTCAAACGCCATGCCGCCGGTGATGCTGCCGTCGCCTATAATCGCGACCATTTTCTTGTCTTCGCCTTTCAATTCGGAGGCAATCGCCATGCCTAAGGCTGCGCTGATCGAAGTGCTGGAATGGCCGACGCCGAATGCATCGTATTCGCTTTCTGCCCGATTTGGGAACGCCGAAACACCGTCTTTGGTGCGGATCGTGGTCATCCGCTCTTTGCGACCGGTCAGGATTTTATGCGGATAAGCCTGATGACCGACATCCCAAACCAGCTGGTCGGACGGCGTATTGAACACGTAATGCAAGGCTATCGTTAACTCAACTGTACCCAGGCCTGCGGAGAAATGCCCGCCGGAAATGCTCACAGTATGGGTTAAAAATTCACGCAGTTCTTTTGCCAACGGCTTAAGCTGGCTTTTCGACAGCTTGCGCACATCGGCTGGAATGTTGATGTCTTTAAGCAATGGGTAGTTATCTAGTGTATTCATATTAATAAAGGGGTTCGCGATAGAACATCAGGATGATGCCAATCTGAAACAGGGCGGCAACGGAAATAAAACCGGCGATATCCTTTCCGGGTTTGTCCAGTTTTAATTCCAGCCAGCGACCGCAGGCCAGAATCAGGGAAAATATACCCATGGTGGTGTGACCGACTTGGATAAGAAAAGCGCTTTTGGGTTGAAAGCCGACATGTGAATGGGTCAACAACATTAATCCGCCAAAAGCCGCCAACAACGGAAATACGAAGGGGAGCTTGCTGTCCGGGTTTTTGGTTATCCGGGCGCTAAGTTCCATGATGCCAAGTACGAATACCAGTAAGGTCGCAATCCGGTGCTGCAATACTTCGCCGTTATTGAAGGTGCTGTCCCAGAAACCTATCGGCCCCAATGGCCAGGTTTCCGCATCGCTACGGAAAAACAGGAATATGCCCAGTAAGACGAAGCCCAGCGGCCAGTATTTGAAGGGTTCAAAGCCGGATTTTTGCACATAGGATAGCATCGCAAAAAAGCTCATCACGGTCAGGAAAATACCGGCGATGTTATGGTTATAGTTCGACCATTCGGTAGCCGCCAATGACGGCACTTGGCCGACAATGGCGACGCGACCGGCTTCACCCGCTATCAACGCGGTATGCGAAGGTGAGCTTGTTATTGGCATTTGCGGAGTGAAGGTATTTAACACTTCCTGCCAGCTTGCGGTCAGGGTTGGAATATCGATGGCCGGAGGTTGGGAAGCGAGACTGGCGGCGGTAAATAACAAGGTCACCAAGACGAAGGTTTCCGCTTCAATGTAATAAGGAACGCGGTTATTTAAGGCGTGATTATTGCCGGAAAACCTGAACTCCAAAACGGCGTTTTTGTTTAACCAGGCAAATCCCAGGGCGATGGTCAATAAGGTTATTTTTACCAGTAATAAATTGCCGTAGCCGGTGCCGATCAGGCCGTTCCAGGTGTCGATGTATTGCCACGCAATAGGTAAACCCGAGATCAGGATCATCGCAACTGAAGCTATGCCGAACGTGGTGAAACGCTTTAGCAATAAGGGCCATAGTTCCGCCTGAATTTGATTGCTGCTGCGTAACAGCCAAAGATTGACCAGTTGAAAAACTCCGCCAATCCAGGCGGCTGCAGCCACTTGATGGATGACTGTCAGCGACATCAAGATGATTTTATTTTCAAAACGTCCAGCGCCATGTATCAGCCATGCGCCGGAAATAATCATCGGCAGGGCTACGATGCCTGCGGTGATCCAGTGCTGTTTGGAATAAGGATTTTTGCTGAGGTATTGGTAGCAGTAAGCTGCCAGAATGACTGCTAAAATCGTGCGTACTATGCCGCCGATAAACTGCGTCGTACCGGCGAATTCGGGAAACGGCCAGCGCTCAAGTACGGCGGTCATTAACCAGATTTTAAGGATTATTTTGAACAGTTGGGCAGCAGCCAACCAAAATCCGCCTTTATACAGAAGAGCGATGGTTTTTTGCAGGAGTACCGCTGGGTATCCGTCTTGGTAAAGCCACGGACGCAACACAAACAGTCCCCAGAACAGGCTGCCGATTGCAAACGAATAACAAATCAGGTCAAACCCGCCAATCAAAGAATCAAGAAAATCAGCTATGCCAGCCATTGCTAAACCCTATTTGGAAACGGAAAAATGAATAACGTCTTCGGTTAAATGACCGTCAGCAGCGAAGACTTTAAATCTGAGGGCATAATCGCCTGATTCCAGCGGCGGAATCAGGACAAAAATTTGGCCTTGTTTGTTGCCGCTGTCGGCCTGTAATAATTGATGCTTATCGCCTTTGCTGACCAGGAAAATCTGCGACAAGCCCAGTTCTATCTTGGAATTAAACGACAGTTCGACTTTTGCCGGGCTGTTGGCATGAATGGGCTCAATTTTCAGCGAATAATCGGTTATCACTGCATGAGCGGCGGCCCAATGTGCTTGGCACAAAGTCAAAAATAATAAAATGAATTGAAATGATTTTTTCATTACTTTTCCAGTTTATAACTATTTGCAGATGTAGATTATTTTAAGAATAGAACGCAGATTACGCAGATGAATATGATTAAATAAGATTTTTTGAATTATCTGCGTTCATCATAATTATCAGCGTAATCTGCGTTCTATTGTTTATTTTTTGCCCTTCAAGGCATGCCCCGCCAGATTCTTGCCTAAATCCCAGATCGAACCGGGAATTTGATGGGTATCGGCTATGGCTTTATCAAATGAATTGATTATATTGTCGCGGTCTTTTTGCGTTAGGGTTAACGGCGGCAACAGCTTGACTATGTTCATGCCGTGCCCTGCAACTTGCGTTAATATGTGGTGTTCTTTAAATAAAGGGATGGTGATCATTTGACAGAATAAACCTTTATTGGCCGCTTCCAGCATCGCCCAGGCCGCTTTGAGTTTCAAGCTCTTAGGTGATTGGAATTCAATCGCAATCATCATGCCTTTGCCCCGCGCTTCTTTCAGGAATTCATATTTCCCGGCCATAGTGTTCAGGCTGTCGATAATATCGGTGCCGACTTTCATGCTGTTTTCGACCAGATTTTCTTCTTCCATAACATACAGCGTGGCAAGGCCGGCAGCCATCGCCATATTGTTTTTGGCGAAGGTGGAACCATGCACGACAGCCCGATCCATACGGTTATAAACGGTATCCATGATTTTCTGGGTCATGGCTACCCCGCCGACCGGGACGAATCCGCCAGACAGGGCTTTGGCCATGCAAATCATATCCGGTTTAACGTTCCAATGATCGATGGCCCAGAATTTTCCGGTACGTCCCAAGCCCGTTTGGACTTCATCGGCGACAAACAAGGTGCCGTATTTTTTGCATAAGCGTTCGACTTCCGGCAAATAATTATCGTCCGGTACATTAACGCCTTTACCCTGAATGGGTTCGACGACGAAAGCGGCAATATCTTTGTTGCTTAAGGCTTTTTCCAGTGCGGCAAGATCGTTGAAAGGAACGGAGCTGCAACCGGGTAGCAGTGGGCCGAAACCTTCGCGGAAAATGTCTTCTCCGTTTAATGACAAAGAACCCAGGGTCAGGCCATGATAGCCGTGTTCGCAAAAGACGATTTTTTCACGCTTGGTGGTATAGCGGGCAAATTTGATCGCCGCCTCTACAGATTCGGTGCCGGAATTGCAAAAGAACATCTTGTTCAGGTTGTCCGGTGTGGTTTTCAGGATTTCCTGAGCCAGCAATCCGCTGAGCACGGATACATCCATCTGCACCAGGTTGGGCAATTCCAATGTCAAGGTTTCGGTCAAGGCGCTGATCACGGTTGGGTGGTTGCGGCCGATAGCAAATACGCCAAAACCGCTGAGCAAGTCCAGATACTCTGTGCCTTCCTGGTCGTAGAGATATTGTCCAATCGCCTTTTTGTAGTGGCGGTCATAGCCTATGGTCTTTAACACCCTGACCATTTGGTTGTTTAAATGTTGTTCGTGCAGATCAAATTTATCAGTGCTGTGTTGAGAAAAAAGTTCGGCGATGCTGAATGACATTAGATACCTCAAAAAATTAAACGCTTTTGCCGCTGAAAGCAGGCAGGACTATTAAAGAACACATCACTGTGAAAGTAAGGCCTATAGCCAATACTAAACCCATGCTTGCCATACCCTGATGAGCGGTAAAAGCAAGACTGGAAAAACTGCACAAGGTCGTTATGGAGCTGAAAATAATGCCTCGTGTGGTGCTGCTTTGCAGTAGATTTTCATCTTCGCCTGTGGAATGATGCCTGTGCATGATCAGGATGCTGCTGTCGATGCCCATGCCCAGCAGTAAGGGCAGGGCGATGATATTGGCAAAGTTGAACGGATTGTCCAGTAACACGTTGGTTGCACCGGTTAACAAAGCGGCAAGCAATAACGGCATGATGACCAATAAGGTCTTTCTGACACTTCTATACATCAGTAATAATAACACCACAATGGCAAGAAAAGCACCGCTAAAGGCTTTAATAAATGCCTTGACTATCGCATCGCCTCCGGCCTGATTGATAATCGGCAGACCTGAAACCGTGTTATCAACGGCTTGCACCTGGGTGACGAATTCTTTCAAATTATCAGGCTTGTTTAGATCTTTTTCCGGCGTGATCAGGACTCTATAAAGACCGCTCGCGCTGACCCAGTGCGATCTTATCTCGGACGGCAAATCGTCCAAGCCAAACGGTGTTGCGGTCAGGCTGGTTCTAAGTCGCTCTATGGTAAACGGCAGCAGGCCTAAAATATTTTTTTCCAGTTGTATGTAGCTGGTTTCCGGCGTTGGAGTGGCATCCGCCTGCTTTATAAATGATTCGATGCGCTGTTGTAACTGCTGTAAGGTTTGCAACGGTACGTTAGGCGATTTTTCAACAATGGCTTTTTTCAGTGCTTCGTTGAATTTAAGCAATGCGGCTTGTTGGTTGGCGGTATCGAGTGTGTCGTCAAAGTTTTTCAGCTGTCCGCCCAGCATCAGATTCAAGTCTTCAATTGTCGCCAGTTTTTCATCCTGATCTTTAGCTACAAAACTCGCCAAGTTGATGGTTTCGTGTACGGACGGCTGCTGCGCCAATTGATGGGTGATTTTGTCCGCCGATTCAAGACTGCTTGCCAATGCGGTCAGTGCAAACGGGGATTCGGTTTTGGACTTTAACAGTTCTTTGATGGTTACGACCGACTCGCTTTGGGGGTCTCTCAAATTGATAGGGTTGTAATCAAAGGTAAGATCGGTCAATACAAAGCATGCGCCAATGCCCAGTAAAATGGACACGATCTTGATGCCGGTCGAAAAGCGGAACGGGAAAGTGATGATAAAGGCCGGGGTTAACGGCGAGCGTATCGGTGTTACATTGTTAGCAGGAAAAACGCAGAACAAGGCTGGTAACACGGTCAGCGAAATAACCAGGCCGATAAAGATACCGCCGCCTGAAATAACGCCCAATTCGGATACGCCCGCATAATCCGTCGGTATAAAGGCAAAAAAACCAATCGCAGTGGCTAGCGCACATAAAAACAATGAGGAACCGACATCGCGGATGCTGATCAGGATGGCTTCGCTGTTTGATAGGCCGTCCGCCTTGCCTTCCCGATAATGTAGGCAAATATGGATCGCATAATCGACCCCAAGTCCGATATATAAACTGGCGAAGGCAATGGAAATGACATTTAAATGCCCGACGGTGATGGCGGCGAATCCGGCGGTCAATATCAGCCCCATAACTAGCACGATATAGGTGGTAATCAGCAATCTTATTGAACGCAGGCCTATCCATTGAACTACAAACACTAAAACCAGCGACAACAAGCCGGAGAACGTGGCACCTTTGGTGACGCTTTCCAGTTCTTCGTGTTCCAGTGCGGTTTCGCCGGTCATGCGGATGCTCAGCGACGGGTTTTCCGCCATGATGGCGTGACTGATTTCGCGCGCAGCAGAAAGCGCGACATCGGCGGGTAGCATTTCATTGAAATGCATTTTAGGTTTGGCGATGACGATAGTTCGGGTAACGTTGGCTTGCGCAGCTATCTCTTTGTCGTCGCCGGTATTCGGCTTGTTTTCGGACAATATATTCTGCCAGGACAAATAGTGTGCTTGACCGTTTAACTGATTTTTTAAGACCTCATCAATGGCTAGGAGTATCGGATTCAAGTCCATCGGCAAGGCATGGTCATGCTTGTTAAGCGCCTGACCGATGATGCCAAACAGGCCTTCGAGGTGATAATTCTGCGCGAGGTGGCCTATAAAGGGTTGGGCATCGGTCAATTTTTTGGCAAAAATGTCCAGGTCGTCTTGATCGAGATAGAGCAGGGCTTGCTGCCTTAAAAAAGCATTGTCGGTGGGTATGTAAGCCGATTCAAAGCGATCATTGGCTTTATTTAACTGATCGGCAAGCTTGATGGCAGTCTGAGAGGATTGTTCCTGCGTTTGGGCTTCAACCGCAAAAATAATGGTCGTGGCATCTTCGGGAAATGCCTGGTTGAAATGCGCCTGGTTTTGCTGAAAAGGCAGGTCTGGCGACAGCATTTCAGCCGTGTTGGTATTAATCTCCAGATTTTTAAGGGTGTAGTGCAAGGTCGCGGCGCTGAGCAATAGCGACAGCAATAACAGCGTCCACGGGCAGCGCATGATTTGGCGCTCACACCAGCCGATTAGGGTGTTGAAAAAAGATGACATGCTGTTTATTGGTCTTGGCTGGGTAAAGCGGTCAGATGATCGAGTTGTTTGGCGACCAATTTTAACGTGTTTTTCGCTTTATTGAAATGTAGACCCAGATTTATAAGTCCCGGTAATTCGGCAGGATGCAGGGCGATAAATAATAATAACTTACTCAAAACGACGTCACCCTCATTGTTAAGCGAGTGATTAATGGCTTTGGGCAGATTCATGCTGACCGGATCGGCAATGGCCCGGATAGCCAAAAAAGGCAGTTGGTGTTGTTTTGCAACTTTAGCGATGGCAATTGTTTCCATGTCCAATGCGACTGCGCCGGTTTGGTTGTGCAGCTGTTTTTTGTCCTGACTGGCGGCTACGATACCTTTGCTTTCAGCCAAACTGCCGACGTGGACTTTTAGAGTGGTTGAAAGCAGGTTTTGGGTGTAGCCATGCCAGTCGGGGTTAATGCTGATTTGAGCGCCTTCGGCATCAATTAGAGTGTCGGCCAAGACTAGGTCGCCGGGCTTTAAGGTTTCGTCAAGGGCGGCGGCGCAGCCCCAACTGATTAAGCGGGTCGCGCCTTGTGCAATCAATAACTCGGCTGCGCTTCGTGCATTGTTGGCGCCTGCGCCGGAATAGGCGAGAACGAGTGCATCGGTAATAAAAACACAGCACCCTTTATCAATTTTCTTTGAGGTCAGGGTGCTGAGTTCTTCCGGTAAAGCAACAACAATGCCGGTGGTCACTTGCTGAGGAGTTCGTTACGGTAGCGAGCCAAGGCCCAAAGCGGGAAGAACTTGTCGTAACCGTGGTATTTAAGATAGAACACTTTAGGAAAGCCGGGAGCGGTAAAGCACTCGTCATTCCATACGCCGTCAGCTTGCTGGTTGCGCAAGATGAAATCGATACCCGCTTTCACTTCGGGGCTGTGAGCTTCACCGGCCGCCATCAGCGCCAAAACAGCCCAAGCCGTTTGAAATGCAGTGCTGAAATGATATTTTCCGCTATGGCTTACATCGTGATAGCTGTAGTTGTCTTCACCCCAGCCGCCATCGCCGCGTTGGACGCTTTTTAGCCATGTAGCGGCTTTAGTGTACATCGGATCGCTTTTAGGCAGGCCGGTTTGCTCCAGTCCAAGCAATGCCGACCATGTGCCGTAGATGTAGTTGGTGCCCCAGCGGCCAAACCACGAACCGTCCTGTTCCTGTTCGCTACGAATGTATTCGATAGTGCGTTCTAATGCTGGCAGGTATTCGGCATGATCCTGAGCCACTCTGGCCATCAGCATAGCGCAACGTGCACTGACATCGGAAGTAGGCGGATCTAATAACGCACCGTGATCGGCAAAAGGAATTTCATTCAGGTAATAACAGGTATTATCAACATCAAACGCACCGTAACCGCCGTTTTTAGACTGCATGCCGACTATCCAGCGGGTTGCCCGATGGATCGATTCATCCAGATGGGGCAAGTTCGACTCGGCCATCGCAAAGGCCACAACCGCCGTATCGTCAACATCGGGATAATGCGGGTTTTCAAATTGAAATGCCCAGCCGCCGCCTGCTAAATCAGGCTTGATGATTCGCCAATCTCCTGGTTCATCAGACAACTGTTTGCTTTTAAGCCAATCGTAGGCGCGAGTCAGACTTTTGCTGTTACCGGTTTTGTCGGATTCTTGTAGCGCTAGCGCGGCAAGTGCAGTATCCCAAACCGGGGACAAGCAGGGCTGGCAGTAGGCGTCATGCTCATTGATGACCAGTAATTTGTCGATGGCTTTGCGTGCGGTGACGACATGCGGATGATCTTTCGGCATGCCCAGCAACAGCATGGCTTCATAAGCGCCGACCATGGCAGGGAAGATTCCGCCCAGGCCGTCTTCGCCGTTCAGGCGTTCAATAAACCAGTTTTTGGCTTTTTCGATAGCCAGTTCATGCGCTTTTTTCGGGATTAACGGGCGGGTAGCCAAGCCCAATTTATCCAGACCTAAAAAGATTTTATTTAACAGGGTTCTTTCAGGAAAGTAATGCTTTTCTTCGTCGGGATGGGTGACGAAAAGCTCCAGTATATTAATGTTGTTAGGGTTTTTTGCCGTCGCCTTTAAGGTGCAAAGAATAAACAGCGGCACCATAACGGTTCTTGACCAGTAGGATACTTTGTCCAAATGGAATGGAAACCAGCTCGGAAACAGCATGATTTCGACAGGGATATACGGAACGCCGCGCCAAGGCAATTGCTCGAATGTTGCCAGCGCAATGCGGGTAAACACATTGGCTTTTGCCGCGCCGCCCTGACTGAGGATGTAATTTCTTAAGCGGGTCATGTGCGGTGAGTCGATAGCATCTCCGGCCATTTTTAACGCGTAATAGACCTTGACGCTGCAACTAAGGTCGCCCTCTCCGCCGGTAAACAACGGGTAGCTGCCGTCTTCGGATTGGCGGGGTCTTAGGTAATTGGCAATTTTGGCCTGTAGTGATTCATCTATTTCGCCGATGTAGTGCATCATCATGATGTACTCTGACGGGATCGTGCAGTCTGCTTCCAGTTCGAATACCCAGTAGCCGTCCTTGTCTTGCAGGCTTAATAATTTCTCTTGCGCTTTGTTAATGGCTAGCTTGAGATTGTGGTCAAAGTTGTTGGCAGTATTCGATGAGTTCGAAATAGTGTTGATGTTGATCTCTGAATTGGCTTCGTTAAACATAGGTTACGTCCTTAAAGTTTTATGTTGGCTTTTGAGGATGGTGTTGAATATGTCCAGTCGGGCGTTTTGAGCTCACGACTTGTCACGTTAAAAAGTAAGCTAAGCAGGGTGTTGCTACGACCCGTTAATCGGGTCGCAAAAATAGTCGCTTTAACGCTGTTGCGAGTGATTTTGACTTGATCGGAATGATTGAAATCCAGATTTTGTTTGATTTTTTTCAAGGTTAAAACGGCCATGCCCAATGCCCAAAGGCAGAAATTACGGATGCCGGTTTCATGGCTAGGAAGCAGCAGCGTGTATTTCAGCGCGTTATGCAAATGCTCATGCGCAATGCCGATTAAGTGTTCCAGACCTAAGCTAAAGTTTTCTGAATGGGTTTCAGGGGTCAGCTTTTTAAGATCAAATCCAGTTTCCGTAAAAATATCCTGCGGTAACCAGCAAACGCCGCGACCGGCATCATCCCAGATGTCTTTTAATATATTGGTCATTTGCAGTCCCTGACCAAAAGATACCGATAACTTAAGCAATTCGTCCTTGTGTTGGGCAATTTCCGGTGAGTAATGGCAAAAAAGCTTGGCCAGCATTTCTCCGACGCAACCGGCGACGTAATAGCAGTATCTGTCCATATCGGCAAGTGTCTCGAGACCGCCATGAAGATCCTGAGCTTGGAAGATCGGCATGCCAGCAGCCATAGTTTCAACGCAGGAAGCCAGCGCCTCAATTTGATCGGGGTCAAATTTATGGGTGATTTGAATAACCCGGGGCAATACATGTATTAAGGTGTGTTCGGCGGGAATGGTTTGCTCGGAAAGCAATGGAGCAAGTTCTACGGCAAACGGCTCTGAATTTGCGCCGGTTTTTACGATATGAATAAACTCGGAGCAAAAATATTTTTTTTGTTCGGGAGATAGTGAAACCTCATCTTCTATGGTGTCGACAATGCGGCATAACAAATAGGCGTTAGCCACTGCGCCGTAAAGCTTTTCCGGCAGCTGAGGAATGGTCAGCGCAAATGTTCTGGAGACGCCTTCAAGTAAGAGCGCCTGAAATTCATCATCAGAACATTTGCTGAGTGATTTTGGGTTATCCAGAGATATTTGAGTTTCACTCATGGTATTTTTGATGTCGACCTGCAAGGTTAATTCAAGTTAGTAGATGGCAATAATAGACTGTTTGTTGGTATTTTGCAAAGCAATGTTGTTTTGTTGCAAATATGCACACGTGATAATTGTTTTTTAAAAAATATTTTTTTAAAAAACAATTAGTTATTTATATTTATTGCGTGTTTTGGCGCTCGGCGCGAAGTTGTGCTTCGCGTAGGTGATTACCTATACATGCTATAAAACTGGAGTCTACAGCAAAAAGATAGTATTCTAGTCAACAATAGATAAGCGATTGTATTATATAATTAGGCTTGTTAATAAGCATTAGCTTTCGGCACTAAAAAGCAGTAGATGGTTGGAGGCTAGTGAATCTTGTCCGCTTGTTGTTTTATTGGTACAGTATTTTGTCGATATAGGGTTGTTTTTTGTAGTATGCGGTTTTCAAGGCGGTCATTTTGTGTGGGCGTCATCAAGTTTTTTGAAGTTTTTTGGAGGGTTTGCTCGTGGGAGTTCCTTTACGTCAGCAGTTGACTGTAGGTAGTTATTTGATTAAGCAAAAGTTGAAAGGGGTCAAGAAGTATCCTTTGGTGCTGATGCTGGAGCCTTTGTTTCGTTGCAACTTGGCCTGTGCAGGCTGCGGTAAAATCGATTACTCTGATGATATTCTCGACCAGCGCCTTTCATTTGAAGAATGCATGCAGGCGGTGGACGAATGCGATGCGCCCATGGTGTCGATTCCGGGTGGAGAGCCGCTTATCCATAAAGAGATGCCGCAAATCGTTGCTGGTATTATTGCGCGGAAGAAGTTTGTTTACTTGTGTACCAATGCGCTGTTGTTGAAAAAGAGAATTGATGACTACAAACCCTCCCCTTACCTGACCTTTTCAATTCATTTGGATGGTATGCATGAAAGACATGACACCTCCGTCTGTCAGGAAGGTGTTTTTGAGCGGGCGGTTGAAGCCATAAAGTTGGCGCTGGCAAAGGGCTTCAGGGTCACTGTAAATTGCACCCTGTTTCAGGGCGAACAGGCTCAGGAAGTTGCCGACTTCCTTGATTATGCGATGGAGCTAGGTGTTGAGGGCGTGACCATTGCCCCTGGTTTTAGTTACGAGCGTGCGCCCCAGCAGGATGTATTTATTAAGGGTAGTGATGTTAAGGATTTATTCCGGGGTATTTTCAAAATCGGAAAAAACCGCAACTGGAAATTAAATCATTCATCGCTCTATCTTGATTTTCTGGCAGGCAACCAAAACTATGATTGTACGCCCTGGGGCAACCCGACCCGTAACGTGTTCGGCTGGCAAAAACCTTGTTATTTGCTGGCTGATGAAGGGTATGTCTCCAGCTTCCAGGAGCTGCTGGATACTACGCCCTGGGATAAATACGGCACGGTTAATAATCCTAAATGCGCAAGCTGCATGGCGCATTGCGGTTATGAAGCGACGGCTGTTGAAGATATGTTAAGTCATCCGTTGAAGGGCTTGTGGACATCCATCAGAGGCCCAAAAACCGAGGGTGCAATGGTGCCTGAGGCTGCCCCTGAATATGCATCAGAAGCGCTGCCATCAACCATTGCAGGAATTCCTGTGAGAGTAGAGATTGTTGATTAGGTTCAAGGTTCAAGGTTCAAGGTTCAAGGCATAAGGGGTAATGTTTTTTTACCTTGTACCTGATTTAAATTACGAGGTTTTTTAATTATGGTTTTAAAAAATGTAAAGTTGGCTATTGCTTTCATGTTGCTTTTGTTCGGGACGATGAATGCTTTTGCTGCTGATGAAGGCGGAGCAACCGCAAGACAGGTCGTGGAAAAATTTCAGGCCGACCTGATCGCCGTAATGAAAGACGGCAAGAAATCGGGCTATGCAGGAAGGTATGAAAAACTAAAAGATCCTGTTTCCAACAGCCATGAGCTAACAAAAATAGCCCGCATTGTGGTCGGCAAGGAATGGGAGAAGTTATCTGAGGAACAGCAACAAAAGCTGGTTGATGTCTTTAGCCGACTGAGTATCGCGTCTTATGCCCACAACTTCAAAGATTACTCTGGGGAGTCATTCGTATTCGATTCGGAAGAAGAAACGGCAAGAGGCGGTGTAGTTGTGCATTCTCATTTTGTTATTCCAGGTGACAAACCCGTTAAATTCGACTACATGCTCAAAGAAAAGGGCAATAGCTGGCGCATCATTAATATTATCGCCAATGGCGTAAGCGATCTGGCCTTGAAAAGATCGGAATATACCACTATTTTACAGCGTGAAGGTTTTGATGCCTTAATAACCAAGATTAACGAAAAAATTGATAATTATTCAAAACAGTAGGTTTTATGCCAATGAATAGACCCAGCAATGGCAATCGTAGCGTTAAAATGCAATATGTATTCTTAGGCATGCTGATCGGAGTTGCCCTGACTTTAAACGGCTGCGCAACGACAGGTGATGTTGAGCCACAAACGGTAGCGAGCAAGACTGATCCTTACGAAAACTTTAATAGGAAAATGTTTGGCTTTAACGATAAAGTTGACAATTATGTAGCCGAGCCTATTTCAAATGCTTACAAATGGATAACCCCGCAGTTCATGCAAACGGGCGTGTTTAACTTCTTTAATAACCTGAAAAACGTCAATGTGGTTATCAATGATGTTTTGCAGGCTAAATTTGCACAAAGCGCTGAAGATACCGGACGTTTTGCGATTAATTCAACAGCCGGTGTGGGAGGTCTGTTTGATGTAGCCAAGCATGTAGGCTTGGAACAAAATGAAGAAGATTTTGATCAGACCTTGGCGGTATGGGGAGTACCCCCAGGTTCTTATCTGGTGCTGCCTATTTTGGGGCCATCTACCGCGAGAGGTATTCCGGGCGCGGCATTTGATACGGCGGCAAATCCGGTCAGTTATATTGGCATGCCGGTGCAGCTGTTGTCGATGCTGAATGCGCGGGCCAGTGCGGAAGGTGCTTTGAAATTTATCGATGAAGCCGCATTAGACCCTTACGTATTTACCCGTGAATCCTTTTTGCAATGGCGTAATAATCTGGCTACGGACGGTAAATCGGAGGCGTCTTTGGATGTGGATGATCTTGAAGAGGAGTTATCTGAGGGTGATAAAGATAGCGCTGCCAAACAAGGTTCGGCTAATGATGCCAATGCAAGCAACAAGCCGGGTTTTGCTCTGCGCCTGGATGCGCAGACTAAAGAGATTGAGCAGGCCTCTCATTCATTCAGCAGCGTCGCTCAATCCTTCGATGAGACTGCCAAGTCGTTTGAAGAAGCCGGTAGTAAAGTGGATAAATTGAAAAAATCAAAAAGACGGAGATGAACCTTTCACCTTGAACCTCAGTTAATAATGCAATAAAGAATGCACCTCGTAATTCCCAAGCTTTTCCCTTCCTCCCAGAAAATCCAGCTCCACGACAAAGGCACAAGCCTCGACTTTTGCCCCCAGTTGTTCGACTAATTCGCAGCTTGCTTTTGCCGTTCCACCGGTAGCCAGCAGATCATCAATCAATAACACACGATCATTCGCATCGAAGGCATCAATATGCGCTTCCAGTGAGGCCGAGCCGTATTCAAGGTCATACGATACACTTTGCACATCGTAAGGCAGTTTCCCCGGCTTTCTCAACGGTACAAATGGAAGCCCCAATTCCCAGGCGACTAGCGAGCCGAAAATAAATCCCCGCGCTTCCATACCGGCAACGACGGTAATATTCCTGCCTAAAAAAGGCTGTAGCAATTGATGGACGGCGAGCCTCAACGTGGCCGGATCTTTTACCAGCGGCGTAATGTCTTTGAAGATAATGCCGGGCTTTGGGAAGTCGGGAATGTCGCGGATTTTATCTCTTAATCTATTCATTATATTGTTTTTATAGGTAGGAATCTAAGGTTAGGCTAAACGGTTTTGATACTGTTTAATTTTAGCATTAATAAGGTAGCAGAATAATTGATCGGTTGTTTTAGTTTTAACGTATAAATGTCGGCTGGGTAAAGTGATTGATTTTAACTGCTCTATTTGGCTCTTGAATCATGGGATATCAGTTCGATTGCTCTATACTTGGTGTCAGCTTCGGGGTGTGACACCCTTAATATTGCAAGAGGGGTAGTTCAAGCTAATGATGAATATCAGCCAGTTTATCCGTTTCGTTATCGTTGATCCGGTAAACTTAAGCCTTAAGGGCAAGTTCCTCTCGGTTATCGCCAGTTTCAGCGCCATTTTGATTGTGGCATTAGTGACGCAGCAATTAAGCATAGCCGCCGCTTATCCGATTCTGGTTGCCTCAATGGGCGCTTCTGCGGTTATCCTGTTTATCATTCCTCACAGCCCGTTGGCGCAACCCTGGCCATTTGTTGGCGGACAATTGGTATCCGCTATTATCGGCGTCGCTTGTGTCCAGTGGTTTGCCGATACGGCTATCGCCTCGGCCTGTGCCGTTGGCGGCAGTATTTTGGCCATGCTGTTGCTGCGTTGCCTGCATCCTCCAGGTGCCGCGACGGCCATGGCACCTATTCTGGCTGGCGATCCCATCAGCTCTCTGGGATATGGCTTTGTGCTGATGCCGGTGGGCTTAAATGTGATCATCATGCTGGTCATGGCGGTAGCCATTAACCGTTGGTTGTTGCGGCATGACTATCCCATCACGCCCGGCGATAAAAACTCCATTGTTAAACCGACCCAGCAAACCGGCATTTCGGATCAGGATTTAAAGCTGGCGCTGCAAAACATGGATACGTTTATGGATGTCTCGCCCGGAGATCTGCGTAAACTGCTGACCGATGCGGAAGCGCACAGTTTTAAGCGCTTTAAGGGCAATATCACCTGCGCCGATATTATGGTCAGGGACGTTCCGGCGGTTGAATACGGGACGGATGTCGAAGAAGCCTGGAACATCATGCACAAGCAAAAACTCAAATCCATGCCGGTTATCGACAGGGCCAGACGGGTGATCGGCATCATCACCTGGAATGACTTTTTTAAATTCGTTAGCCTGAGTCCCTATGAAAGTTTTCAGGACAAGTTTCGGGCCTTTATCCGCCGTACGCCGGATGTATCGACCGATAAGCCGGAGTCGGTCGGTCACATGATGACCACCTCGGTTACCGTATTGCCGGAAACCACCCATATCGTCGATCTTGTTGCGCTGATGTCGACCCAAGGCTTTCGGCAAATTCCGATAGTGAATAGCGAGAATCGCTTGATAGGCATGGTTTATCAGGCCAATTTAATCGCTGCGCTTTATGACGAGCAGGTGGCAAACGTTGGCAGCCAGTTGTAGTTATTCTGTTAAACCTTGTCAAAAACTTGAGTACAATACCCGGACTGTCTTTTTGACTTTCCGGTTTTCGTCTTGATTATTAGAATTTCCCTGTTGTTGGTTCTGGCTGCATTGCCGGTGTTTTTGCTGGTGGAAGTGTTGCTGTGGCTAGCCGTGTCCGGTTTGCCGGGCGTATTAACTATGCTGGCAACGGCCATGCTGCTAAGCGGGTTTGCGGCGTTAATCATTGTCGGCTTATGGGGCGTTGCTAAAATAATCGTTTGCTCTGTCTTGGATTATTTTTCGGCCAAGCAGCGGGTGCAGCGGCGCTTTTGGTTCGCCAAAGCTAGGCAGAATCAGGTTAAGCGCCTATTTTTTTTTAAAACGAAGCAAATAAAATATTTTAATGAACTGAGCCGAAAACGCCTGTTAAAGCAGAATAATCGCAAGCATATCCGGTCGTTGTCCAAAACTATCGATAAAGAGCTGCTGTCGATCAAGACCAGACTGCCGGGAGCCGCTTATCAGCAACTGCAACAAGATTATGCCCGCTATCGAAGCCGACAGGACATTGATGGGTTGTTAACATTGCAGCAAAAAATATCCACCCTTGTCTAGCGCATGACTATCTTAAATAAAATTATTCAGCTGTTCCATTCGGTCAAAGATCAAAACCTGAAATGGCAGCTGGCTAATCAGGGCGATCAGGCCAAGCTCAAACATGCCCGAGTCTTGGCCGAAAAAGCCCTGGAAGCCGAATTAAAAAAGAGAAGCGTACGGCTGGAGCATGACATCAGCTTGCTAAGGACTAAGCACGACGCCGAACTGTCGATGTTTAAAACCAAGTGCCAGCAGGATGTTAAAGATTACAAACAGTATCTGGCGGCGCTGGATCAGCTTAAAGCTTCAATCCAGTCCAGCTATACCCATCTGCCCGAGGCGGTCGCCTTCACCATTCATCATCATGCGAAATTTTTGCTGAATAAAATGTGGGAAGCGGAAGATTTCGAACAGAAAATGCAGCACGAGATGCAGTTGATTCGGTTTATGACCACCGTGCATGAAGATGCGCGCTTGCATCTGGAAGGGGCAACGACAGAAAGCCTGCCGGAAAGAACGTTGAATTTGATTGGGCGGTAATAAAAATACAGGTAGGGGCAACCCTTGTGGTTGCCCTTATCGAAAATGGCCTATTGCATGTGGGGGCCACAAAGAAAGGTCACCCACAAGGGGCGCCCCTACTATTTAACCTAACTTCGCCTTCAAAAAACCAATAATATCCGCAAACGGGATTTCTTCGTTCGCCTCAGCCGTTCGGGCCTTGTATTCAACCGTGCCTGAGTCCAGGCCTCGGTCGCCCACCACGATACAATGCGGGATGCCGATCAGTTCCATGTCGGAAAACATAAATCCGGCGCGGACTTTTCTGTCGTCGAACAACACATCAATGCCAGCCGCCAGCAACTCCTGGTACAACTTTTCCGAGGCCTCTTTCAGACGCTCCGATTTGTGCATGTTCATCGGGCACAGCGCGACCTGGAAAGGCGCAAGATTGGTCGGCCAGATGATGCCTTTATCGTCGTGGTTCTGCTCGATGGCGGCGGCGACTACGCGGGAAATGCCGATACCGTAACAGCCCATCGTCATGATCTGGTTTTTGCCGCCTTCGTTGATCACCCCGGCTTTCATGGCTTCGCTGTATTTGGTGCCCAGTTGGAAGATATGGCCGACTTCGATGCCGCGAGCCAGCGTGATTTGGCCTTTGCCGTCCGGGCTGGGGTCGCCTTCAACCACCATGCGCAGGTCGGCAACGTGGTCTGGAACAGGCAGATCGCGTTCCCAGTTGACGCCTTGATAATGCTTGCCGTCCTGATTCGCGCCGCAAACGAAATTGGCCATCAAGGTCACGCTACGGTCGGCGATGATCTTGATGTTCAAGCCTATCGGGCCGATGGAGCCGGGCTTGCAGTTGCAGGCGCTGCCCACTTGCTCATCGCTGGCGAACTCAAGCGGCGAGGCGATGCCGTCGATTTTGATCGCTTTAATCTCGTTAAGGTTGTGGTCGCCTCTTAACAGCAGCGCCACCAGCGTGTCTTCTTCGCCTTTAACGATCAAAGTCTTAAGACATTGCGTGGCTGGGATATTTAAAAAACCGCAGACTTCTTCGATGCTGTGCTGGCTGGGCGTATCGATCAGCGTCAACGCCTCGATAGCCGCGCCGCGAGATCCGGCAGGCACGACCGCTTCGGCTTTTTCCACATTGGCGGCGTACTCGCTGTCGGTCGAGAACGCAATCGCGTCTTCGCCGGAATCGGCCAGCACATGGAATTCATGCGATACCGCGCCGCCTATCGAGCCGGAATCGGCAACTACTGCGCGAAAATTCAAGCCAAGATGGTTAAAAATATTGGTGTAAGCCTGATACATCGCATCGTAGGTAAGCTGCAACGATTCATGATCCAAATGGAAGGAATAGGCATCTTTCATGATGAATTCGCGCGAACGCATCACGCCGAAACGGGGACGGATTTCATCGCGGAACTTGGATTGAATCTGGTAATAAGTGATCGGTAGCTGCTTGTAGCTCTTGATTTCGTTACGCGCCAGATCGGTAATGATTTCTTCATGCGTCGGCCCCAGGCAGAAATCGCGGTCATGGCGGTCTTTTAACCGCGCCAGTTCCGGGCCGTATTGTTCCCAACGTCCGGTTTCCTGCCACAGCTCGGCGGGTTGCAGGCCGGGCATCAGCACTTCCAGCGCGCCGGTTTTTTCCATTTCTTCGCGGGTGATTTTCTCGACCTTGCGCATCACCCGCAGCCCCAAGGGTAACCAAGTGTAAAGACCTGCGGCCAGTTTGCGGATGAGTCCTGCGCGGATCATTAATTGATGGCTGGCAATTTCGGCATCGGCCGGTGTTTCTTTAACGGTATTGAGCGGGAATTGAGAAGTACGCATGTTTGTTTTAAGGAGCTGGACAAAGAAAGCCGTTATTTTACAGATTTAATGCCGGTTTAGTCATCCTGTTATCGTAATCAAGTTGGATTACTGACTTATGCAGATTATTGACGGAGTAGTTATGTAAGTCGGGCAACGAAAAGATGTTGCCCGACTTTACCCGGCTGGGGCATGCGTATCGATGAGGCGCTGTTCTTGGGTGGCATAGCCAAGGGCGCTTTTTTGAAGGCTTTCGGCGCGGATATTTTCTTTGACGATCAAAAAGGCCATTGCGAGTCTGCCGTTCAGCATGTCACTTCCGCGTATGTGCCGAATGGCATAACCAACCAGAAACAGAGTGAGTAGTCGTTCAAAATTTTATTGATCTTTTTATGCACCACGAAGGGCGCGGAGATCAAGAAGAACAATATAAAACTTCGTATTTTCTGCATACCACTAATCTACATGAATATGGTGGAAGCCCCCCTCCGTGAAAAAACAGACATCTACGATTTCTCATTGTGTTAGAAAATCCCAAATCTATGTGCGTTACCGTACCGACTGTGTTCAATTTTGTGTTTATTGTCTTGATTGAGCAATGGGAAACATCATTCCGTGCTTTGGTCATGGCTATCTGTCCATGGTTAAATCAATTATCAGGAGAATCTCATGAACAAAGATCAAATAAAAGGCCGAGTCGAAGAAGTTAAAGGTAAAGTCAAGGAAGCCGCTGGCGTGATACTGGATGATGAGGCTATGGAAGTAGAAGGCGCTATCCAAAAGAATGTCGGCAAGGTTCAGGCGGGCTTTGGTGATCTCAAGGAAGAAATTAAGAAAGGCAGCTAAAACGGGCGCGACTAGGCTTGGGCAGTCGAGTCCAGGCTGGTTGGCCTTGCCCTGCATGGCAGGCAACGCGATGCCCTCAAATACCTTTTTTACAGGAGATGAATATGAAGCTCATCAGCTTACGGGCATGACCATCGTCCATACTTCATCAATTTATCTGTGGTTCATATCGTCGTCAATTGACGATCTCTTACGGAGAAGCACAAATGCTTGAAACTTTAGCGATCGTTTTAATTATCCTCTGGATACTGGGCTTTGTCTCCTCGTACACATTGGGCGGGTTCATTCATATTCTGTTGGTTATCGCAGTCATCGTGATCGTGCTGCGTGTCATTCAAGGCCGACGCTTGTAGCGGTATTGTGCGCTTAGAGTCCCGGCTTATGCCGGGCACTCCCGAGCGCGTTGTCCGAGATCAAAATTCGGGAGTGTCATTATATAATGGGAGAGATGAGATGAGCGCAGTGAAGATCGTGGCAAGCGTATTGATCATAGCCGGTCTATTAGGCTTGGTGTATGGTAATTTCAGTTATACGCGGGAGACTCAGGAAGCCAAGTTAGGTCCGCTGGAGCTGTCGGTTAAAGACACTGAAACGGTTTATGTCCCGATCTGGGTTGGTGTGGGGGCGATAGTGGTGGGCGGCGGGCTTTTGCTTTTTGCGAGCAGGAAGAGCTAGCGGCTGCATTGATGTGAATAGACCAAGAGTTTATCCAGTCATACCATACGTAAATTTTACGATAGAGATAAACGAAGCTCTGATTAATCCAGAGCTTCTTGGGCTTCAGCGATGTGCAAAAAAGTGGTAGTAATCAACTGATTCTGACATCCAGCGAAAATCAATGATCCGCTGGCGGTTTTCAGATGATTTTCTCCTTCTATCTGAGTCGCATGTCATTCTTGACAGACGTCACGCCCTCGACTCGGCGTGCAATTTCGACAGCTCTGTCAATATCGGCCTGGGAATTCACGAAGCCACTTAATTGAACCTCGCCCTTGAAAGTTTCAACATTGACTTGGCCAGATCTCAGGTTGGGCTCATTGAATAGCACTGCCTTGACCTTGGTGGTGATTACGCTGTCGTCAACATACTCCCCGGTTCCCTCATGTCTTGGCGTCGATCCGCAACCTGAGGCGGTCATTAATGCCAGAACCATAAAAAATGCGGAAAAAAATCTAATAAGGTGTTTCATAAGCAAATCTCCAATTAAGCACCTCTCTCGGTAGGCCAAGCCCTTTGTTGCTCTGGGGTGAACGGTCTGTTGAGATAAGTTCTAAAGACAAAAACAAGCCGGTTAATATTCGACTAACGATCAGGCGCTGCTCTCGTAACCGGTTACATGTTTAGCGCCGAATACTTGCCAACCCCCTTAAAAACACTTTAGCCGCAAAACTAGCTGCAGTCGGTACGGTGGCGCACATACAGGCTGGGTGGATTCTATAACAACATATAGAGAATGCTTTTATTTCAATTCAGGAGTTAACACAGATACCCCAATTTAATCTTGAACACCGTAAGGCTACCGTACTCCAGGCGGCAGGTGGTTGAGTGCAATACAGCACAGCACAGCACAGGCTAAGACATGATGTGTGATGAATTTGTGCAAGTGTTTTGCTTTGTAAGACTGTTGTGTGCGGTACCGCACTGACGGGTTGCTAATGTTGCGGTTAAACTACTTTTGATATTTTTTAACAACAATTACCGTAAGGAGTGGTTTCTTCTGTAGGGATAGCATTAACATCATCGTCGTTCAAAATAGTGTAAACCGAACTGAAATAACGCAATTAATTCAAAGGACACCTCATGAAAAGAATATTTAGAAAGGAAAAGATTATGTTGAAAAGAAAATTACTTACTATTGCCGCATTTTCCAGCGCGGCTTTCCTGCCGCTGGCGCAGGCTGCCGATCAATTTCAGGATGACCGCTGGTATATTGCGCCTTTCGCGTCATTTGTCAAAACCGGCGGTGATCGCAGAGCAAGCGACGGCTGGGGAGGCGGCATGGGCATCGGTAAAATCCTCGACAAGCATTTCAACGTCGAAGTGAAAGGCTTTTATGAAGGATTTGGCGGTGATAACGGCCCCTGGGATCTGGTCGGCGGCACGGCTGATTTGCAGTATTATTTCTTTCGCGATAAATTCTCGCCTTATGCTGTCGTCGCAGCAGGCGGCATGAACACGTGCGCTTCCGCTAACTGCGGTGTGGGCGCTATTGGCGAAGCAGGCGCAGGTTTTAGCTACGAGCTGCACGACAACTTCTTGCTCCGCAGTGATGTGCGTTATCGTTACAATAATAATCTTAATGCTCAGGTACAGCCCGGTACGGATGAATTTCATGATATGACGGTTAACGTTGGTTTTGTTATTCCGTTCGGTGACAAACCGAAATCCGAATCAAAGGCTATCGCCCCAATTGCGGCCTCTACCCCGGTTGCAAGCTGCTCTACGTTGGATAGCGATTCTGACGGTGTTAACGACTGCCTGGATAAATGTCCTGGAACCATTAAAGGCAGCAAGGTTAACAATACGGGATGCCCGATCAGACTTGTGCTGACAGGCCAACATTTCCAATATGATTCTGCGGTGTTGACATTAAATGCCAAGGAACTACTTGACGGTGTCGCTGGAAATCTTGTTTCCTATCCTCAGAAAAATGACATTGAAGTTCAAGGCCATACCAGCAGCGAAGGTAGCAATGCCTATAATATGAAGTTGTCGCAGCGGCGTGCGAAGTCAGTTGTTGATTATCTTAAAATGAAAGGCGTTACCAACAGACTGATTGCCAAAGGCTATGGCGAAACTCAACCTATTGCCGATAACCGCACCGAAGCCGGTAAAGCAGAAAACCGTCGTGTCGAGTTGATCTGGATCGAATATTGATAAATTGTTAAGGCCAAAACAGGCCGGAATTTTCTTAATGCTATAAACACCAAAACCCGCTTTCAAGCGGGTTTTTTATGTCAACTAACCGGGTCTTATCTGTTGAATTCGTTCTCGAAATAGAGCAACCACTTAGGTCTTATGTACGATACCGCACAGACCGCCCCTATTCTTGTCGTTAGAATCCCTATGAGTTTTAAACTCGCTACTTTTTTACCCCAACTTTTCTCTAACGTGTGCCACTAGGTCATCTAGTGCACTTATTAACAATACTCAATACTTTAAGGAATAACCCATGAAAACAACAATATTAGCCGATAGAGTTCTTGTCATTGCCTGTTTATCCGCTGCACTCGGATTGGTTGGTTGCCAAAAAGAAGGATCAGCAGAAAAGGCAGGAAAAGAAATTGATCGTGCGGCTGAAAAAGCTGAACAAGAGATTGAGCAAACGACAGAAAAAGCGGAGAAAAAAATTGAAGCCGCCAAGGAATCGGTAACCGAAAAAACCGAAACAGCTGGCGAATACATTGATGACTCGGTTATTACCACAAAGGTTAAGGCAGCCATCTTAAATGACCCCATGCTTAACGCATCCCATATCGACGTAACCACAGACAAAGGCGTAGTGAAGTTGAGCGGCACGGTTGATTCCGAGCAAAGCATCGGCAGAGCGATGGAAGTGACCAGTAGTCAGAAGAATGTGAAATCAGTAATAACCGACCTAACTGTAAAATCAAGCACACCGAGCAAATAATAATGGTTTATTTAAGGTTTACAGCTGTTCTGGCAGTCATGCTGGCATCGACAACTTTTGCTCATGCCATAGTTCAGGATGACGCTTATATTGCCGGTTATGCTGTCGGCGTTTTAAAGCATCGTGTAAAGCTTGAAATGCCGTTATTGGTGAAGGATGGCGTAATTACTTTGCCGGTAGCAGGTATGGAGGCCTCAGACCGCGCCAAAGCGGTGCAGCTATTATGGGAAATTCCTGGCGTTAATGCGGTAAAGACTTCGGAAGCCACCAGCCAGCAGCCTATGGACAATAGTCTAAATGCTGCACAGGTTTCCGGTAATGAGACCGCATCTGCATCAGCATCTGAACCGACCCTATTGCAAACAGGACTTTTACCTAAAGGGCATTTGTTCAAGCCATTATTGGCAGATACGCGTTGGGCGCATTTTTCGGCTGCGTACCGCAATTACCAAAGCAATAATTTTGATGGAAGAGATATAGCCTCTGTCAGCTTCGGTGAAACCATACCGTTTTATCGCAGTAACTTCGGGCAATCCACAGTGCAATGGGAAACAGGAATTCAAGCCGGGGTTTTTAGTGACTTCAATCTGGGGGCCTCATCGTCGGATCTGCTCAACACCGATTTTATCGCATCAGTCTATTCAAGTATGCGTGCCGGTAAATTTTCAGCGTTTGGCCGCCTTTATCATCAGAGTTCACATCTGGGTGATGAATTTCTACTGCGCAAGGTAAACACTAAATTCGAGCGCGTGAACCTGAGTTATGAAGGCGTGGATCTGAAACTCTCTTATGAACTTCCTTATGGCGTACGTTTGTATGGGGGTGGCGGTGGCTTGTTCCATAAAGAACCTACGGCGCTTAAGGTGTGGTCGGCGCAATACGGTGTTGAGTTTCGAAGCCCTGATCCTTTGCCCGTGGATTTTGCATCAATGCGACCTATCATCGCAGTTGACATCAAGAATTATGATGAAAATAACTGGAGTACTGATGTGTCGGCCAGAGCAGGCGTTGAATTTGAAAATCCAAAAGTAGCAGTATTAGGCCGGAAGCTTCAAATTCTTGCGGAATACTATAATGGCTTCAGTCCTAGTGGGCAGTTTTATAAAGATAAAGTGGAATATATCGGCTTGGGCGCGCATTACCACTTCTAAACGGCAGATGCTGGTTCCCAAGCTCCAGCTTGGGAACCCAGTCTTGGAAGCTCCAGCTTCCTGTCCCGCGAAGCTGGAGCTTCGCCTCCCGAATTCCCAAGCTGGAGCTTGGGAACTAGCGATAGTCTAAATGCTGCACAGGTTTCCGGTAATGAGACCGCATCTGCATCAGCATCTGAACCGACCCTATTGCAAACAGGACTTTTACCTAAGGAATATCATATTTTTTCGCCTCATTTGCGACAGCAGTCTTATGTGCGTTACCGAACCGACGGTACTAAAGGTAGCGGTTAAACTGCTCTTTAGTGCCTGAAATAATGCGTTGTAGCTTGTCATAAAACAGATGCTTATGTTTTTTTTGTTCTGCGGTCTGCACTCAATCTCTGGTCAAGGATGACACGTGTACTGTCAGTCCCTGTAGCGCTCATCGCACGTAGCTGAGTGGATAACAAAAAAATGAATAAAAGTTTGACTGAGCGGCAGCACAAACGGGGAAATGCAAATGATAAAATTACGGAATCATAGACGCAACGCCAGACTTGCGGATCCTGGCGGCGAAGATGACCCCATCCGGTTTGAGTTGTTTAGCAACGAACGGCTGGAACAACATGCCGCCAGCTTAGCAAAAGCGCAAAAAGCCGAAATTCGTCCTGACGGACTCAAGCTGATGCCCAGGGTGCGCGAGAATTCCAGAGTATTGTTTGAAGCTTACAAAGCCATAGGCAAGGCGGCGCTTGAGCATCGGGCCATTACCCCGGCCGCAGAATGGCTGCTCGACAATTACCATGTGATTGAAGAGCAGATCAATGATATCAATGTCTATCTGCCGGAAAAATTTTACAAACAACTGCCCAAGTTAACCGGCGGCTTCCTGTCCGGTTATCCGCGCGTCTATGGCATTGCCTGGGCTCTGGTCGCTCATACCGATAGCCGTTTTTCCGCTGAGCAGCTGACTCATTTCATCCGTGCCTATCAGGAGGTTCAACCGCTCAGCATTGGCGAGCTGTGGGCGCTACCGATCACGCTACGTATCGTAATGCTTGAGAATTTGCGTCGGCTGGCGTTAAAAGTCATGCGTTCGCAAGCCGGGCGACAGCTGGCTGATGAGTTTATTGATCAAAGCGACAAGCCCTATTTTCAGACAAAAACTCTCGCTTTACCAACCGCTCCTTTACGTCGGGCCTTTGCGGTTCAGTTCGTACAACGTTTGCACGAGCCGCATCCGGGTACCGCGCCTACCCTCGATTTCCTGAATACGTGGCTGAGCGAACAGGGCGTCACTCTGGATGAAATCGTACATCTTGAACACGCTGCCCAGATTGCCGCGAATCTGACCGTACGCAATATCATCACCAGCATGCGCGCCATATCGGCGTTCGATTGGCCGCAATTTGTTGAAGATTCGAGTCTGGTGGATAAATGTCTGCGCGCTCATCCCACTTACATCGAGATGGATTTTCTTACCCGCGACCGTTACCGGCATGCGATTGAGGATCTTGCCAAACGTTCGCCGTATTCCGAGGTGGAAATCGCCCATAAAGTCATCGACAGGATTGAGCGTGTCGGTCAAGAATCGGGAACCGACCGGCAACGGCAGGAACCGGGCTACTACTTGATCGGCAGCGGTCGGGGCGAGTTCGAACAAGAAGTCGGCTTTCGTCCTACCTTCAGTCAAAAGCTGCTGCGGGCTTATGTCGCGCATGCGGCGATTGCTTATCTGGGCAGTCTGGCTGTGTGTACGCTGATCTTGCTGGCTTTGCCTTTGAGCGTTGCATTTGAGTCTGGGCTAAGCGTTTTTCCGATGGCTCTGATCGCGTTGTTCGCCTTTTTTCCGGCATCGGATATTGCCACCAGTCTGGTCAATCGCTTCGTTATTACCGTCGTGCCGCCGCGCCATTTACCCAGACTGGAACTGAAGGAAGGCATTCCCGAGACGTTGCGCACCTTTGTTGTGGTGCCGACCCTATTTACCAGCGAGCAGAACGTGAAAAGACAAATCGATGAAATGGAGGTTCACTACTTGTCCAATCCGGCCGGCGATGCCCGTTTTGCGCTGTTGTCCGATTGGGTGGACGCAGATCAGGAAATCATGCCTGAAGAAGTGTCGCTGTTGAATGTCGCCATTGCCGGAGTGGATGCGCTTAATGCCAGATACGGGGAGCAGCGTTTTTTTCTATTTCACCGTAAACGTTGCTGGAATCCCGGCGAGAATAAATGGATGGGCTGGGAACGCAAGCGCGGCAAACTGCATGAGTTTAACCGACTTCTGCGCGGTGCTAACGACACCTCATTTATGCCGATACATGGGAAACCGGCGTTTGCCCCGTCTGGTGTCCGTTATGTCATCACCCTGGATGCCGACACCAAATTGCCTATCGACTCAGTACGGCAGTTGGTCGGTACAGCCGCCCATCCACTTAATTGGCCTGTTTTGGATCCGGTTACGCATTGTGTTGTTAGCGGCTACAGCATTCTTCAACCTAGAGTTACACCGACACTGCCGAAAAGACGGGAGCACTCGTTATTCCATCGGTTTTTTTCCGGCTCATGCGGCATGGACGCCTATTCAACTTCGGTATCCGAAGTCTATCAGGATCTGTTCGGGCTAGGAACATACAGCGGCAAGGGCTTGTATGAGATCGACTCATTTGAAGCCGCTTTGACCGGGCGCGTTCCTGAAAATACCTTGCTCAGTCATGATCTATTCGAGAGCGTGTTCGCCCGTTGTGCGTTTGTCAGCGATATTGAGTTGTTTGAAGAATTCCCGTCCCATACCGAAGTTGCCGCGTCTCGGTCGCATCGTTGGGCGCGTGGCGACTGGCAATTATTGCCTTGGATTTTCGGTTCGCTCGGCAAAGGCATGCCGCTGATTGGGCGCTGGAAAATGCTGGATAATTTACGCCGGACTTTTTCAGCGCCGGGAGCATTTTTTACCCTGTTGGCGGCTTGGGCTATTCCGGGCGCACCGCAATTTATGCTAATGGGGATGGTGTTGGTCGCATTGGCTTTTCCAGCCTTCCTGGCCATTGCCGCTGGAATGAGGCTGCGCATCGACATTCCTCTGCGCAATCAATTGCGCGCCACGGCAGAGAATGTATTCATGGGCTTTAGCAACAGCATGATTACCCTGACGCTGTTGGCGCAACAGGCTAGTCTGATGACCGACGCGATAGTCAGTACCTTGGTGCGTTTGTTTATCACCCGGCGGAAATTGCTTAAATGGGTTACTGCGCTGCAAGCGAAAGCAAGCTCAGGCCACGCAGTGACGAGTCTTATCAGGCCGCTGGGGAACGTGGCTATCGTGGTCGTTGGCGCTGGCTCTGTCGTATTGTTTTTCAATCCTGCTTCGCTTGTAATTGCCTCGCCGTTCCTGCTGCTGTGGTTACTGTCTCCGCTCATTGCCCATATCCTGAGTTTGCCGCCAAAACTGGACCCGGCAGAGTTATTGCTGCCCGAAGATGCGTTGCAGTTACGTCAAGTCGCTAGACGTACCTGGAGATTTTTTACCACCTTCGTAACGGAGCAGGAAAATCATCTGCCGCCGGATAATTTTCAGGAAGACCCTGATCCTGTTATCGCGCATCGCAGTTCACCGACCAACTTCGGCCTTTATCTGTTATCGGTGCTCGCCGCGCACGATTTTGGCTGGCTAGGCCTTATAGACACGGTTGAGCGGCTGGAAGCCACCCTAAATACGATGAACAAGCTGCCGAGACTGCATGGGCATTTTTATAACTGGTATGAAACGCATACCATGCACACGCTGGAACCCAAGTATGTATCGACTGTCGATAGCGGAAATTTGGCAGGACATCTGCTGGTACTTGTTCAGGGCTGCAAAGAGTTGACGCAGCAGCATCCATATGCATTTTCTACGGTGTTAAACGGTATTGCCGATACCCATAAACAGCTGTTATCGGCGCTTGCCGGAATCGTCGACAATCCGCGCATGTTAATGGTGACACAAGGGGAGCTACAACAAAAAACCGACAAACTGGGCAAGTTGTTGGCGAGTCAGCCTGCCAGCCCTGAGCAGTGGGTGCGTTTGTGGCGGCAAATAATTCCCTGCGCCGACAATCTGTTAGATTTAGCCCGTGCTTACGCGGCTGAACGAGGGGAACTTTTGGAAGACAGCGAAGTACTGGCATGGGCTACGTTGCTGCATAACGACATCCAGTCTCACCAGCGGGACATGGCGACCTTCGGCGTATCGAACCATTTTGGGCTTCCCATTGACGACCAGCTACAACCGGAAACCCAATACTGGACAGCGCTGACCCGGCGGATAAATGCGCTGGCGGAATTGGCGCAGCAACTGTTCATTGAGATGGATTTTCGTTTTCTTTACGATCAAAATCGGCACCTGTTTTCACTGGGATACCGCGTTGAAGAGGGTGTTATCGACGACAGCTATTACGACTTGCTAGCCTCGGAAGCGCGCCTGACCAGTTTGATCGCCATTGCCAAGCGGGAAGTGCCGAGTACGCACTGGTTTCACTTGGGACGACGGGTGACACGCACCGCAAACGGCACGGTATTATTATCCTGGTCGGGATCGATGTTCGAATACCTGATGCCTGCGTTGGTGACCTATTCGCCGCGCTATAGCTTGCTCGACCAGACCTGTCGTCTGGCCGTGCAAAGTCAGATTGAATACGGCAATGAATGCGATGTGCCGTGGGGAGTTTCCGAATCCGCGTTTAATGGCCGCGACCGTTGGTTCACTTATCAGTATTCCGCTTTTGGCGTCCCCGGACTGGGCATGAAGCGGGGACTCGCTTTTGATTTAGTCATTGCCCCCTATGCCACAGCCTTGGCGGCTATGTACCACGCCCATGCGGCTGCGGTAAATTTTAAGCGCCTGGAAAAATTGGGCGCGTTGGGTCGTTACGGCTTTTTCGAAGCGCTCGATTTCACGCCGACGCGTCTTGGGGAAGACCAAAACGTGGCGTTTGTGCGCTGCTATATGGCTCATCATCAAGGCATGTCTTTAGTCGCTTTGGATAATGTCGTAAACGATGAAGTTATGCGTCGCCGTTTCCATAGCACACCGATCATTCAGGGCGCTGAAATGCTGTTGCAGGAGCGCGTTCCGCACGGCTCTGACAGCGGCATTCCCGACTTCACCCAGGCTGAGGCCGAAGTCAAAGAAATTGTACAGCCGTCAGTGCGTCGTGAGCCTTCGCCGATGTCCATCCTACCCTCGGCTCATTTACTTTCCAATGGCCGTTACGGGGTGATGGTCACCGCCGCCGGATCGGGCTACAGTGTTTGCGAAAAACTGGCGGTCACCCGCTGGCGTGAAGATACAACACGCGATTGCTGGGGCAGTTATATCTATTTGCGCAACTTGGCCAGCGGTAAGGTTTGGTCGGCAGGGTACCAGCCGACTGCGGCGGTTCCCGATAAATACGACGTGGTGTTTCTCGAAGATCGGGTGCGCATCTCCCGCGAAGACGGCACAATTGCCAGCCGATTGGAAATCATTGTCTCACCGGAGGATGATGCCGAAATCAGGTGCTTGAGTTTGACCAATAACGGCTCGTATACCCAAGAAATTGAGGTGACCACCTATTCGGAAATTGTTCTCGCAGCCCCCACGGCTGATAGCGCTCATCCGGCGTTTTCAAATTTGTTCATACAGACCGAATTCCTGCCGCAGTCCTGCGGACTGCTCGCGCACCGGCGGCCTCGGGCGGAAAATGATCCGCACATTTGGGCCGCTCATGTGCTGGCGTGTAGCGATCTCAGCGGCGGATTGCAATATGAAACCGACCGGATGCGATTTTGCGGTCGGGGACAAACACTGCGTGCGCCAGCCGCTGTGATCGATGGTCGTCCGCTCAGCAATACGGTCGGCGCGGTACTCGATCCGATTTTCAGTTTGCGTACGCGGGTCATCATCGCGGCGGGCGGGACGGTTCATGTGACATTTACCACCTTGGTTGCTTCGTCACGAGAGGCGGTTGAAAATTTGGCCGACAAGTATCACAACGCGGCTACGTTTAACCGGGTTTCCGATCTTGCCTGGACTCATGCACAGATTCAATTACGCCATCTGCGCATCAAGCATGATGAAGCTCAGTTATTTCAAGCCTTGGCTAATCGTTTGCTGTATGCCGATGCTTCGCTACGAGCGAGTAGCAAGCTGATGCAATTGAACACAATGAATGTGACCGGTTTATGGCGTCTTAGTATTTCCGGCGACCGTCCCATTGTCTTGCTGCGGCTAGCTTCAATAGAAGATCGGGCTATTGCCGATCAGTTATTACGCGCCCACGAGTATTGGCGCATGAAGCGTTTGTCGGTCGATCTGGTGATTTTGAATGAAAAAGAAATCACCTATGCCGATGACTTACAGACTTCATTGGAAGGCATGGTTCGGGAAAACCAAGCCTTTACAGCAAGTCATGAATCTGGCGGCTATGGCGATATTTTCGTGTTGCGGGCTACTCAGCTCTCGGAAGATGAGCGTGTGCTATTGCAAACCTCGGCTCGAGCGGTGTTGTTGAGTAGTCGCGGTACCTTGGCTGAACAATTGATGCGGCATCCCAAACCTACGCCGGATTTTATTCAGCCTAAAGGTTTGTCTACGCACAGTGTTGATGGTAATACTGTTAACTTAAGCAGCGCAAAGCCCTCTCCAGCGGGAGAGGGTTGGGTGACGACTGCATGGATGCAGGAGGTAGAGCAACGCATGGAGCAGTTGCCGAGGGGGAATAAAAATAAGGGAAAAAGCTTATTTGAATCCCCTCATCCCAGCCTTCTCCCTGAGGGAGAAGGAGCACATGTCCTTAAATCAACAGTATCGAGTGTCGATAGCAGTGATTCATCAATCGCCACTACGGATCTCGAATATTTCAACGGACTGGGCGGGTTTGCCGATAACGGTCGCGAATATGTGATCGTGCTGGGCAAGGGGCAATGGACGCCAGCACCCTGGATTAATGTGATCGCCAATGCCGAATTCGGGTTCACGGTATCGGAGTTGGGCAGTGGCTGCACCTGGAGCCTTAACAGCCGCATGAACCAGTTGACGCCTTGGTCGAACGATCCGGTCAGCGATCCTCCTGGCGAAACATTTTATCTACAGGACGACGAAACCGGCGACTTGTGGACACCGACGGCGTTACCGATTCGCGTGGAAAACGCCAGTTATGTGATTAGCCACGGTCAGGGTTATAGTCGATTCGAGCATGCTTCTCACGGTATTCATAGCGAGTTGCTGCAATTTGTAAGTTCGGACGATCCGGTCAAGATTTCAATATTAACCTTGAAAAATAATTCCGGTCGCCCCCGCAAACTGTCGGTTACCGCCTATGTTCAATGGATACTCGGCGCTTCCCGCACCAATACTGCGCCATATATTGTGACCGAGTTGGATCAATCGACCGGTGCCTTGTTTGCGTACAACCATTTGGACATGGATTTTGGTCAGCGCATTGCTTTTGTCGATCTTTCCGGCCTGCAAACTTCTTGGACTTGCAATCGGACTGAATTTATTGGGCGTAACGGCAGCCTGGATGCGCCGCTGGCCCTGACTCGCTCCAAAGCGCTTAAACACCGCGTGGGCGCTGGGCTTGACCCGTGCGCCGCACTGACAACGCAGATAACGCTTGCCGCCGATCAAAACATCGAGCTTGTGTTCCTGTTGGGGCAAGGCAGTGACCGCGATCATGCCGGAGAACTGATCCAGCGTTATCGAGCTGCGGATATGCAAAAAATCTTCACCGGCGTAAAACAATCATGGGACAAAACGCTCAGAAAAATTCAGGTAAAAACGCCGGATAGAGGTCTGGACTTGATGCTGAACGGTTGGTTGCTGTATCAAACCTTGAGCTGTCGAATGTGGGCGCGAGCCGCATTTTATCAGGCAGGCGGGGCTTTCGGATTTCGCGATCAATTACAGGACAGCATGGCGCTTGCGGTCGCCCGGCCTGAACTTATCCGAGCCCATATCCTCCGTGCGGCAACGCATCAATTTGCCGAGGGCGATGTGCAGCATTGGTGGCATCCTCCTTCCAATCGCGGTGTGCGCACCCATTTTTCCGATGACCTTATCTGGCTGCCGTATGTGGTGGCTCACTATGTCAAGGTGAGCGGCGATAGGGCTGTGCTCGATGAAATAACCCCGTTCCTGGCAGGGCCGGTGCTGGCACCGGAACAGGAAGATGCCTATTTTGAGCCGACTCCATCGGAGCAACAAGCCAGCCTGTTTGAGCACTGTGCGCGTACGCTGGACTTGAGCTTGAAAGTCGGCGCACACGGCCTGCCGTTGATGGGCAGCGGCGACTGGAACGATGGCATGAACAGGGTAGGGCATCTGGGTAAAGGCGAGAGCGTATGGCTTGCCTGGTTCCTGATCACTACGTTGTCGGAATTTGCCAATGTGGCAGAAACGCGTGGCGACCTCGAACACGCCGTGAGCTGGCGCGAACACGCGGCCAAACTCAATGTCGCAGTGGAAGCTGAAGG
Organism: Candidatus Methylobacter oryzae; assembly: GCA_945861405.1. Taxonomy (GTDB): domain Bacteria; phylum Pseudomonadota; class Gammaproteobacteria; order Methylococcales; family Methylomonadaceae; genus Methylobacter_A; species Methylobacter_A oryzae_A. Next base: position 7,296 of record CAMAUL010000024.1, on the reverse strand, counting down.
TTGGGATGTGTCCTGGTACAAGCGCGCCTATTACGATGACGGTACGCCGCTGGGATCTGCCTCAAACACGGAGTGCCGCATCGACTCGCTGGCTCAGAGCTGGGCCGTTATTTCCGGTGCCGCCGACCCCGAGCGGGCGCTGCAGGCGATGAATTCGGTTCGTGAATATCTGATTCAATACGGCGACGATCTGGTGTTGCTGTTTACGCCGCCCTTCGATAAAACGCTGCTGGATCCCGGTTACATCAAGGGCTATTTGCCGGGCGTACGGGAAAATGGAGGGCAATATACCCATGCGGCAATATGGTGCGTTATCGCTTATGCGATGTTGGGAGACGGCGATCAGGCAGGAGATCTGTTGCACATGTTGAACCCGATTAATCGCACCGCTAACCGGACTGGCGTTTATGCCTACAAAGTCGAGCCATATGTGATAGCGGCAGATATTTATGCCGTACCGCCCCACGTGCGGCGCGGCGGTTGGACTTGGTATACAGGTGCTGCGGGTTGGTTTTACCGCGCCGGTCTGGAATGGCTATTAGGCCTGAATATTCGTGGCGACAAAATTTATTTCAACCCTTGTATTCCGCGTGACTGGCGCAGTTACAGCTTAAGCTATCAACACGAAGAAACCCGCTATGAAATTACCATTAACAATCCCGGTGGCGTATCGAAGGGTATTGTGTTGATTGAGTTGGATGGCGTAGCGCAAGTAGAGAGTGACGGTATCCCCTTGTTGCACGATGGGCAGAACCATCAGGTGCTGGTGGTAATGGGCTAATTCTCGTTCCCACGCAGAGCGTGGGAACGAGAGCAAAAAATTATTTACCACAGAGAACACGAAGGACACTAAGAAAATAGCTACATTAATTCAATGCATTCAAAACTTCGTGTTCTCTGTGTTTTTCGTGGTTTTTTCTTTAAATTTTTCTAAAAACGAACACTTTCACAGTCTCTGGAGCTTCCCGCACCGAATTCCCAAGCTGGAGCTTGGGGAACTAGCAAAAAGTCGGGTTACGCTATTGCTCGGCAATATCTGTCCATGCAGTCGTAACCTAACTTACGGTGCTAATAACGAGTTCACCTGATAGGTAATAGCACATATTGATTGAAAAAGTTGAACCCCCTATCCTGAAATCATTTGTACGACACCAACCTGTTTTTTTAGGTTAATAGTGTTGTAAGGTGATTCGCCGTTAGGAAATCTACCGCAACTTCTAGAACACCTACTTTGGGTAATTGGTGGTTTGCTCGGCAATATCTGTCCATGCAGTCATGTCGCGAAGTCGCCTACGGCAACTATATGGATGTTGGATTGAAACAGTGGCTGTGTATTCCGTCTACATCTTTATATTAATCTTTTATTAATGGTGTTTTGCATGGAAAAAAGTGACTTACTGCGGCACCAGATCATTAACAATCTCATGGCTCAACGTACTGAAAAAGTTGCGGATGCCGCGATTATTATATGGGAGCAAATGGCGACCCAAATTATTTTGATTATTGGTCAAGGTGGATTCAATTCACTTTACGAGAGAAGTCTGTTCCTGACCCAGTCAACATTTCCCTGGCTATCGGCGAACTCAACTGCATCACCGACGGGTCAATGGTTCGCAGACTTAAAAAAATGCTTTGAAGGACAATCGCCAGCGCAAGCCTGCGAAGCAAACAGTCTGCTATTGATTACTTTTACCGATATTCTGGCCTCATTAATTGGTGAGCAGTTAACGACCAGTATTTTACGCTCGTCATGGGGCAATAGCGCTTTGGTTGGCCCCGGAAAGGAGTTCAAAAATGAATAAAAAAGTAAGCATCCGTCTTCTGAAAACGGGTGTGCCTGGCTTGGATAATCTGTTGGGAGGAGGCCTGCCGGAATTTTCATTCAACCTGATTGCGGGCTCGCCGGGAAGCGGAAAAACAACACTCGCTCACCAAATCATGTTTTCGTTGGCAAGTCCGACAAATCAGGCGCTGTTCTTCACGGTGCTAGGGGAACCTGCCTTGAAGATGCTTCGTTATCAACAGCAATTTCCGTTTTTTGATATTAAAAAAGTCAACAAGTCGATCCGCTTCGTCAACCTGTCCGTAGACCTGCTGGAGGGAAATCTTGAGCGTGTTTTGTCGCGCATTGCCGAAGAAGTGAAAGACTATGAGCCGAGATTTGTATTTGTTGATTCGTTCCGATCAGTCGTGCAGTTAGCGAAGCTGAAGGAAAGGGGAGCATCTGAACTGCAACGGTTTATCCAGCAACTGGTCATGAAAATGACCAACTGGCAGGCAACAACATTTTTAGTCGGTGAATATATGACGTCAGAAACGGAATCCAGCCCTGTTTCTACAGTAGCGGATGGTATTTTACGGCTTTCACAGAATTTGCATCGTAATTCAATGGTGCGCAAGATCCAAGTGGTCAAAATACGTGGTCAAGCCCAGGCGCCTGGTTTGCATACCTTCCGTATCAGTGACGAAGGAATCCAGGTTTTTCCGCGCGCAATTATCCAACGAGGCACAACGGTTGGGGCAGCAATCAAGACAGCCACTGGCGAGGAACGTGTTCCGATGGGAACACCCGGTCTGGATGAAATGTTGGGCGGCGGCTTGCCGGTCGGATATTCGCTGCTCGTGGTAGGGCCGTCCGGTTCCGGGAAAACCGTTTTAGCAACGGAATTTCTCGCCGAAGGCGTACGCAAAGGCGAACCCGGCGTGATTGCGGCATTTGAAAAGAGCCCCAGTCAACTGCTGAGCAAGAAGCTGAATACGCTGGTCAAAGCTGGACACGTTGGAGTGATCAACACCCGTTCCCTGGATTTATCGATTGATGAAACCTTGCATGATTTGATCACAATGATTGATCGTATGCAGGCAAAGCGCGTCGTCATTGACTCCCTGTCTGGATTTGAGCTGGCACTGGCACCCGAGTTTAGCGAGGATTTTCGCGGATCGCTGTATAGGCTAATTGCCGAGCTGACTGACATGGGCGTGACCATATTAATGACCTCTGAACTGGAAGATCGCTATACCGATTTGCGCTTTAGTCCATTTGGCAGCGCATTTCTCACCGACGCAATTATCGTGCAGCGCTATATCGAAATTGCGGGACAATTCAAACGCGTCTTCTCGGTCGTTAAAGTCCGTGGCAGTGAGCATAGTAAGGATATTCGACTGTTTGACATTACAGACCAAGGCATCATTATTGGCGAGAACTTATCCGGGTATACAGGAATCATGTCGGGCCGACCCAGTGTGTTGAACAACTAGGTGATAGGAGGTGGTAATGAACAGAAATGATAATGACGACACCTCTAATGCCTCTGATTCAGGTCAACCGGGTGTGACTAGCCAGCATAAAGACAGCTTGCCGGAGAACTACAAAAAATACATTAAGCGACGGGAAAGCACTGTCATTGCCAGTGAGGAGGCCGTTATAAGCCGCGAGAAATTGGCTACTGCTCGGGAAGAGGCCGCGCATGTTCGTGAAAATGCTGCCGACTTGCGAGAACAGACAGCGACTTCGCGTGAAGAAGCCGCCCATCAGCGCGAAACTAAAGCCGCCTCACGCGAAAATGCAGCTCATCTGCGTGAAGGGAATGCCAGCTCTCGTGAAGATGCTGCTCACCTGCGCGAAGGGGACGCCAATTCACGTGAAGAGGCTGCCAACCAGCGCGAAGGGGAAGCCAGTTCGATGATTTACGAGGCAGAGACGATACAGGCAGCGTCAGACGATCACGTCACTATGTTGCAGCAAGCGAACGCACATCTGGTTATCGCTACCATAGAGGCGCAGAAATTGGCCGAACAAGTCCAAATGGCTAAAGACCAGTTAGACCATTTAGCGCATCATGATGCGCTAACCGATTTACCTAATCGAATGCTGTTGCAAGACCGCCTTAAGCAGGCGATTGAGTTGGCCCGTCGTCAAGGCAGGCAACTTGCAGTGATGTTTATGGATCTGGATCGATTTAAACACATTAACGATTCTTTGGGACATCCGGTTGGCGACCAGTTGCTACAGTCGGTTGCCCAACGCCTGTTGGCTTGCGTACGCCACTCGGACACCATCAGTCGTCAGGGGGGGGACGAGTTTGTGTTGTTGCTTTCCTTTATTGAACACGCAGAAGATGCAGCGCTGTCTGCGCAAAAGATGCTGGCGTCGATCTCGCAGCCTCACCACATTGAGGGGCACGAACTCCATATCAATGTGAGTATCGGTATCAGCATCTACCCCGATGATGGCCGTGATGCGGAAACCCTGATCAAATGCGCGGACACAGCGATGTACCATGCCAAGGAAAGCGGGCGCAATAATTACAAGTTTTTCGAACAAGGCATGAATGATCGGGCCGTTCAACGGCAATCCATCGAAGCCGACCTGCGTGGCGCATTGGAACGGCAGGAGTTTGTGTTGTACTATCAACCGAAAATAAATCTTCACAGCGGCGCGATAGTCGGTGTCGAGGCGCTGATTCGCTGGCGGCATCCTGAACGGGGACTGATATTGCCAACGCAGTTTGTGTCCATCGCCGAAGATTGCGGACTGATTCTCCCGATAGGCCGCTGGGTGCTGCGCGAAGCTTGTCTCCAGGCTCGGATTTGGCAGCAGGCCGAATTGCCGCAGATCACCGTCGCAGTCAACACCTCCGCTCTCGAATTCCGCGACAAGGATTTTCTTGCAAACATACGTGCAACTCTTGTGGAGACTTGTTTGGAGCCAATCCATCTGGAACTCGAACTGACCGAAAGTTTGCTGATGCAGGATGCCGAGTCTAGCGATTCAGTGCTGCATGCACTCTCGGACATGGGCATAAAACTGGCGATTGATGATTTTGGCACCGGTTATTCCAGCTTAAGTTATCTGAGACAGTTTCCGATTGATACCCTGAAAATTGACCAGTCGTTCGTGAACGACATGACCAGCAATGCGGATGATGCCACCATTGTCAGTGCGGTGATTAGCATGGGGAAGAGCCTTAACAAGCAAGTCATTGCAGAGGGAGTGGAAACATCAGAGCAGTCCGCATTTCTTCTGGCCCTGCATTGCGATGAGGGTCAAGGCTGTTATTTCGGTTGTGCGATGACAGCTGAAGCGCTCACCAGCTTACTGAAAACCGGCGTATTACTCAGCTTTACCGATTGATGACCCTGTGAATACAGGTTTTGATTTTCTGGGCCGATGGGTGGAGCGTTTTTTCTTAACGGATTTAGTCTCAATCTTGACCTGACTGGTGCCGTCCTTTTTCATGTCGATCTTATTAGCCGCTGCACCGGAAAGATCGATGACGCGGTTTTCGGCAAAGGGGCCTCGGTCATTGATTCTGACTTCGACCTTCTTGCCATTCTCGAGGTTGGTTACTTGGGCCTTGGTTCCCATTGGCAAACTTGGATGGGCGGCGGTCATTTCTTTTTGGTCAAAGGTCTCTCCATTGGCGGTTTCCTGGCCTTGAAATCCAGGGCCATACCAAGATGCCTCGCCGACCTCCTTGTGAACAGGGTTGCTGCCGGAACTCTCTGTCTCTTGTTGCGCCTGATTGCCTTGCCCGCCCGTGTGTTCCGAGGTACAGCCGGAAAAAACCAAAGCACCGAGCAAGGTTAATCGAGACATCCCTGAAAGCCATTTACGGATGGATGAGGCATTGTAGTGTTTAATGATTTGATATGACATGCGATCTCCTGTGGCGACTGGGTCAGTCATGTAGCCATGTAGGTCGGGTTAGCGTAGCGTAACCCGACACATTCAATCGGCAAATGTCGGGTTACGCTACGCTAACCCGACCTACGGAGATGGGCATGAAACGCACATGAGACATGTTGAGCAATGTGTAGGGGCGAATGAATTCCCCCCCTACAGATGTTTTGTCGGCGTTTATTTGCTGCTGTGACCTGATAATACGCCAAATCCCCGGTAGGGTCTGTACGCCAGCGTACAGATAGCCGTACTGACAGAAGTACCTTGCTAGTCAGCTCAAGGGAAGCGAACTTATCTTGTCACTGTCGCTTTGCGATTTCTGCGTAAACGTACCGCCCGAATGAACGATGTCAGCGGACTGCGCGGGGGGGGGCAGTAGGCGATCGAACTCTGTTCTGACCACTTGGTAGCATTCACAGACCCGCGCTTCCAATCCCGGCCTATCCAGTATCGTGATACGGCCACGGCTGTAATTAATCAACCCGGCTTGCTGCAATTTCCCTGCGGCCTCCGTTACGCCTTCGCGGCGCACGCCCAGCATGTTGGCGATCAATTCCTGGGTCATGGTCAACTCGTCCACAGCGAGGCGGTCGATGCTTAGCAGCAACCATCGACAGAGTTGCTGATCCACGGAATGATGCCGATTACAGACGGCCGTTTGTGCCATCTGGGTAATCAGCGCCTGGGTATAGCGCAGTAACAAATCATGTGACGTCCCGTAGCGACGTCCACCAAAACGGTCGAATTCCTGCATAAGGCGATGCGCCCGCAGCCGATAGGCGTAACCTGCACTCTGCACGACGGCTCGATTAGGCATGGTTCCTCCGCCCATGAACAGGGCGACACCAATGATGCCATCGTTGCCTATTACGGCGATTTCGGCTGAAGCGCCATTTTCCATGACGTAAAGCAGCGATACGATGCAGGTCGTCGGGAAATAGGCGTGGCGCAACTCGTCCCCCGACTCGTAAATGACTTTGCCCAGCGGCATCTGAATTAGTTCCAAATCCGGGAAAAGGCGCTCGTATGCGTCTGTCGGCAGGGTGCCGAGAAGATGGTTTTGTCGTGGGCTATATGTGGCAGTCATAAATAATTTATATATGTGGTAGTCGGATGGCTTCGCCATAATGGGGATCAGTAATACCCAAAAGGTTATAAAGTTTTTAATTCTATGGGGTTATAACATAGGGTAATCTAGTGCTCAAGTTGCTATTCGGGTTGGGTGAAACGAGGCCAAATCAGGTGGCAGCCATGAAATGCAAGAAATAACTCAGCGGCTTTATGTGTGTTAGCGTACCGACGGCGACAAGTGTTACGGTTAAGCTGTTTTTCAGTGGCTAAAACGACGAGCGATGACCGGGGAGTCACTATTTTTGCGAAAGCTTTTATGGGCATCCCTGCCCAACAAGCGGCAAAAACTACGTGACCGCTAATGCCTGCGGCTGCCCCAGCCGTCCTGCTTCTTTCGTTGGATACCCACAACAAGGGGTATCCAACATCATTCTCGCAATGACTCGACGCGATTTCGGAAAGCCTGCATTTTCACTACGCAAAAAACGCTTCGTGAAAACACATGCCCTATCGCTTCTGGGGACTACTCGACTCCTGTCTCG